>NZ_RZQL01000049.1 GCF_003997935.1 Mesorhizobium sp. M7A.F.Ca.US.006.01.1.1
CGGCTCGATCGCTGGTTCAAGCCCCATTTCCCGGGCCTTGGTTTTGGCCATTTGCAGAAGCTTCTGCGCTCCGGCCAGATCCGTGTCGACGGCGGCCGGGTCAAGGCCGACACCCGTGTCGAGCCCGGCCAGATGGTTCGTGTCCCGCCGCTTGAGGTCGACAAGAAGGGCGAGAGCGCGCTGACCGGCCACTCGATCCGCAACCAGGGCGATGCCGATGTCCTGTCGAAAATGCTGATCCATGAAGACCCTAAGGTTTTCGTCTTCAACAAGCCGGCGGGCCTTGCGGTGCAGGGCGGCTCGGGCGTCACCCGCAATGTCGACGACATGCTGGAAGCCTGGCGCAACCAGAAGGGCGAGAAGCCCAGATTGGTTCACAGGCTCGACCGCGACACCTCGGGCGTGCTGGTCGTCGCCCGCAGCCGGCTGGCCGCCATGAAGCTCTCGGAAGCGTTTCGCGCCCGCGAGACCAAGAAGACCTATTGGGCGCTAGTCAAGGGCGTGCCGCCCAAGCGCGAGGACAAGATCTCGACCTGGCTGATCAAGGAGCCGACGCCGGACGGTGACCGCGTGCGTGTCGCCGCGCACGGCGAAAAGGGCGCCGATCACGCCGTGTCCTACTACCGGATCATCGAGCAGGCGGCGCAGACGATGACCTGGCTTGAGATGGAGCCTTATACCGGCCGTACCCACCAGCTTCGCGTTCATGCAGCCCACATCGGCTGCCCGATCCTGGGCGATCCGAAATATTTCGAGGCCGACACCAACTGGGACTTTCCCGGCGGAATTCAAAACCGCCTGCATCTGCACGCCCGCCGCATCATCATTCCGCATCCCGACAAGGGCGTCATCGATGTCACCGCGCCAATGCCGCCGCACATGCGCCAGAGCTGGAACCTGATCGGCTTCGACGACGCCAGCGCGGAGGACTGATCGTGAGCGGCGCCACCGACGCGCTCGACCGGCGCGACACGGTCGACATGGCCGCCGCCGCCATCATGGTCGGGCTGACCTTTTCCTGGGGGCTGAATTACGTCGCCGCCAAGATCTCCTACGCTGGCTATGACCCGGTCTTCCTGTCGATCGCGCGCTCGATCATCGGCGGCCTGTGTGTCTTTGCCTGGTGCCGGTGGCGCGGCATCGCGCTTTTCACGCGCGACGGGACCTTGCTCGCCGGCATCGTGGTTGGCGCGCTTTTCGGCATCGAGTTCCTTTGCCTTTATGTCGGCCTGGAGCATACGACCGTTGCCCGCAACACGCTGTTGGTCAACACGATGCCGTTCTGGATGCTGCTCGGCGGCCATTTCCTGCTCGGTGAGCAGATCACGTTGAGGAAATTCCTTGGCCTGCTGCTGGCCTTTGCCGGCCTTGCCGCGGTGTTTTCCGACAAGCTTGGCGGAGGCGGGGACATGCTGTTCGGCGATCTGCTGAGCCTCGGCTCCGGATTTTTCTGGGCTTTGACCAACATCCTCATCAAGCGGTCGAAGCTGGTCGAGGCGAGCGCCGAGAAGCTCTTGCTTTATCAACTCGCCGGGGCAGCGGTCGTAGGCGTATTGGTGCTGCCTCTCGCTGGCCCGCCCGTTCGCGACCCGACCGTGCTGCCGACTCTGGCCCTGCTTTTCCAGGCGGTCTACATCGTCGCCTTCACCTATGTACTGTGGTTCTGGCTGCTGCGGCGCTATCCGGCATCGAGCCTGTCCAGTTTCACCTTCCTGTCGCCGGTTTTCGGCGTTTTGTGCGGCGCCATGTTCTTGAATGAGCCGCTGACCATGCGCATTTTCCTGGCACTTGGCCTGATTGCCGCCGGCCTGATCATCGTCAACCGGCCAGCGCGTAAGCTGACGCCGGTGTAAGAAGAGACCTTTTATGCGTGACATCCTCAACGACCTTGAAGCGGGCAAATATCTTTCCGACCCGGATCCTGTGCGCCGCGCCCAGATCCAGATGAAGACGCCTCTGCCGAAACGCTTCTACAAGACCGTCTCGGTCGCGCCGGTCGAAGGCGGCTTTGCCGTGCATCTCGACGGCAAGCCGGTGCGCACGCCGGGCAAGGCGCTGCTGGCAGTGCCTACCGAGGCGGCAGCCGCGCTCGTTGCTGACGAGTTCGCCGCCCAAAGCGAGACCATCAATCCGGTGACCATGCCGGTGATGCGGCTTGTGAACACCGCCATCGATGGCGTCGCCAGCGACCCGCAGGCGGTGCTGGAGGATATCCTGCGCTTTGCCTCGTCCGATCTGCTCTGCTACCGCGCCGACGTGCCGCAGGGGCTGGTGGAGCGGCAGAACCAGCATTGGGATCCGGTGATCGACTGGGCGAGGGGAACACTCGGAGCCCGCTTCAATCTCGCCGAGGGGATCATCCATGTCGAGCAGCCGCGTGAGACCATCGCGGTGCTGGGCAGCCATCTTGCCCAGCGAACAGAGCCGCTGCGGCTCGCCGCCATCCATGTGATGACGTCGCTGACCGGTTCGGCTCTGCTGGCGCTGGCTGTCGATTTCGGTGAACTCGACGCCGAGAGTGCCTGGGCCGCTGCCCATGTCGACGAGGACTGGCAGATCGAGCAATGGGGACAGGACGCGGAGGCCGTTGCCCGCCGCGCGGCTCGCAAGCGCGACACGATGGCTGCTGTCGGCCTGCTGGAAGCGCTCAAGGGCTAAGGGGGTTTCCCAGCTCGCCCGGTTTCATCCCGCAGCGCACCTAATACCAAAGTCATAATCCCAAAGACGCGGTGCCTTTGGCGGACGCTTTCTGTCATTTTTCCCCGATGGCTGTCGTTGAGTCCGTGCTCGGAGGAGAACGCGGACGGTGTCGCGCAGCATCTAGAACGGGTCTCACGGGAGGATAACGCAATGGCAATAACATCGACCGCCGGCGGAGCAAGCCGCGGCATGACGCGGGAGGAGAAGAAAGTCATCTTCGCTTCCTCGCTCGGCACCGTTTTCGAATGGTATGATTTCTATCTCTATGGCTCGCTGGCAGTGTTCATCGGTTCGACCTTTTTCAGCCCAGCCATCCCGGAAGCGACCCGCAACATTTTCGCGCTGTTGGCTTTCGCCGCAGGCTTCCTTGTGCGCCCGTTCGGCGCACTGCTGTTCGGCCGCATCGGTGACCTGGTCGGCCGTAAATATACTTTTCTTGTCACCATGACGATCATGGGCCTGTCGACCTTCCTGGTCGGCTTGCTGCCCGGCTATGCCACTTTGGGCATCGCCGCTCCCGTGATCCTGATCATCCTGCGCATGCTGCAGGGCCTGGCTCTGGGTGGCGAATATGGCGGCGCGGCCACTTACGTCGCCGAACATGCGCCGGACAACCGGCGCGGCTACTACACCTCGTGGATCCAGACCACGGCGACGCTCGGCCTCTTCCTCTCGCTGATTGTGATCCTGATCGTACAGGCTTCATTGAGCAAGGAAAACTATGCTGCCTGGGGCTGGCGTATTCCGTTCATCGTGTCCTTCCTGCTGCTCGGCATCTCGATCTGGATCCGGCTTTCGCTTTCCGAATCCCCGACCTTCCAGCGCATGAAGGATGAGGGGAAGGGCTCCAAGGCGCCGCTGACGGAAGCCTTCGGCCAATGGAAGAACGCCAAGATTGCACTGCTGGCGCTGCTCGGCCTCACAGCCGGTCAGGCCGTGGTCTGGTACAATGGCCAGTTCTACGCGCTGTTCTTCTTGACCAACGTGCTCAAGGTCGACGCGCAGTCGGTCAACATCATGATCGCGGTCGCCCTGGCGGTCGGTTCGATCTTCTTCGTCGTCTTCGGCTGGCTCTCCGACAAGATCGGCCGCAAGCCGATCATCATGGCGGGCCTTGCGCTGGCGATTGTCTGCACCTTCCCGCTGTTCAAGGCACTGACGTGGGCTGCCAATCCGGCACTCGCCACGGCGCAGCAGAACACCAGGGCGACGGTGACCGCGGCGCCGGGCGACTGCAAGTTCCAGTTCAATCCGGTTGGCACGGCGAAGTTCACGACATCCTGCGATATCGCGACTTCGTTCCTGACCAAGAACTCGGTTCCCTATGACGTGGTGTCGACGGCTGCCGCCGGCACACCCGCATCTGTCAAAATCGGCAACGAGACGGTCGAGTCCTATGACGCCATTGCCGCCGGTGATCAGGCCAAGGCCAAGGAAGCGGCCTTCATCAAGGCCGTCAATATGTCGCTGCAGGACGGCGGCTATCCGCTGAAGCGCGCGGCAGCCAAGGTTGCGGACCAGAAGCTCGATGCGTTTGTTGCCGCCAACCCGGAACTGAAGCTGGACGCCGCTGCCATCCGTGCCGGTGAAAAGGCGACGGTGCCGATCGACCAGGCGGTCAAGGACAAGCTGCTGACCACCGATGAGGCAGCGGGCGCACCCGAAGTCACCGTCTACAACATTCCAGGCGGCGGCGCGTTCGCCATGTTCGCCGATCCTGCAGCAGTGAACTGGCCAATGACGATCGGCATCCTGTTCATTCTGGTGCTGTTCGTGACCATGGTCTACGGGCCGATCGCGGCGATCCTGGTAGAAATGTTCCCGACCCGCATTCGCTACACCGGCATGTCGCTGCCCTATCACATCGGCAATGGCTGGTTCGGTGGCCTGCTGCCGGCAACCGTGTTCGCGCTCAGCGCCTACAAAGGCGACATCTACTATGGCCTTTGGTACCCGGTGGTGATCGCGGCTATAACGCTGGTCATCGGCATGATCTTCGTCAAGGATACGCTCGGCACCGACCTGCACGCCAAGGAGTAGGCAGCCCCAGCGTTCAAAAGAAAGCCCGGCGCGAACGATCGCGCCGGGCTTTTTCTTTTCAGGCCAATTCGTTGGCGAGGGCTGCTGCCCTTTGTGTCAGCTCTTGCGGCCCCGGGCCTCTTCCTCGATGGCTGCCTCATGGTACCAGCCGTCGCCGAAATCCGCGCGGGCATCACGCAGCGAGGCAAGCTCTGCCGCAAACTTCGCCTTTCCGCTCAAATTTGAGGCAGAGAGGCGCGCTGCCGCCGGGAACATCAAAATTTTAGCCGACGGTCGTGTGGAAATGACTTCCATTGCCGGGTTCCTTTCTTCCGCCGAACCTTTTCGATTCAACTTGGCCCGAAGATAAGGTCTGCAATCAAGTTAGGCAATATGCCTATGAAAAGATCAGCACTTGCACACTATTTGTGCAAATAAGAGCCGTGATAGATCCGGGCGCATTGCTTAGGCGGCTCGCCGACTTCCGGTGGATGCCGCGTCAATTTTGTCGCACCCTCCGGACCAAGAATGGCACATGAATTGCATTTTAAGTGTGCGGCAGGCCGGCTGCTGACCGCAGACGCATGTCGACGCCGTTCAGTGTTCGGTGATCAAGCAACGAGAGGCTAGAATGACGAAATACAAGCTCGAGTATATCTGGCTCGATGGATATACCCCGGTCCCCAACCTTCGCGGCAAGACGCAGATCAAGGAATTCGCCGAATTCCCTGAACTCGAGCAGCTGCCGCTGTGGGGCTTCGATGGTTCCTCGACCCAGCAGGCCGAAGGGCACAGCTCCGATTGCGTGCTGAAGCCGGTTGCGGTCTATCCGGATCCCGCCCGCACCAACGGCGTACTGGTCATGTGCGAAGTCATGATGCCCGATGGCGTCACGCCGCATGCCTCCAACAAGCGCGCCACCATCCTCGATGACGAGGGCGCCTGGTTCGGCTTCGAGCAGGAATATTTCTTCTACAAGGACGGTCGCCCGCTCGGCTTTCCCGAGAGCGGCTATCCCGCACCCCAGGGCCCGTACTACACCGGCGTCGGCTATTCCAATGTCGGCTCCGTCGCGCGCCAGATCGTCGAGGAGCATCTCGACCTCTGCCTCGCCGCCGGCATCAACCACGAAGGCATCAACGCCGAAGTGGCCAAGGGCCAGTGGGAATTCCAGATTTTCGGCAAGGGCTCCAAGAAAGCCGCCGACCAGATGTGGATGGCCCGCTACCTCATGCAGCGCCTGACCGAGAAGTACGGCATCGACATCGAATACCACTGCAAGCCGCTCGGCGACACCGACTGGAACGGCTCTGGCATGCACGCCAACTTCTCGACCGCCTATATGCGCGAAGTCGGCGGCAAGGCCTATTTCGAAGCGCTGATGGCGGCTTTCGACAAGAACCTGATGGACCACATCGCCGTCTACGGCCCGGACAACGACAAGCGTTTGACCGGCAAGCACGAGACCGCGCCGTGGAACCGGTTCAGCTATGGCATTGCCGACCGTGGCGCCTCGATCCGCGTGCCGCACTCCTTCATCAAGAGCGACTACAAGGGTTATCTGGAAGACCGCCGTCCGAACTCGCAGGGCGACCCCTACCAGATCGCCTCGCAGATCCTGAAGACGATCGCTTCGGTTCCGGCAAGCGCCCAGGTTTCGGCCGCCGCGTAAGTGTTTCGGACTGTATGACAAGAAGACCCCGGCGTTTCGCGCCGGGGTTCTTTTTTGGCCGTTACCCGGCGGACTGCATCCCTGGGAAAACATACCCAGAAAAAGTCGGGCAATTCAGGCGGTCGCAAATCGCCCGGGAGTTCTGGCCGCAGCCGTGTGAGCCTCCGGCGATCACTCGCCAGAAAGCCCGGAAAAGCGCCTTTCCCAGCCCTTATCCGGGCGATGGACCTTCCATAAGCATCTGTTCATACAACGGAATCGGTCATTCGCGGCCTGGCCGGCGGCGTTGACAGATCACGCTACGGCATGCGTATTCGCAGGCCTTGGGGTTACGTCACGCAATGCTGTTCGGACGGGCGGGGTTTTCTTGAACGGCGGCATTGGCGTGGGCGCCGGACGAGCGGTCACTGTAGCCTGAGACAGTGCTCCGCTCGCTCCTGGCTCCGACGTTGGCGACCGAGCGGCCTCCCTTGATCATTTACTGAACACCGCCGAGTTGTGATTGAAGCCACCGATCGTCGAAGACGAAAGGCGGATACGGCTGTCCATGCGCGGCTGCCGCGCAGGCGAGACATGCCGGTCGGCTGGCAATTCCTATTGGAGCGCAGCAAAAAGCCCTTGAAAGAGGGAAGTCTTTCAAGGGCTTGAGCATTATAGCTAATCTTGGACTGAAATCTCAGACCGAGTAATACATGTCGTATTCGACCGGATGCGGGGTCATTTCGAAGCGCATCACTTCGGCCATCTTCAGCTCGATGTAGCTGTCGATCTGGTCGTCGTCGAAGACGCCGCCGGCTTTCAGGAAGCCGCGGTCCTTGTCGAGGCTTTGCAGGGCTTCGCGCAGCGAGCCGCAGACGGTCGGGATCTTCTTCAGCTCCTTCGGCGGCAGGTCGTAGAGATCCTTGTCCATCGGCTGGCCGGGATGGATCTTGTTCTTGATGCCGTCGAGGCCGGCCATCAGCAACGCGGCGAAGGCGAGGTAGGGGTTCGCGCCCGGATCGGGGAAGCGGACCTCGACGCGCTTGGCCTTCGGCGACGAGCCGAACGGGATACGGCAGGACGCCGAGCGGTTGCGCGCCGAATAGGCGAGCAGAACCGGCGCTTCGTAACCCGGCACCAGGCGCTTGTAGGAATTGGTCAGCGGGTTGGTGAAGGCGTTGATCGCCTTGGCATGCTTGATGACGCCGCCGATGAAGAACAGGCAGCTTTCCGACAGACCGGCATATTCATTGCCGGCGAAGGTCGGCTTGCCGTTCTTCCAGATCGACATGTGGACGTGCATGCCCGAGCCGTTGTCGCCGAAGATTGGCTTCGGCATGAAGGTGGCCGTCTTGCCATAGGCGTTGGCGACCTGGTGGACGACATATTTGTAGATCAGCATCTTGTCGGCATTGCGCACCAATGCGTCGAACTTGATGCCGAGTTCGTGCTGCGCCGCCGCCACCTCGTGGTGATGCTTTTCGACGCGCACGCCCATCTCGGCGAGCACGGTCAGCATTTCCGAGCGCATGTCCTGCGCGCTGTCGATCGGCGGCACCGGGAAGTAGCCGCCCTTGACGCGCGGACGGTGGCCGAGATTGCCGGTCTCGTAATCGGTGTCGTCGTTCGACGGCAGTTCCGTGGAGTCGAGCTTGAAGCCGGTGTTGTAGGGATCGGCCTTGTACTTCACGTCGTCGAAGACGAAGAATTCGGCTTCCGGGCCGACATAGATGGTGTCGCCGATACCTTCGGCCTTCATGTAGGCCTCGGCCTTCTTGGCCGTACCGCGCGGATCGCGGTTGTAGGATTCACCCGAAACCGGATCGAGGATGTCGCACAGGATGACCATGGTCGACTGGGCGAAGAACGGGTCCATGTGAACCGTCTCCGGGTCGGGCATCAGCACCATGTCGGACTCGTTGATGGCCTTCCAGCCGGCAATCGAAGAGCCGTCGAACATCACGCCATCGGCGAACATGTCTTCCTCGACCTCGATGACATCCATCGTCACGTGCTGCAGCTTGCCCTTCGGGTCTGTGAAGCGCAGGTCGACGAATTTCACGTCGTTGTCCTTGATCTGCTTCATGATGTCTTTGGCTGTCGTCATGTCATGTATCCCTGTTTGATGACGTTTTTTGATGATGACGTTTTCAGGAGGATGGGGGCGGTCGGATCAGACCGCGTCCATGCCCGTTTCGCCGGTGCGGATTCGCACGACTTCCTCGATATTGGAAACGAAGATCTTGCCGTCGCCGATGCGGCCCGTCTGGGCCGCCTTGCGGATGGCCTCGATCGCGCCTTCGACCGCGTCGTCGCCAAGCACGACCTCGATCTTCACCTTGGGCAGGAAATCGACGACATATTCGGCGCCGCGATAGAGTTCCGTATGGCCCTTCTGACGACCGAAGCCTTTTGCTTCGGTGACAGTGATGCCTTGCAGTCCGGCTTCCTGAAGCGCTTCCTTCACTTCGTCCAGCTTGAATGGCTTGATGATCGCTTCGATCTTTTTCATGTAAAAAGTGGCCTCCACTGCCAAAAAAACGGGTTGTGACCCCCCGCTTGCGCCTCCATCAAGCACGAACCGTGCCAATTCAGCGGATTCTAAGCGGTCTCATAAGATTTCAAAGCCGCGCCGCACCGGGATGCAAATTCGCGTCATTCACTGCACCGGAAGCGGCATGGGCTGCCAGAGCCTACACAGCGCCAGCACCCGCGTCCGCACAAAAATCAGGCATACCGCCTATCCCTCAGGCAATTTTCTGCCCGCGATGCCTTCGTGCCGACGTTATGGCCGCAGATCTCGGCAACTCCCCCTTGTTTGCTTAGGATCGAAATTGGACAATGCTTGATCGCATGCGGATCGGCAATCCATGAGCAACGAACTTCTTTCCCCGGCCGAAATGAGCGAGGCCGATCGGCTGACGATCGCCGCCGGCCCAACCGACGGCATCGGCCTGATGCAGCGCGCTGGTGAAGCGGTCGCGGCTGAGATTCTCAAGCGTTATCCCGCAGCGACGCATGTCCATGTGCTGTGCGGGCCCGGCAACAATGGCGGTGATGGCTATGTCGTCGCCCGCATCCTCGCCGCCAGCGGCGTCGACACAACGATCTGGTCATCCGGAGCGCCGAGGCCGGAAAGCGATGCGGCGCTCGCCGCTGCGGAATGCCCGATCAAGCCCTGGCCGCTGTCTGGTTTCGACGCCGAGTCTGGCTCGATCGTGATCGACGCGCTCTATGGGGCAGGGCTGTCCAAGCCGCTGTCCGGCGACGCCGCGAAAGCCGTCGATACTGCGACAGCCCTGCGCCTGCCTGTGGTCGCGGTCGACCTGCCGTCGGGCGTCTCAGGAACCAGCGGCGACATATTGGGCAGGGCGTTTCGTGCCGAGATCACCGTCACTTTCGCACGGAAAAAGCCTGGCCACCTGCTGCTGCCGGGGCGCGGGCAATGCGGTGAGATCGTGCTCGCCGATATCGGCATCGGTGACGGCATCATCGACCAGCTCGCCGTCTCGACCTTCGAGAATGTGCCGGACCTGTGGTTGCGGGAATTTCCGGTGCCGGCGGTGGACGCGCACAAATACAAGCGCGGCCATGTCGGCGTCTTTTCCGGCGGTCCCAGTGCTACCGGCGCGGCGCGGCTGTCGGCGATGGCCGCCGCCAGAAGCGGGGCAGGGGCGGTCACCGTGCTGTCGCCTGGCAATGCGATGCAGGTGAACGCGACGCACCTGACCTCGATCATGCTGCGCGAGGCGGGCTCGCTCGAGGAGGTGCAGGAATTTCTGACGGCGCGCCATCCCGAGGCGCTGGTGTTCGGACCGGGGCTCGGGCCAGAGCCCAAGGTCGGCGATTTTGCCCTGCAGCTGATAAAGGCTTTGGCGGAGGAGGCACGCACATCGGCGGCTGCAAGCCACGCCCGTGCGATGGTGCTCGATGCCGACGCTATCACGTCGTTGGCCCATCAGCCTCAGGCGCTGTTCGAAGCTGCCCGTCAGCCGAATGCGCCTGCCTTGGTGGTCACGCCGCATGAGGGCGAATTCGGCCGCTTGTTTCCTGATATCGCCGGGGACAAAACCATGTCGAAACTGGCCAAGGCGCGGGCGGCCGCAGCGCGGGCCAATGCCGTCATCGTCTACAAGGGGGCCGACACGGTCATAGCAGCGCCCGATGGTAAAGCGGCGATCAACTCCAACGGTGCACCGTGGTTGGCCACAGCCGGGTCAGGCGACGTGCTGTCGGGCATCATTGCCGGTTTGCTGGCGCAAGGCATGCCGCCCTTCGAGGGCACCTGCGCGGCGGTGTGGCTGCATGCCGAGGCCGGCAGCCGGTTCGGACCCGGCCTGATCGCCGAGGATCTGCCGCTGGCGCTGGTGCCGGTGTTGCGCGAACTCTTCGACGCGCGAAAGGCTGCCTGAATGAGCCGTGCGCTCGCTCTGTTGCTTGCCACCCTCATCGCTGTCTTCATGACGCCGACGGCGCACGCCGAAGGTCCTGTGACCGTCGTCGACAATCCGGCGGTGCTCGCCGCGCTCGATGCCAAGGGCTATGGCTTTGCCGCCGTTTTCGGGGTCGACGGCGAAGACGGCCTGAAGGCGCTCTACGACGAGGCGCCAGCCTATCACGCCATCGTCGAAACGGTTGCCTCCGATGTTGCGGCGCTGCGTGCCGACATGAAGGCCGGCGGGCGGCCGCTCTACGAGGTTACCGACGGCAATGTCGGCCGCATCATGGACATGCGCTGGCTGAGGACCGACGCGGCGCGCTTTCGGCTGGTCGGCGTCGTCAACCGGCTCGACCGTCGCGACTTCACCGCGCTGCAGGGCGACAAGAGCTGCGGCGAGGTGCGCTTCATCTACCGCCTGGCCTACAGTTTTCGCAAAAACGGCAAGCTGCTGGCGTCACGCCTGCCGTTCAATTTCAATGCCGTCTACAGCGCCGCACCGGATGCCGATGGCGGCTGCGTCGGTGTTGCCGGGCGCTGGACTCCCCAGCTTGACGAGAGCGTCGATGCCGGCTGGCTGACCGGCGGGCCGCTGGAGAGAGCCGGGCTGACCTTCAAGCAGCTGGAGCTCAACGCACAGGTGGTGCGCTTTCCCTCTGGCCAGGAAACCGAGTTCGGCGGGCAGGCGGCCTATCTCATGCGGATATTCGGCATCGATGGCGCCGATCTCACCGAGAAGCCGCTGGAGAACACGCCCGACACCGCACGGCTCTCGCAGGACGCAGCGCTAAAGGCGCGGCTCGCCGCCTATGTCGGCGCCAATCTGCCGGCAGTCGATGAGGGTGTTTATGAAATTCCCGACGAGTTCCTGGCCAGAAAGATCATTTCATGGTCGACCTTCGGCAGCGCGCGGCAAGCCAATCATCCGTATACGCAATTATTCCGACCCGAGGAATTCGCAGCGCTCGATTATTCCGCGCTGAAACTGGTGCGCACGCCGGAAGCGCTGGTCGAGCGGCTGGACAATGGCGCCTGCCAGGGTTGCCATCAGGCCGGCTCCACCGCCGGTTTCCATTTCATCGGGCTAGACGACAAGACGACGTCGCCGTTGAACCGCATCGAGGTCGGGATTTCGCCGCATCTTCATGCCGAGATCCCGCGGCGCCAGGCGTGGCTCGCCGCCACGGCCGAAGGCAAGCAGCCGAACCGCTTCCGTCCGCTCTTCTTTGCGCCGCCGGCGGTCTGGACGAACGCCGATGCGGTCGATTACGCGCCGGCCGAGATGACCATGCCGTGCCTGATGCCGGAAGATGCGGCCCGCTTTGGTGCGACCTGGCAATGCGGTGGCGGCACCGTCTGCACGCCGCTGGCCACCGCTTCAGGCGTGCACACGAAACTGGCGCAATGCCTGCTGCCCAAAGACAGCGAGAAAATGTTTTCCGGCCATCCCTGCCTGACCGGGTCGATCGCCAGCAACGCGGCGCAGCCTTTCAACGACCGCTACAGCAAATCAGGCCAATTCGCGGCCTTCGCGCCTGACGTTTCGCGCACCGCCTACACCTGCCGTCCGCCGAAGATCGGCGTGCCGGGTGGCATTGCTTATCGCGGGTGCGATGACAAGGACCGCACATTTGCCGCCTTCAAAGCCGGCAAGCCGATGCCGAACGAGATCTGCGGGCTGGCCGGCGGCAAGAAATTCGACATCTGCGTGGCCACCAACAATTTCGACCAGTGCCTTGGCGGCGCCGTCAATCGCGGCAACCGGCCGGCCTGTTCGGCCGATCATTTCTGCCGCGAGGACTATATGTGCCAGTCGCTGCCGCCGGACACGCCGGGCATCGGCAAAATCAAAGGCATCGGCTTCTGCTCGCCGACCTACTTCATCTTCCAGATGCGCATCGACAATCACGCGACGCCATGGGGCAACGCCGTCCGCGCCACCATGGGAGCGGGGTTTGGCGCGGCGGAAGAGGAATGAGCTGCCGGCGCCTCACAGCGGGATGTTGTCGTGTTTTTTCCAGGGGTTCTGCATATCCTTGTTGCGCAGCATGCGCAGCGCCCGGGCGATGCGGCGGCGGGTCGAATGCGGCATGATCACCTCGTCGACATAACCGCGTTCGGCGGCGACGAAGGGCGACAGGAAGCGATCCTCGTAAGCCTTTGTATGGGCTGCGATCTTTTCGGCGTCACCGATGTCCTTGCGATAGATGATCTCGACCGCGCCCCTGGCGCCCATCACCGCGATCTGCGCCGTCGGCCAGGCATAGTTCATGTCGCCGCGCAGATGTTTCGACGCCATCACGTCATAGGCGCCGCCATAGGCTTTGCGGGTGATGACGGTGATCTTCGGCACGGTGGCCTCGGCATAGGCGAACAGCAGCTTGGCGCCATGCTTGATCAGCCCGCCATATTCCTGCGCGGTGCCGGGCAGGAAGCCCGGAACATCGACGAAGGTGACGATCGGGATCGAAAAACAGTCGCAGAAGCGCACGAAGCGCGCTGCCTTGCGGCTGGCGTCGGAATCGAGCACGCCGGCCAGCACCATCGGCTGGTTGGCGACGAAGCCGACCGTGCGGCCTTCGACACGCCCGAACCCGGTGACGATATTCTTGGCAAAATTCTGCTGGATCTCGAAGAAATCGCCTTCGTCGGCAACCTTCAGGATCAGTTCCTTGATGTCGTAGGGCTTATTGGCGTTGTCGGGTATGAGCCGGTCGAGCGACAGGTCATGGTCGGTGACCGACTGGTAGCATTCGATCTCCGGGATCTCGGACGTGTTGGAGGCCGGCAGCAGATCGACCAGCCGGCGCATCTGCAGCAACGCCTCGATATCATTGTCATAGGCGCCGTCGGCGATCGAGGATTTGGTCGTGTGCACGGAAGCGCCGCCGAGGCTCTCGGCAGTCACCGTCTCGTTGGTCACGGTCTTCACCACATCCGGTCCGGTGACGAACATGTAGGAAGTGTCGCGCACCATGAAGATGAAGTCGGTCATGGCAGGCGAATAGACGTCGCCGCCGGCGCATGGACCCATGATCACCGAGATCTGGGGAATGACGCCGGACGCCAGCACGTTGCGCTGAAAGATCTCGGCATAGCCGCCGAGTGCCGCCACGCCTTCCTGGATGCGCGCGCCGCCGGCATCGTAGAGGCCGATGATCGGTGCGCGGTTGCGCAGCGCCATCTCCTGCACCTTGATGACCTTCCCGGCATGCGCTTCCGACAACGAGCCGCCGAACACGGTAAAATCCTTGGCGAAGAGGTAGACCGGGCGGCCGTTGACCGTGCCCCAGCCGGTGACGACGCCGTCGCCGGCGATCTTGGTCTTCTCCATGCCGAAATCGGTCGAACGATGCTCGACAAACATGTCGAATTCCTCGAACGAGCCCTCGTCGAGAAACACCTCGATGCGTTCGCGCGCGGTGAGCTTGCCCTTCTTGTGCTGGGCATCGATGCGGACCTGGCCGCCACCCATGCGGGCGATCTCGCGGCGGCGCTCGAGTTCCTTGAGCACGTCTTTCATCGGTTCCCTCCGAGCCAGCTGTATTTCGTGGTAATCGTGCCGACAGGGGAGCGCAAGCACCGCCTGCGTCATGGATTTTGTTGCACTGCAGCATGACGCCCCTTGCATTTGGCCGCGAACTCAGCCATATGCAGCCCATAGGCGCTTGGGCCGGGAACGAATCCGGCCTTCTCGACGAATGAGACTGGTTGCGTCTGTTTTCCCTCTTTCCGGTATATCGGCCCTTTTTCCGGTAAATCACAAAGCGGCGAAAAAGCCCCGTGGCATGATGCCTGCGGGCACGACAGCGCAGCCGAGTGGACGTTACCGTCCGCCCGCCTTGTCGTTCCATATCAATTTTTTCGACGGCAGGTTGCGCCCTGCCGCCATCGATGTTTGCGGCCAGAAGCCGCGTGAAAGAAGATTATTTTGACCAACGAAAACACTTTGCCCGGTAGCACTGCGGAACTCACCGGTTTCGCGGCACTGGGTATTACGGGCGCGCTGCTCAAGGCCACCCACAATGCCGGCTTCACCGAGCCGAAGCCTATCCAGGCGCAGGCGATCCCGCCGCAGATGGAAGGCCGTGACATTTTCGGCATCGCCCAGACCGGCTCCGGCAAGACCGCGGCCTTCGCGCTGCCGATCCTGTCGAAGATCATCGCACTCGGCACCAAGCGCCGGCCGAAGACGGCGCGTGCGCTTATCCTGGCGCCGACGCGCGAACTCGCCGTGCAGATCGAAGACACGATCAAGATCCTCGCCAAGGGCGCGCATGTCTCGACCGCGCTGGTGCTTGGCGGTGTCTCGCGCTTCAGCCAGGTGAAGAAGGTTGCGCCCGGCGTCGATATCCTGATCGCAACGCCCGGCCGGTTGACCGACCTGGTGCGCGAGGGCGACCTCGTGCTTGCCGACACCAAATGGCTGGTGCTCGACGAGGGCGACCGCATGCTCGACATGGGCTTCATCAACGACGTCAAGCGCATCGCCAAGGCGACCGCGCCCGATCGTCAGACGGTGCTGTTCTCGGCGACCATGCCCAATGAAATCGCCGAACTGGCCAAGGGCCTCTTGAAGAACCCGATCCGCGTCGAAGTCGCGCCGCAAAGCACGGCGGCGGCAGAGATCGTGCAAGGCGTCGTCTTTGCCCGCACCAAGCAGAAGCGCCAGGTGCTGTCGACGATGCTCGCCGACGAGGCGATGAAGTCCGTCATCATCTTTTCGCGCACCAAGCATGGTGCCGACAGGGTGACCAAGGACCTCGAACGCGACGGCTTCAAGGCCGCCGTCATCCACGGCAACAAGTCGCAGAACGCCCGCCAGAAAGCGCTGAACGATTTCCGCGACGGCTCGGTGCGCATTCTGGTGGCGACCGACATCGCGGCGCGCGGCATCGACGTGCCCGGCATCAGCCATGTCGTGAATTTCGATCTGCCTGATGAAGCCGAGAGCTACGTCCACCGCATCGGCCGTACCGGCCGCAACGGCATGGACGGCATCGCGATCACGCTTTGCGATCCTTCCGAAAACAGCAAGCTGCGCCAGGTCGAGCGCATCATCCGTACCAAGCTGCCGATCGTTGCCGACCATCTCGGCAGCCCCGATCCGCTGCGCAATCCGGCTGAAAAGAACGAGCGTTTCGAGCCGGCCAATGACCGCAACGACCGCAATGGTCGTCGCGACGGCAGGCGGCCCGGTGGCGAGAACAAAGGCAACGGCTTTGGCAAGAAGCGCTTCGGCGACAAGCCTGCCTTCGCCGGCGAGCGCAAGCCGGATGGCGCCAAGCCGGCCTTCAAGGGCAACAACAAGCGCCGCTTCGGCGGCAAGCGTCCGGCGGCGCGGGCTGCGTAAGTAGCCAGCGTTGTAATCAGTCAGGCTCAGCCTTGCTGATTGCCGGGACAGACCAAGGAAAGGGCGGCTGAAGCGATGCTTCGGTCGCCTTTTTTCGTCGGCTTACTTCACCACCGCTTCGATCCAGACGGCGATCCTTTGCGCCAGAAACGCCGTGGTCGATGGCGACAGCGCGTCGCCGGCAATGACGTGATTGTCCGGGTCGCCGGTGTCGTCGACCGGAACCAGTTCATGCGGCGCGCCCCAGCGCCCGGCAATCTCGCGGGTGCGGTCGGCCCGCACCACCTTGTCCGAATCAGAAAAGATGAACAAAGCAGGGATGGTCGCCTTCTCCACCGGCGCGCCATAGGCAAGCTCGGTCAGCGCCTGCATCGGCAAGGTTGCTTCGATCGGATAGCGGGTGGTCCAGAATTTTTCATTCAGCGCGTTGCGCGGCACGAAGCTATGTTCCTTGCCTGCGACCAGCCTGGCGATTTGTTTGCCCCACGGCATGGTCAGGATCTCGGCGCCCGAAGCCTTGACGCCGAAGTTCGGGGAGACGAACGCAATCGCCGCCACCCCGTCCGACGCACCGGGCTGCGTTGCCGCCCAGACCGCCAGCGAGCCGCCGGTCGAAGTCGAGATGACGATCACCTTGTCGCCGATCGCCCGGCCGATGGCGAGCGCCTCCTCATAGTCGTTGATCCAGGCGTTGATGCTGCCTTGCGTCATCGCCGCGCCATCCTGTCCGTGACCGGTAAGGCGTGTGTAGAAGAGATTGGCGTCAAGCTGTTCGGCCACTTCGTCGGGCAGCGGGCGGACCTCGCCCTTCGATGCGGAAAAGCCGTGGATGTAGACGATCGACAGCGGCGTCCTGGCATGCACCATCGGATCGGCCCAGACGATCTCTTTCTCCAGCCCGTCGCGGATGCCGGGGATGGCGGCTTCGGCCTTTGCCACATAGGCCTGCGGATCGTCAGCGATGAGCGAGGGATCGAAACGGATCGTGGTGTCGACGCGAACGCGCGGGCCGAGCACGAAGGCCAGTGCGAGAATGGTGACAAGGCCCAGCACAGCAAGCACGATCCGTCGCCCCATCGCAGACTCCACGCAGCATTTGTCTCAACCATGGCGACGGCGGCCCGAAACGGGGAGCCTGCCAATTTCGCAGGCGTCCTATTCGATCGGCGGCTTGCGGTCGTAATGCAGAGGCCGCGCCTTCCAACTGGTCATCAGGCCGATAAACCCTCTGCACAGCGGCCTCGGCAGCAGGCCGAGCAGTTTCAGGGGCCAGCTTGTCCGGCGCGGGAAATGGACTTCGAAGCCGCCCGACTTGATGCCTCGCGCCATGCGGCGCGATGCGCGGCTGACCGGCATCAGTCCCGGCATGGGCAGCATGTTCTTCTCGGTCAGCGGGGTGTCGATGAAGCCTGGATTGAACACCTGGATACGCACGTTCATCTTGTCGAAATCATACTTCAGCGACTCGGCCAGGATGTTGATGGCCGCCTTGGTGCCGCCATAGGCTGCCGTTGTCGGCCAGCCGAAATAGGATGTCACGGAGCCGACCAGAACGACATGGCCGCGCGCCCGCACACGCATGCGTTCGACCGCCGGCACGAGGCCGTTGATGATGCCGAAATAATTGACCTCGAAGGACCGGCGAAAGTCGTTGACGACAAGATTCTCCCCCGGCGTCGAAATGTAGTTCCCTGCATTGAAGATGGCGAGCACGATGGGACCGAGTTCCTTCTCGATCGCGGCGACGGTTCTTGCCATGCGCGGCTCGTCGGTGACATCGCAGGGAAAGGCCGTGACACTGCCCGGCATCTGCGCGGTCTCGACGACAAGCGTGTCGATCGGATCGTCGTCGAGCGCCGTCACCGCGACGGCATAGCCCTGGGAAGCAAGATCCCTGGCCAGGGCACGGCCGATGCCGCTTGAGCCGCCCGTGATCCAGGCGACGCCGTGCTTCGGGTTGGCCCGGTAGAGTGTCATGCTGCGCCCTGTCGACTTGTTGGTGCTTTGCTCTAGAGCGGTTCGCCGTTTCACGGAAACGGCGAACTGCTCTATCTCCTTGTTTCTACGCAATTCCGGACGGAAAACCGTTTTACACTTTTCCTGGAATTGCTCTAGCGGTGAAGAAATCGAATGAAAAGCCGCTTTTCAACGTCAGCCGGAAATGAACAGTGGCGCAAGAGGCCAGCCTCGGGAAGCGCCGACGCAACAACAGCACTGCAAATGCGACTGGACCAGACAAATTCTTGCCTTGAAACCGCAGCTTCGGGTTTCTAGGGTTTCGGCGCACCTACACAAGGAATCCTGAATGCCCCGTTCTGTGATCGACGCGATCGGCAACACGCCTCTGATCCGCCTCAACAAAGCTTCGGAACAAACCGGTTGCGAGATCCTGGGCAAGGCCGAATTCATGAATCCGGGCCAGTCGGTCAAGGATCGCGCGGGCCTTTTCATCATCCGCGACGCCGAGAAGCGCGGGCTGCTGAAGCCCGGCGGCGTGATCGTCGAGGGAACGGCGGGCAATACCGGCATCGGGCTGACATTGGTCGCCAAGGCGCTCGGCTATCGCACTGTCATCGTCATTCCCGACACACAGAGCCAAGAGAAGAAGGACACGATCAAACTGCTCGGCGCCGAACTGATCGAGGTGCCTGCCGTGCCCTACAAGAACCCCAACAATTACGTGAAACTGTCGGGGCGGTTGGCCGAGCAACTGGCAAAGACAGAACCGAACGGCGCCATCTGGGCCAACCAGTTCGACAATGTCGCCAACCGTGACGGCCATATCCGCACCACAGCGGAGGAAATCTGGAACCAGACCGGCGGCAAGGTCGACGGCTTTGTCTCGGCAGTCGGTTCGGGCGGAACGCTGGCCGGCGTCGCTTCCGGACTGAAGGCCAAAAGCCGGGACGTGAAGATCGCGCTCGCCGATCCGCTGGGAGCCGCGCTCTACTCCTTCTACACCAACGGCGAGCTGAAGTCCGAGGGCAGCTCGATCACCGAAGGCATCGGGCAGGGGCGCATCACCGCGAATCTCGAAGGGTTCACGCCGGATTTTTCATTCCAGATCCCCGATGAGGATGCGCTGCCGATCGTCTTCGACCTTATCCAGGAAGAGGGCCTTTGCGTCGGTGGCTCGACCGGCATCAACATTGCCGGCGCGATCCGCCTGGCCAGGGAATTGGGTCCCGGCCATACCATCGTGACCATTCTTTGCGATTACGGCACGCGCTATCAGTCAAAACTGTTCAACCCGGAATTCCTACGCGAAAAGCAGCTGCCAGTGCCGGGCTGGATGGAACAGCGCAGTACAATTTCGGTGCCGTTCGAGAAAGTCGCGTGATGGCAAACAGGACGGACGCCCTGTTTCGTGACGACGCCTATCTGCGCACGGCGGACGCAACGGTGGTTGCCGTCAACGACCGCGGCGGCATCATCCTCGACCGGACGATCTTCTACGCCACTTCGGGCGGCCAACCGGGCGATACCGGGTATCTCGAACGCGGCGATGGCAGCCGCATCGCCATTGCCGCCACCCTCACCGGTGAGACCAAGGACGAGATCATACACGTGCCAGCGCCGGAGCAGTCGGTTCCGCAGGTGGGCGAGGCGCTGAGGCTGGCGATCGACTGGGAGCGGCGGCATCTCCTGATGCGCATGCACGCGGCTTGCCACCTGCTCACCGTCGTCTGCCCGTTCCCGATCACCGGTGCTTCGGTTTCCGAGGACGACAGCCGTGTCGACTTCGACGCTCCGGATGCCGGCTTCACCAAGGAGGACGTCACCGCCGGGCTGATGGACCTGGTGCGGGCCGACCACCCGATCTTTGTCAGGCTGATCAGCGACGAGGAACTGGCCGCCAATCCCGGCCTGGTGAAATCCAAGAACGTCCGGCCGCCGGTCGGCACCGGCAAGATCCGCCTGGTCTGTATCGGCGACAACGCCTCGGTGGACAGCCAGCCCTGCGGCGGCACCCATGTGAAAAGCACCGGCGAAGTCGGCGAGATCCACATCGGCAAGATCGAGAAGAAGGGGCGTGAAAACAGGCGCTTTCGTATCCGCTTTGGGCCGACGCCGGCAAACTGAACAGACAGTGATCGCCAAAAGGCGAGCAGGAGAACAAGAATGGCCGAGGACAGCCCCTTCACCGTCGACGCAGACTGGCTGCAGCAACGTCTCGGCGAGCCGGGCCTGACGATCATCGACGCATCATGGTATCTCCCGGCGCAAAAGCGCGATGCGCGAGGCGAGTATGAGTCGGCCCATATCCCGGGCGCACGATTTCTCGATCAGGATGCCGCTTCGGACCCCGATTCGCCCCTGCCGCATACCTTGCCGTCGCCGCAGCATTTCGCCCAGTATGTCGGTGCCATGGGCGTCTCTGCCGATGACACCATCGTCGTCTACGATGGTCCGGGCTTCTTCGCGGCGCCCCGGGCGTGGTGGATGTTCAGGGTGATGGGCGTCTTCCAGACCTATATTCTGGATGGAGGCTTCGATGGCTGGAAAGCCGCCGGCAGGCCGGTGACGGCCGAACCGACCAAGATCGCGCCAAGCGTGTTTCATGCCGACTTCGACGCCGGGCGCGTCGTCAGCCTCGCCGACATGCGCCAGATCGTCGACACCAGGGCAAGCCAGATCGCCGACGCCCGGGGGCCGGGCCGCTTCACCGGCGCCGAGCCTGAACCGCGCGCGGGTATCCGCTCCGGCCATATGCCTGGCGCGCGCAATCTGCCCTATTCGGCGCTGTCGGAAAATGGCGAGCTGCTGTCGAAGGACCGCCTGCGCAAGGTGATCGAGGAGGCCGGCATCGATCTGTCGAAACCTGTCGTCACTTCATGCGGCTCCGGCATCACCGCGGCGGTGGTAACGCTGGCGCTGGAAACGCTTGGCCATACGAACAACAGGCTTTACGACGGCTCCTGGACGGAGTGGGGCGGGCTTTCAGACACGCCTGTCGTGACCGGCCCCGTTGTGACCGGCAAGGAATGAAGACGATGGAAAACGGCGCGCTGGAAGACATCGACGTCACGGTGACGTTCCTCGAGATGCATGTGCCTCCGGCCTATTCGCCGCCCGTGCCGTATAACCGTCAGGTCGCGCTGCTGAGGACCAAGGACATTCCGCTGCATTTCTACCGCTATCTGATGGACCGGGTGGGGCGCAAATGGCACTGGGTCAATGTGCTGAGGCTGGATGACGACGAGCTTTCGGCCGGCATCCATCGCGAGGACCGTGACATCAGGGTGCTCTACCTCGACGGCGCCCCCGCCGGCTTCTTCGATCTCAAGCCGCATCTGCCGGAGGAAGTCGAGCTTGCCTATTTCGGCATGATGGAACATGCGACCGGGCAAGGCATCGGCCGCTGGTTCCTGGGCTCCGCGATCGCTGCCGCATGGTCGCATGGGCCGAAGCGGGTGACGGTGCAGACCTGCACGCTCGATCATCCGGCGGCTCTGCCGCTCTACCAGAAGCTCGGCTTTGCACCGGTGGCGCAAAAGAAGGAAATCGTGCATCCGCTGCCTTTCGCCGAGCGCGCGGCCAGCGTCATGCGGCCCTAGCCGGAAGCTGACACCAGCTCGAATCTGAACCTGTCGTTCATCGGCCCTTCAGGCTGCTTTTGGCATGTTGCCCGCACCATCAATGCGGCCAAGGCCGAAGGAGACGAAGACATGCTGACCCGCCGTACACTTGCCGCCGCGCTGATCGCGACGATTGTCATGCCAAGCCTGGCCGCAGCCCAGGCGACAACGCCTTCGGCCGCGACGATCGAGCGGAAGCTCGAGGCGGCACCGCGCGTGAAATTGCGGCCGAACGAGCGCGTCACCATCCGGGAATTCAAGCGGCGCCCGGATTTGCGCCGCATGGCCCGCTCGATCGATATCCAGTCGATCAACTTCGCCTTCGGTTCGGCGGCTATTGCCAACTCGCAATACGACAAGATCGAGACCATTGCCGACGCGCTGCGGCGCATCCTGCGCCGCGATCCCGGCGCCCGCGTGCTGATCGAGGGTCATACCGACGCCGTCGGCTCCTTCCAGTCGAACCAGGCCCTGTCCGAACAGCGCGCCGCGTCGCTCAAGCGCACATTGGTGCGCGAATTCAGGGTGCCGGGTCATGCTCTCGAGACAGTCGGCTATGGCGAGGAGTTTTTGCTGGTGCAGACGCAGAACGAAAACTGGCAGAATCGCCGGGTGACGCTGCGCCGCTTCGACGATTTCATCCGTTGAGTCGCAGCTCCGAACTTTAATTAGCCGGCGCCTTTAACGGAACTTGATGAGAGTCGATCGCCTAGGGGCGATCGGCTTTTCGACATTTGGCAGGAATCGGGTGGGCGGCGAGGGGTTGAAGGACATAATTTCCAGTCACGACACCGGAGATTTTCCATGACCATCCAGTTCAAAGCCTTGCCGACCGAAGATGTCAGGACGCTGCAGCGCGGTGGCGTCGATGCTTATGGCCAAACGCCCGAGCGAAAGATCTCCGACGGAGACGGCATGCCTTGCCGGCATTGCTTGAGGAACATAGGAGCCGGCGATGCTTACCTTGTTCTGGCGTACCGGCCATTCCCGCAGCTTCAGCCCTATGCCGAAACCGGGCCGATCTTCCTGCATGCCGAGGAATGCGACCGCGCTGCCGAGAGCGAGGCGCTGCCCGAGATTCTCGAGAGCCCCGACTACATCGTGCGAGGCTATGGCAGGGATGATCGCATCGTCTATGGCAGCGGCGGCGTGATCTCGACCGAAGACATCACCGGGCGGGCCAAGACCTTGTTGGAACGCGACGAGATCGCCTACGTCCATGTCCGCTCGGCGCGCAACAATTGCTACCAGTGCCGCATCGAGCGCGCTTGAGGCTGAGATTAGCCGCTGGAAACTGTTGTCGTACTCCCGTCGCATATTCGCGATAGAAAGCCATTGTCGATCGATTTGCCGACCGCGGATGAACCGGCGGTAAATCTCGACATCGAGGAAGCGGGGCTTTGGCTCCGCTTTTTTGTTGCCTGCGTTTGGCGCGGAGGTATTCCGCGCAACAAAAAAGCCCGTCGGCATAGCCGACGGGCTGCAACTGTTGGCTGGAGGGCCTTTTAGTTGAACTTGTACTTCGCGCCGAGACGCACGGTGTGGAAAGAGGAAGTCGCGGTAAGGGTGTCGTCAGGTGCGCCGAATTCCGAAGAAAAGTCCTTCTTGGCGAACTGCGAATAGCGATATTCGAGGCCAACGGTGACATTGCTGGACAGAGCCGTTTCCAGGCCGCCACCGACCGAGAAGCCGCTGGAGCCCCAGTCGAGGATGTCGCCGATCGGGTCGGAACCGTTCAGATCGAAATGCTGCCAGCTGTAGCCGGCAAGCGCATAGGCAAGGGTCGATTCGTTCATCTTCATACCGACGCGGCCCAGCACATCGAACCCATAGTCGGTATCGACGTTGATCGATCCGCCGCCGAGATCCAGCTTTGAGGTCATGCCGGAGTAGCGGGCATCGACCATGACGCCTGCGACCCAGCTACCGAAGTCATGATCGTAGCCGACGTTCAGTTCACCAAAGGCACCCTCGCCACCGAGACCGTTGAATTCCAGGTCGCCGAGCGGCGGAACGTTGATCTGGTGCACGGACGCACCGGCGCCACCAGCGCCGCCGATATAGAAGCCGGTCCAGTTGTAGGCTGGCGTCTCGAAGGCGGCACCGCCGCCGTTCTGGGCGCCGAAACGGTAATTGGCTGCGATCTGGAAAGTATGCCGCGACGTATCGAGATTGAGGAGGCCATCCGGAGCTCCGATAAGGCCGGCCTCGGAAAGAAGATCGTTCTTGGTGCCGAAGCCCGTATAGCGATATTCGGTCTTGATCGTCCAATTGCTGTTGAGGGCCGTTTCAATGCCACCGCCGACGAAGTATCCGCTCTGGTCCCAATCGAAGCCGAAGCCAGCGTTCGTATCGAGCTTGTACTTCTGCCAGGAATAGCCACCCAGCACGTAGCCCAGAGTGTTTGGTGTCAAGAGGTAACCGAGACGCAGACCAGCGTCGAAACCGTAGGTTTCCTTA
Organism: Mesorhizobium sp. M7A.F.Ca.US.006.01.1.1; assembly: GCF_003997935.1. GTDB lineage: Bacteria > Pseudomonadota > Alphaproteobacteria > Rhizobiales > Rhizobiaceae > Mesorhizobium. The sequence continues at coordinate 24,201 of NZ_RZQL01000049.1, forward strand.
ATCGAAGCGTCGAACCCCGTAATGTCCAGCGTGGTCTTGATGTTGCCCACGTGAGCGTCCAGCAGACCTCCGATGAGGAACCGGGGCGAGACCATATAGTCATAGCCAACCGTCAGCTCACCATAGACGCCTTCGCCACCAATGCCGTTCAGCGAGACTGGAATAAAATCGCTGCTGAGCTTGTGCACGTTGGCACCTGCACCAACGCCAAAACCAACATACAGACCGCTCCAGTTAAAGCCGGCAGCTTCTTCTACCGGCTGCACGATGTCTGCTGCATGAGCAGCAGACATCAAAGCCACAGCAGAAACAGCACCAAGAAGAAAAGATTTCGCGGATGTGCGAATGAACATTTGCCCGTACCCCAATGAATAAACCCAGAATGTCTCTAGCAGGGAGTCGGCCGGTACGGGAATGACAAATATGCAACAATGATGAGCAAAGTGCCGTTGCGTCATATCTTTCGACGCCATGCTTTGTCTGAAAAACAGGCTCGCAAGAAAAAACCCGCCGGCATGGAACCGGCGGGCTGGACTGAAAGGAGCTGTTTCGCGAAAATCAGGCGGCGAGAACGGCTTTCGGCTCGACCAGTTCGTAGCCGAGCGCCTCGGCGACTGCCCGGTTGGTGATCTTGCCTTTATGGACATTGAGGCCGTTGCGCAGGTGATGATCGTCGACCAGCGCCTTGAGGCCCTTGTCGGCAAGCTGCAGGCCATAGTGTAGCGTCGCGTTGTTGAGCGCGTGGGCCGAAGTGACCGGCACGGCACCTGGCATGTTGGCGACGCAATAGTGGATGACGCCGTCGACCTCATAGGTCGGCTCGGCATGAGTGGTGGCGTGCGAGGTTTCGAAGCAGCCGCCCTGGTCGATGGCGACGTCGACCAGCACCGAGCCTTTCTTCATGCCCGACAGCATTTCGCGCGAAACCAGTTTTGGCGCCGCGGCACCCGGGATCAGCACCGCGCCGACGACGATGTCGGCTGAAAAACACTCTTCTTCCAGCGCCTCGACAGTCGAGTAGCGGGTGTGGACGCGGCCGGCGAAGAGATCGTCGAGCTGGCGCAGGCGCGGGATCGAGCGATCGATGATGGTGACGTCGGCGCCAAGTCCCGCCGCCATTCTGGCCGCATGCAGGCCGACAACGCCACCGCCGAGCACGGTGACCTTGCCGGGCAGCACGCCGGGCACGCCGCCGAGCAGCACGCCGCGGCCGCCATTGGCCTTCTGCAGTGCCGTGGCACCGGCCTGGATCGACAGGCGTCCGGCAACTTCCGACATCGGCGCCAGCAGCGGCAGGCCGCCACGGTCGTCGGTCACGGTCTCGTAGGCGATTGCCGTCACGCCGGACGCAAGCAGGCCCTTGGTCTGCTCCGGATCCGGAGCAAGGTGAAGGTAGGTATACAGGATCTGGCCTTCGCGAAGCTGCGCCCATTCGCTGGGCTGCGGCTCCTTGACCTTGACGATCATGTCCGACCTGGCGAACACCTCGGCGGCCGTCTTGGCAATCGTGGCACCGGCAGCGCGATAGGCGTTGTCATCGGCGCCGATGCCGGCCCCGGCCCCGGTCTCGACCAGCACTTCGTGGCCATGGGCGACATATTCGCGGACCGAGCCGGGGGTGAGGCCGACGCGGTATTCGTGGTTCTTGATTTCCTTGGGGCAGCCGACGCGCATTTTCTTCTCCTGATCCGGCCCTTTTGGGCTCGTTCCCTGTATGGATGGAGTGAACCACGAATCGTTGCGCAGGTGTTTGCGAATGCGCTTGCGCCAAACGGCCGGTTTCGATAATCGTTGCGCGAAATAACAAGATATTCGCAGGATTCACGAATAATGCCGCTCGACAGGATTGATATCGCCATTCTCGAGGCCTTGCAGAAGGATGGCAGGATACCCAATGCGGCGCTGGCCGAGAAGGTCGGCCTGTCACAGTCGGCCTGTTCGCGCCGGCTCGACAATCTGGAAAAATCCGGAACCATTCGTGGCTATCATGCCCGGCTTTCCAATGCGGCACTTGGCCACCAGATGACCGCGATCGTGCACATATCGCTGTCAGGACAGTTCGAGAAGACGCTGTCGGATTTCGAGGCGGCAATCAAACGCTGCCCGAACGTGCTGTCCTGCCATCTGATGTCGGGCGAATACGACTACATCCTGAGGATCGCGGCGAAGGATCTCGTCGACTATGAGCGCATCCACAAGGAATGGCTGTCGGCGATGCCGCATGTGACGAAGATCAATTCGTCCTTTGCGCTACGTGAAATCGTCGACAGGACCGCCATGGGCATGAAGCCGGAAATGGCCTAGTTCCTCGACACAGAAGTTCTGACGGGTCGCTGCATAGACAAACCACCTGCCTTCGATTTGCGGAAACGGGCGTCACTTCGTCATCCACGGGCGGAGCAAGGAGTGTAGCGACGCAGCGCAGACCCGAGGATCCATGCCGCGACTTCAAAGCGTCACTACGGTGCAGAGTTCTGCTCGGCTGCATTCCTTGGTCAAGGTCACGGCATGGATCCTCGGGTCTCCGCGACGGAGCTTCGCTCCTGCTTCGCCCGTGGATGACGAAGGTGGGTGCCTTGGGTCAATCCCGAATGCCTCTGCGATCCATCGAGACGAACCATGACAACCTGGTTGCTGACAGGCCGCTAACCACCCTGTGGGGCCTGGACTAGCTGGCCTCCGTTACCACCCTATCCATCGGGATATCATGCGGCTGCGGATAAATGGTGGCGATGCGCTGCAGTTCGTAGCCGACGCCGATGACCAGCGGCTTGAACGGCATCGCTGCGAGCGTGCGGTCAAAGAAGCCGCCGCCATAACCCAGGCGGTAATTCTGGGGGTCGATACCGACGATCGGCGAGATGACGATGTCCGGCAGCACCGGATCGCCCTCGGCCGGGATCGGGATGTTCCAGACGCCTTTCTCCAACCTGTCGCCCGCTTTGTAGGCGCGAAAGATCAGCGGCTGCCCCTTCTCGATGACGATGGGCAGGGCGGTGCGGCCGCCGCGTTCGTTTATGGACGCCATCCAAGGCCGCAAATCCGGCTCGCCGCGAAACGGCCAGTAGAGACTGACCATGCGGCCGGCGATCTCGCCGATGATCGCGTCGAGACCTTCGGCAATACGATGCGACATCACCGTTCGCGCGTCGGCCGAAACGGCGAGACGCGCGGCGATCAGGCGCTCGCGCTCGGCCTTGCGCCAGCGCCTGACGTCGGTCCAGTCGCTCAAAGGCGCGCGGAATTCCGGGTCGAGTTCGTGCATGAAGCAGGGCGGCGAGGCATACTGTGCCGGAGCGTCGTCGTCATGATCGTCAGCCATGCCTCACCTCGTCGCGTGTTCGACAACGCTATACCTCGCGATACGATACAACATGTGCATTCACGACATGCAACGACGAGTCTCGGGTAGTGGTTATCTGTTGTTGCATTGCACAAAAATACCTACATCCGAGACAGGCAATCTTGCTATCAGGGTGAACGAAATGAACGAAGCCAGGCATCATGTCGTCGTTGTCGGCGCGGGTTTCGGCGGCCTCGAATTCACCCGCGCGCTTGCTGGTGCTCCGGTGCGCATCACCATGATCGACAAGCGCAACCATCACCTCTTCCAGCCACTGCTCTATCAGGTGGCGACCACGGCGCTGGCGACCTCCGAAGTTGCCTGGCCGATCCGCCACCTGCTGCGCAAGCGCAAGGATGTGACGACGCTGCTTGCCAATGTCGTCGGCATCGATCGTGCCAGCAAGAATGTCTTGCTCGATGACGGCAGCACTGTCGCCTACGACACGCTGCTGCTCGCCACCGGTGCCCGCCATGCCTATTTCGGCCATGACGAATGGGAGCCGTTCGCACCTGGCCTAAAGACCTTGGAGGACGCCACCACGATTCGGCGCCGCATTCTTCTGGCCTTTGAGCAGGCCGAGCGGGAAATCGATCCCGCCAAACGCCAGGCGTTGCTGACCATTGCGATCGTCGGTGGCGGGCCGACAGGCGTCGAGCTTGCCGGCACCATCGTCGAGCTGGCGCATGACACGCTGCGCGGCGAGTTCCGCAACATCGACACGCGGCAGACGCGCGTGGTGCTGATCGAGGCCGGCGACCGGATCCTGGCCAATTTCGCACCGAAGCTTTCCGACTATGCATCGAAGGCGCTCGAGCGGCTCGGCGTGACGGTCGAACTCGGCCGGGCCGTCACACGCTGCGACGCCGAAGGTGTTGTGTTTGGCGATAAGCAACTGGCCGCCCGAACGATCCTGTGGGCAGCCGGCGTTGCCGCTTCGCCAGCCGCTGAATGGCTGGGAGCGAAGGCGGACCGCGCGGGCAGGGTGCTGGTCGAGCCTGACCTCAGCGTGCCCGGCAGCCCGGAGATCTTTGTCATCGGCGACGCCGCCCTTGTGTTGCGGCCGGACGGGCGGCCGGTTCCCGGCGTGGCGCCTTCCGCCAAGCAGGAGGGCCGACATGTTGCGGCTACCATCAAGGCCAGGCTCGGCGGCGACAACACCGCGCGTCCTTTTCAATACAGGCATGCCGGCGATCTGGCGACGATCGGCAAACGCGCCGCCGCCATCGATTTCGGCTGGATCAAGCTCACCGGCTGGCTCGCCTGGTGGCTGTGGGGAGTGGCCCACATCTATTTCCTGATCGGTTTTCGCAACCGGCTTGCGGTTTCGCTGAGCTGGCTATGGATCTACGCGACGGGGCAGCGCAGCGCGCGGCTGATCACCCAGGGCGACGACGACAAGGGCTGATTTCTTCACCCGGATCGTTCATCCGCACGTCATCTGTTGCTGATCGAGTGGCGGCTTCATGCGCGCGACTTGTTGAATGGACTCAAGCGGGTTTCAGAGCGAAGTTCGCTTCGGGGCAGGGCTTGTCAGGTTGTCGAAGGAGAAAACATGTCGCAACTGCTCCGTCCCGTCTCCCGTCGCGATCTCCTTGCGGGCGCCGCCGCCACAGGGGCGCTGATCATGCTGCATCCGTTCTCAGCCAGGGCTCAAGGTAACCAGGCGCATCTCCGGATCATGGAGACCACCGACATCCATGTAAACGTGCTGCCTTACGACTACTACGCCGACAAAGCGAACGACACGATGGGCCTGTCGCGCACGGCTTCCCTGATCGACGCGGTGCGCAAGGAAGCCGTGAATTCGATGCTGATCGACAATGGCGACCTGCTTCAGGGTAATCCGATGGGCGACTACATCGCCTATGAGAAGGGCCTGAAGGACGGCGACGTGCATCCGATCATGAAGGGTATGAACCTGCTCGGCTACGAGTGCTCGACGCTGGGCAACCACGAATTCAACTATGGCCTGTCTTTCCTGGACAAGGTGCTGGCCGGCGCCAATTTCCCCTTCGTCTGCGCCAATCTTATCCGCGGCACCGAGCTTGCCGCGAACCCGCGCGACGACAAGCTCTACCTGAAGCCGTACGTCATCCTCGATAAGAAGATCAAGGACGGTTCGGGCGCCGAGCAGCCGATCAGGGTCGGCATCATCGGCTTCGTGCCGCCGCAGATCATGGTCTGGGATCTCAAGAACCTCGAAGGCAACGTCAAGACGCGCGATATCGTCGAGGCGGCCAAGGCCTGGGTGCCGCAGATAAAGGAGGAGGGCGCCGACATCGTCATTGCGCTGTCGCATTCCGGCATCGACGTGAAGCAGGGCGACATGATGGAAAACGCCTCGTTCTTCGTCGCCGGCGTCGCCGGCATCGACGCGGTGTTCACCGGTCACCAGCATCTGGTGTTCCCCGGCAAGAAGGATTTCCAGTCGCTCGATGGTGTCGACACGCAAAAAGGCACGCTGCAAGGCAAACCCGCCGTCATGGGCGGCTTCTGGGGCTCGCATATGGGGCTGATCGACCTGATGCTGGAACGCGACGGGTCGAAATGGAAGATCGTTTCAGCCACCTCCGAAGCGCGGCCGATCTTCGAACGCGTCGACAACAAGAACAAACCGACTGTCCCGGACGACAAGCGCATCATCGCGGCCCTCGAACAGGACCACCAGGCGACGCTGGCCTATGTGCGGCGTCCTGTCGGCAAGACCTCCGCGCCGCTCTATTCCTATTTCGCGCTGGTCGCCGACGACCCGTCGGTGCAGGTCGTCAGCCAGGCGCAGACCTGGTACCTCAAAGACATTCTCAAGAACACGCAATGGAAGGATGTGCCGCTGCTGTCGGCGGCCGCTCCGTTCAAGGCCGGTGGGCGCAACGGCGCCGACTACTATACCGACGTGCCAGCCGGCGACATCGCCATCAAGAACGTTGCCGACCTTTACCTCTATCCCAACACCGTGCGTGCGGTCGAAATCGCCGGAGCGCAGGTCAAGGAATGGCTGGAAATGTCAGCCGGCATCTTCAACCGGATCGAGCCAGGCAAGGCCGACCAGGCCCTCATCAACACCAACTTCCCATCCTACAATTTCGACGTCATCGACGGTGTGACCTATAAAATAGACCTGTCGCAGCCGTCGAAATACGATGCCAAGGGCGGGCTTGCGAATGCCGGCGCTAACCGCATCGTCGACCTGAGTTTCGATGGAAAACCGATTGATCTCAAACAGAAATTCGTCGTCGCGACCAACAACTACCGGGCCGGTGGCGGCGGCAATTTCCCTGACATCAATGCCTCGAAGATCATCTATGAAGCGCCGGACACCAATCGCGACGTCATCGTTCGCTACATTGTCAGCGAGGGTACAATCAACCCGTCAGCGGACGACAACTGGTCGTTCGCGCCGCTGCCTGGAACCAGCGCCGTGTTCGAAACCGGCGCCAAGGCGAAGGATTTCATTGCGCAGGTGAAATCGCTGAAGATCGAGCCGGCAGGCGAGGGCGAGGCAGGCTTCGCGAAATACCGCATCCTGCTTTGAAGGTGGTTCGGGTCGGCTCCAGTCCCTAGCCTTATGGCGTGGATTGAGCCGGCTGGATGAAACGTTCCTTGATGTCAGGCATGACGAGATCCAGCGCATCGGTGGAAATGCCGCCGGAATAACCGTTCGGCAGCTGCTTGATCAGTTCGGGATCGTCCAGCCCTTGCGAAAAGTCGCCGCCGGTGTAAGGACCGAGCAGATAGACACGGCTGTCGACGCCTTGCAGGCGATCGAGAAACCGGTTCGGCCAACCCCACATCCATTTCGCGATGTTGACGGGGACGAGCAGAGTGCCTTTGCGGCAAGCATCCGGTACATAGCCGGTCCAACCAATCGCGGCATAGCGCAGGACGCATTGCGTCAGCGATGCGCGGCTTAGCGTATGCATGTTCGGCAGTGCTGCCTTGACTGCGGCAATCGGCTTGTCCCCGCCATAGACCGAGAGATAGAAGCGCTCGTTCGGCGATAGCATGGCAAGCCATGCGGCCAGCTTTTCGCCTTCGCCCGGATCGTTGCTCTTGACGTTGATGTTGAAGCGGCGGGCCGGGAAGTGTGCCAGAACTTCATCCAGCGACGGCATCATGCCGACACCCTTGCCGCGAAACGGAAAGGTCTTGCCGCCATCCGCCGTATAGCCATAGCCGACATCGAGGGTCTTCAATTCGGCCATGGAATGGCTGCGCGTTTCCCCCTTGCCTTCCGTGCGGCAATCCAGCGTCCAGTCGTGGAAGACGGCGAAATTGCCGTCTGTGGTCGGGTGAACATCCAGTTCGAGTGCGTCAGCGCCCAGCGCGAAGGCGGCTTCCATCGAGGGGATTGTGTTTTCGAGGTAGGCATGGCGCGGCGGCAACATGCGGCCGGCCGTGCACGTCTCACCCGTCATGCCTTCACGCGCGTAGTCCTGGGCAAGGCCGCGATGGGCAAGCACTTCCGGCTTGCCGGCGGGGCGGCTCGACAACAGCGAGGTGTTGTTGAGCCAGATGCCCGCGGCGGCGGCGACAATGACGCCGAAGAAGATCGTCCGTTTGCGCATCAAGTAATTTCCGATTCGTCCGTCCTGCGCGGCATCCTGCTTTGCGATCGGACTTTTTGACGGCGACCGGGCGGCGATATCGAGATCATCCTCGATATCGCCCGGTCGGCGGCAATGAAATCGAAGAGCGTGTCGGCTTACGCCTTGTAGACCACCTGGCGCACGTCGATGTAGCTGGCGCGAAAGCCGGCCTCGCAATAGTGCAGGTAGAACTCC
>NZ_RZQL01000004.1 GCF_003997935.1 Mesorhizobium sp. M7A.F.Ca.US.006.01.1.1
GTGTGAACGTGCCGGCGGCGGCGGCATGGACGCGCCTTCCACCATTGACCGAACCGATGAAGTTCACCGCGTTGAAGGCGCCTGACGAGATCAAACGCTCGGCATCGGTATGGTCGAGATGCAGGCTCTGGAACACGCCCTCGGGGCCGCCGGCGGCACGGAAGGCCTCTTCCGCCAGTTCGGCAATCAGCGGCGTCTGCGGCGAATGCTTGAAGATCACCACATTGCCGGCTGCGAGCGGCGCGGTCACGAGATAGCCGAGCATGGCGGTGGGATAGTTCCAGGCGCAGATCGACAGATGCAGGCCGCCCGCCACCGGCTTGGCATAGCGGCGGATGTTGTCATCCGAAGGATACGGCACATCGGCCAGCGTTTCCGGTGCGACGTCGGCAAGCAGTTGTCCGACCAGCGCCAGGCGCGGCGTCTCGTCGGCCTGCCACAGCGGCCGGCCGATCTGCCAGGCCACCATCTCGGCCAGCGGCGTTGCCCGCGCCTTCATCTCCTCGCCGAAGCGCAGCAGGATCGCCAGTCTGTCGGCCAGCGGCGTCCGCCGCCAGGACGGCAGGGCGGCACGCGCCCGGGTCAGCGCTGCCTCGATGGTGGAACCGTCGGCATAGGAGCGCGTCGTATAGGTCGAGCCGTCGATGGGAGAAGTCACGGAAAAGGTCCGCGCGCTGGAATGCAGGTTCATGCTGTTGAGATCCATCCGAGCTGAGAGGTCATTTTGGGTACGATATCGTGATTTTCCATTTTGGCAAATTTTTTCTAATACCGCTTGATGGAATTTTGGTCCGCCCCTATTGTCCCTTCGATCTGCATTTTGGCAGGAACAGACGAGGGGTTCAGATGATCGCTTACGATTTCACCGGCAGGCATGCGGTCGTGGCCGGCGCAGGCGGCGGCATGGGCGAGGCGATCACGCTGGCGCTGCTCGATGCCGGTGCCTCCGTCACTGCCATCGACGTCAAGGCCCGGCCGGCCTCCCTGGCTTCCTACGACGACAGGCTCACCTTCGCGCAGGGCGATCTCACCGACGCCGCCTTTGTCGAACAGACGATCGGCACGGCGGGCCGCGAGCGCGGTGGCATCGACTATCTCGCCAATGTCGCCGGCGTGCTGTGGTTCGGCCGCGACAAATCGGCCCTCGAGATGGATCTCGACGTCTGGGACGAGGTGTTCAACATCAATTTGAAATCCTTCGTACACACGGCGCGCTCGGTCGTCCCCCATATGCGCTCGGGCGGACGTGGCGGCGCCATGGTGCATTTCTCGACCATCCAGTGGTATCGCGGCGACGCCAACCCGCAGGACGCCTACCAGGCATCCAAGGCCGGCGTCTGCGCGCTGTCCAAATCGCTCGCCATGCAACTGGCCGGCGAGCGTATCCGCTCCAACGCCATCTGCCCCGGCATGGCGCTGACCCCGCTGCAGGCGCGCTGGGACACCGAGGAGAAGCGCTCGGCCGTGGCGAGCTACGCGCCGCTCGGCCGCATCGGCACGCCGCAGGACATGGCCAACGCGGCCCTGTTCCTGCTCTCCGACGCGGCAAGCTACATCACCGGCATCGAACTCGCCGTCGACGGCGGCCTGCTGATGCGCATGTAGCCGGCACGCCCGCTGCCAAGCTGTGGCGGCACGGCATGCCGGCTCTTTGTGCGATCACAATCTGTCAACTTTCCGTTCCTTGCCGTCTAACGGATTGGAACACCCCTACATGGATGGTGCGGGCCACGAACCGCCGACGATGACAGGACCATCGCAACGCGACGGAGCGGACGGCCCGTGTTCGGAAAGCGATATACACACCGCTTTTCCCGTTGAAGGGAGGCGCGACCATGCGCAGTTTCACACCAAGGATCATAGCAATCGCATCGCTGCTGGCGGCGGTGCCATTATCGAGTGCTTACGCAGTACACCGCCACAGGGTCGAACCGCAGGCCATGTCCGTCGAGGCAAGAGCGGTCCTGGACCAGTTGCAGGGCGTCAAGCAGGGGATCGTCGAGGCAAGGGATGCCAAGGCGATAACCCCTGAGCAGGAGCACGATCTGATGGTGCAGGCCGACAGCATCCTTCGCTCGGCCAGCGACGGTGGCACATACCAAGGCCTGCTCAGCCAGATCGAGAAGCTGGATCAGCAACTGCAAGATGATTCAGGTGGCGGCTTCTATATCGGCGACGGGTCCGATGGCGGTTATTATCCCAATGGCTGACGCAGGCCGACAATGATCGCCCGGCGCCTCCGGCGATTTTCGGAACGCCGGTTTTTCCGATGGGAGATAGAGGGCAAACGCCTACTGGACCGACGCTACGGCACAGACGGACGCTATGTCTCCGACGCCCTCGCAGAGGGCGGGACCGTCCAGGCGCGGATCCTCGACCAGCGTCTGCGTCTCGCCATCGGAAGGCTGGCCCGTGAAGAAGACAGGGGCCGGCTGACCAGCGCCATGCGCATCGGCGTTGTACGCGACCGTGCTGGCCGCATTCGGTGCCGGCACCGTGTTGGGCGGCGAGACCACCAGATCGGCACCGACATAGGTCAGCTCATAGTTGGCCGAGAGGGCCAGGCTCCCCTGTTCGATGGCATAGTTGCCAGGATCGCTAACGGGGGTCGCTTCAGTCGAGAGCGCGCCAAGGAATGTATCCCCGTTGACCAATCCAAGACCGCCGATCGAATAGGTGAGCGGCGGATTGGGCATGCCTTGCGGCCGGCTCTGCGCATCCGCCACGACGGTGATCGCCCGCTTGCCGATGCTGAAGTCGGCACCGGCATAGCTGATCTCGTAGTTCGCATTGGCGCTGTCGGTGAGCGTGCCCTGGCCGATCGCGTAGGCTCCGGCGTTCTCTCCCAAGGCGCGATCGAGAGCGCCGACCAACGCCACACCACTGCCGAGATCGGTGCTGGTGTAGCCATAGGAGGACGGGTCGGCATCGCCGTAAATCTTGCCCTGGCCCGAACTGGCCGTGACTGTCACAGATCGCTTTCCGATGCTGAAATCGGCGCTGACATAGCTGATGTCGTAGTTCGAGTTGGCCGCGTTGGCGAGTGTGCCGTGCCCGATCTGATAGGTGCCGACATCTTCGCCGGTCGTGCGGTCGAGAACGCCAACCAGCGCCGCACCATTGCCTAGATCGGTGAAGGTGTAGCCATATGACGACGGATCGGCATTGCCGTAGGTCTTGCCCTGGCCCGAGCTGGCAGTGACGGTCACGGATCGCTTGCCGATGCTGAAATCGGCACCGGCATAGCTGATCTCGTAGTTCGAATTGTGGGTGTTGGTGAGCGTGCCTTGCCCGATCGCGTAGCTGCCGACATTGTCGCCGGCCGCGCGGTCAAGCGCCCCGACCAGGGCAACACCGTTGCCGAGGCCAGAATAGGTGTAGCCATAGGACAGGGGATCGTTGTCGCCATAGGTCTTGCCCTGGTTAGCGACCGCCGTGACCGTGACGGCACGTTTGCCGATGGTGAAGTCGGCACCGACATAGGTGATGTCGTAGTTGGCGTTCGAGGTCTCGAGACTGCCTTGCCCTATGGCATAGGTTCCGGCGTTCTCGCCGGCCGCGCGGTCGAGAGAACCAACCAGATCAACGCCGCTGCCCAGATCGGAAACGGCATAACCATAGGACAGCGGATCGCTGTCGCCATAGGTCTTGCCCTGGCCGGAGTTGGCCGTGACCGTGACGGCGCGTTTGCCGATGCTGAAATCGGCACCGACATAGCTGACGTCGTAGTTCGAATTCAAAGCGTTGGTCAGCGTGCCCTGGCCGATCGCATAAGTCCCGACATCCTCGCCAACCGCACGGTCGAGAGAACCAACCAGATCAACGCCGCTGCCGAGATCGGAAACGCTGTAGCCATAGGACAACGGGTCGGCGTTGCCATATGTCTTGCTCTGGCCGGCGTCGGCTGTGACCGTCACCGACCGCTTGCCGATGCTGAAGCCGGCGCCGACATAGCTGATATCGTAGTTCGAATTGTCGGCACTGGTGAGCGTGCCTTGCCCGATCGCGTAGGCCCCGACATCCTCGCCCACCGCACGGTCCAGGGAACCGACAAGGCTGGCGCCGCTGCCGAGATCGGAAACGCTGTAGCCATAGGACAGCGGATCGGCATCGCCATAGGTCTTGCCCTGGCCACCGGTGGCCGTGACCGTTACCGCGCGCTTGCCGATGCTGAAACCGGCACCGACATAGGTGATGTCGTAATTGCCGTTGGCAGCATCGCTGAGGCTGCCGCGGCCAATGGCATAGGTCCCGACATTCTCACCCTCGGCGCGATCGAGCGAGCCGACCAGCGCCGTCCCGCCGCCAAGATCGGAAACCGCATAGCCGTAGGACAGCGGATCACTGTCCCCATAGATCTTGCTCCGGCCCGCATCGGCCGTGACCGTGATGGCGCGCTGCGTCACCGAAAGGTCCGCGCCGACATAGCTGATGGCGTAATTGCCGTTCGCAAGCGTTCCTTGGGTGATGCTATAGCCGCCGACATCGGATGATGCCGCGGCGGTCGTTGCCAGCGCACCGCTCAGGCCGTCGCCATTGACGAAATCGCCCGAGGTCAGTTGATAGGTCAGCGTTGGATTGTCATCGCCATAGACACGGCTCTTGGCATCGGCCGTCACCGTAATCGCGCGCTGCGCCACTGACAGGTTTCCGCCGATATAGCTGATCGCGTAGTTGCTGTTGGCGAGCGTGCCCTGCGTGATGCCGTAGCTGCCGACATCGGATGCTGTCGTTGCCGAAGTCGCCAGCGCACCGTTCAGGCTGTCGCCATTGACGAAATTGCCTGATGTCAGCTGATAGGTCAGCGCCGGATTGGCATCGCCGTAGATGCGGCTCTTGGCATCGGCCGTCACCGTGATCGCGCGCGGGGTCACCGCGAGATTGCCGCCGACATAGCTGATCGCATAATTGCTGTTGGCGAGCGTGCCTTGCGTGATGCCGTAGCTGCCGACACCAGATGCTGTCGTCGCTGTGGTTGCGAGCCCACCGGCAAGGCTGTCGCCATTGACGAAATTGCCTGATGTCAGCTGATAGGTCAGCGCCGGGTTGACATCGCCATAGATGCGGCTCTTGGCATCGGCCGTCACCGTGATCGCCCGTTTCGTCACCGACAGATTGGCGCCGGCATAGGTGATCGCATAGTTGCCGTTGGCGAGTGTGCCTTGCGTGATGCCGTAACTGCCGACACCGGATGCTGTCGTCGCCGCTGTTGCGAGCGCGCCGCTCAGGCTGTCGCCATTGACGAAATTGCCCGTGGTCAGCTGATAGGTCAGCGCCGGTTGGCATCGCCATAGATGCGGCTCTTGGCATCGGCTGTCACCGTGATGGCACGCTTCGCCACCGACAGATTGGCGCCGACATAGCTGATCGCATAGTTGCCGTTGGCGAGTGTTCCCTGCGTGATGCCGTAGCTGCCGACACTGGATGCCGTCGTCGCCGTTGTTGCCAGTGCGCCGCTCAGGCTGTCGCCGTTGACGAAATTGCCTGATGTCAGCTGATAGGTCAGCGCCGGATTGGCGTCGCCATAGGCACGGTTCTTGGCGTTCGCCGTCACCGTGATCGCGCGCGGCGTCACCGACAGATTGGCGCCGACATAGCTGATCGCATAGTTGCTGTTGACGAGGTTGCCTTGCGTGATGCCGTAGCTGCCGATACTGGATGTCGTCGTCGCCGATGTCGTCAACGAACCGCTCAAATTGTCACCGCCGACGAGGCTGCCTGATGTCAACTGGTAGGTCAGCGTCGGATTGCCGTTGCCATAGATACGGCTCTTGGCATCGGCCGTGACCGTGATCGCGCGTTTGGCGACGGTGAAATTGGAGCCGATATAGGTGATGTTGTAGTTCGAATTGTTGGCGTTGGTGATGCTGTTCTGGTTGATGACGTAGGTCCCGGCACTGTTCCCGGTCGCGCGGCTAAGAGTGCCGACCAAAGCCGCACCGGTTCCGAGATCCGAAACGGTGTACGCATAGGATGACGGATTGGCATCGCCATAGATCTTGCTCTGGCCCGGCGTCACCGTCACCGTTACCGCGCGCTTGCCGATGGTGAGCAGGCCCGCGCTGTCGAAGGCAAAGGCATAACCGTTCAAGGCGGCGAGGTTGCCGGCGCTGACGGTGATGGCATAGGGCCCGGTTCCGGCCGGTGCGTTGGCCGGCAGGGTGGCGGAGGTCAGCGCTGGGCTGCCGTTGAAGGTCGTGGTGGCGCTGTCGCTTAGATACGCACCGACCGCGCCCGCCTGGTAGCCCGCCACCGAATAGGTCAGTGCCGGCAGGGCGGTGTCGCCATAGGTCTTCATCGCGCTGTTGGACGTAAACGTCAGTGTCGGCTGATAGGCGAAGGCATAGCGATTGCCCGTCGCGCTCACCGCCCCGCCGGCCGCCGTATTCCAGATGGCCGTGTTGCCGCTGTCGAGATTGCCGAATGTGTTGCCGGTCGGACTTGCCGCATAGACCAGCCAGCGGCCGCTGGTGGCAGTGACGGCATCGCTGCCGCGATTGTTGATGAATTGTCCTGCGGCGGAGAGCACCGGATCCGTTCCGCTGATCGTCGCACCGGCCGCGATGGTCAGATTGCCCGTCGTCTGAAGCTTCACCGAACCGGTGGTGTTCACCCCGGTCGCCATAACCCCACGGGCGCTGGAAGCACTGGCGATCGTCAGGCTTGCACCATCGCTCAGATCGACGGAACCGGCATTGCCGGCGACGTTATCGATCTGGTTGCCGGCGCCATTGAGCGCGAACGAGCCGGTGCCGCCGAGCCATAGGGAACCGGCTGTGATGGCGTTACCGGTCGCCCCTTGCGTAACCGTGCCGTTCGAAGACAGCGCCAGCGTGCCGGTGCCGACCGACAGCGCCTGGTTGAGGGCGAAAGTAGTGGCCGCTGTTTCGATCTGGCGGTTGGCGAAGGACAGGCTGCCGACAGAGGTCGAGCCGATCGCGGAGGCATAAGCGCTGTTCAACGCCGACAGCGAAGCGATCGAGCCATCCGCCTCATCGACACGCCAGTCGCCATAGACGTTGAGGTTCGAGATATTGCCGCCAGGCAGGCCGGTCCGGAAGGTCGCACTGTTCATGGCGCCCGAGTCCGCGTCGGCAACCGTGTAAGCGAGCACCGAGTTCGAGACCGCGCCCGTCGGCAGAGCGAGATAGTAGTAGCCGTTGACGCCGGTCGAGACCGTGCCAAGGTTCACGCCGCCGGAGACGACGGACACCAGCCCGGGATTCTTTGTGTAATAGGGCTGGCCCGTACCGGAAATCAGCGGCGTGTTGCCGGCATCCTTGTAGGCAATTCCGGAGATCGCCTGGACGCCATTGGGGTAGAATGCCTTGAGGTAGGGATAGAGGCCCCCGGTGCCGCCGCCATAGGCGGCGCTGAGGCCGCTTGCGCCGCCATTCTGGAAGCTGGAGGTCGAAAGGCCGACGACATTGACATTGGGGCCGGTGGTGCCACCGCCGATCGCAGGCTTGGCGCTGGATGAGGTGTTGTAGGGGCCGGATGTCGACGTGTCGTACGCGCCCGTGATCACGCCGTCGTAAAGGTTGTTGCCGATGAACGCGCCGACGTTCCATCCGCCGCTGACCGCGCCGGTCGAATAGCTGTCGGTTATCCTGCCGCCCTCGCCGACCCCCGAGTAGCCATAATTCGATCCGACGAGGCCGCCGACGGCCGCGCCGCCGCTGCCGATGTCGACAGCGCCCATGGCATAGACGCGACCGATGGTGCCGAAATTGTTGAAGCCCACCGCGCCGCCCGCGGCATTTGTGTCGCGTGCGTTGATGACCACTGTCGAGAAGCTGTCGGAGAGTGCGCCATCGTTCTCGCCGATCAGGCCGCCTGAGGTGGACCCGTATTGTGTGGTGAACAGCTGACCAGTCGAATAACTCTGGGCCACCGTGCCGGCATTGAACCCGGCGATCCCGCCGAGGGTCCTGAACCCCCGGACCGTCACATTGGTGACGCCGACATTCTGCACAAGGCCACCCGCGCCGATATAGCCGAATAGGCCGACATACTGGGCAGCGGACTGCGTCACCGACAGGCTGTCGACGGTGTGGCCGAGCCCGTCGAACGAGCCGGTGAAGCCATTGCCGCCGTTCTGGATGTTGCTGTTGCCGTCGGTGCCCAGTGATATGAAGCCGAGACCGCCATTCCAGCTGGACGTGGTGCTGGCATCGATATTCTTGGCCAGCGCATAGCTGCCGGTGAGCCCGCTGTTGATCGCCTGCAGGCCGTTGACATCGTAGATCAGCGTATAACTGTGGCCGTTGACCGACAGCGCCTGCGCACCGGGCGTGCCGGTGAAGGTCGCCGATGCGCCCAAGGCATAGGAGATCGTGCCCCCGGTGCCGCCATTGTTGGTGACCAGCGACAGGCCGCCGACGCCGCCGATCGTGGCGCCGGCATTGAAGACGATCGAACGATAGGCATTGAGCGTCAGCGTGTTGGTGTTCCAGCTGATCGGTGCCGCAATGGTGATGTCGCCGGCCTGGGAACCGCCACTGCCGGTCGAGATGGTGACGTTTGCCGTTGCAAGAAGGTTCTGCAGCGTGGTGACGTTGATGACGCTGTCATTGGTGTTGGCGGACATGCTGCCGCCGGTGTTGCCGGCAGCGTTTGAGATGGTGACGTTGTAGGGATCGAGCAGCAGATCACCCGTGTCGCCGAAGCGGGCGCGCAGATCGACCTCACCGGTGAAGTCGAGGCGTTGCTTGCCGGAGACTTCGGTGAAGCCGCCATTGCCGCCGTTTTCGCCGCCGCGTGCGGAAATCTTGCCAGCGAACTTTGTCTGCTCGTCCGACCAGACGACCACCGAGCCGCCATTGCCTGTGCCGGTGGCATCGGCGGTGATTGTCGTGTCCTTGTCGATGTCGGTTGTCGCGGCGGTCTGCAGCGTGCCCTTGCCCTGCTTGTTGCCGCCGATCCTGACGGTGCCGCCACCATCCTTGCCCGAGGCATCGACCTTGGCCGCCCTGAGCTTCAGTTTGCGGCCGGTGACCGTGACCTTGCCGCCCTTGCCGCCGGTCTGGGCCGAGGCATCGAGCGTGCCGGTGATTTCGACCGAGCCTTCATCGCCGCCGAGCACGATGGCGCCGGATTGACCGGAGACGGTGCGTGCCTCGATGACACCGGACATGTTGACGGCCTGGCGTGCTGCATCGCGCACCGCAGCCGCCTTGAGCTCGACCAGCCCGCCATCGGCACTGATACGGCCGGAATTGCTGACCAGCGCATTGCTGCCGTCAGCCCTGGTCGGCAGAGAAACCTGCAAGAAGCCGTCGCCGGACAAATCAAGCGTTGCCTTCTCGCCCGAGCCGAGCCCGACCTTGCCGAGCGGCACGGTGATCGAGCCGGCATTGTCGACGCTGCCGCCGATCAATGCGGCATAGCCGCCACGGCCGATGCTGATGGAACCCTGGTTGGAGACGGCGGCTGAAGCTCCCTCGCCCTCGAATTCCAGCTTTCCGGCCTCAAAATCCTCGTCGCTGATACCGAGCGAGGAGGCGACGAAGCCGGCGGCACTGACCTTGCCGGTCTTGGAGATGGCAATGCCGTTGGGGTTGACCAGGAACACCTGGCCATTGGCGTTGAGCTGGCCTGCAATGGTCGATTTGGTGCCGCCGGTGACGCGGTTCAGCATCGTTGCCGAGGATGATGGCTGGTCGATGTTGACTGTCGCGCCGGCACCGATGGAAAAACTCTGCCAGTTGACGATGGCTGAACTGGTCGACTGCCTGATGTTCAGTTGCGACGACGACGGATTGGCAATTGTGACGCCTCCCGACGCCACGCTGCCGCCGGTCGGCAGTTCCTGTGCCCGCGCGGAGGTGAAGCCGACAAGCGCCGTCGACGTCAAAAGCAGCGCCATCAACGGCGCGCCGGTGCGGTTGAGGTGCCGCTGTGAGAGGTGGGTTTTGCGCTGCATGGTCATCTCTCTAGAACTGGACGGCGCCGCTGAGCGAAAAGCGATCGCTTGTCGGCAGATGATCGTCGCGATGCTGGCGGCCCCATTCCAGCGTCAGGCTGGCGTTGGTCGCGTCGCTCGCCAGCGCGGTGCCGACCTTCAGGCCAAGCCCGTATGACGCACCAATGATGTTGGCCGTCTCGAGCGCGGTCGGCATTTCGAGATGGACCTGGCCGACAGCGCCGAACACGTAGGGCGACAACGAAACGATGCCGCCGGTGAACGGCACGTACCAGGGTGAGGACAGCTCGCCGCGCAGCACATAGCCGGAATCGCCCTGCAGCGCGCCGGCGTCGAAGCTCGACAGACCGTTCGCGCCGACCAGCCCGATCTGTTCGGACTGCAGCAGCGGCTTGCCAAATGAGGTCTGCGCGCGGGCGTAGAGATCGAGGCCGAGATGGGTGGCCAGCGGCTGGCTGTAGCTGGCCGAGACCTCCAGTTTCTGGAACGCCGCGTCGGCACCCTGGCGCGACAGCGGCAGCAGCGGCGTCGCATCGGCGGCCGAGCGCGCGCCGAGCCCGTCAATGCCGAACGAGGCCACGACATTGCCGATGAAGACGCCGCCAAGCGGTGTGAACCAGGTGCCGTCGAGACCGAGTCGCGCAATGCGCAGCCGGTCCTCGGCGATCGGCAGCGAAATCGGCGTCACCGCGTCGAGCGTGTCGTTCTGCACGTCGAAGGACAGTTCGGTGCTGATGGTAAGCGCGCGGCTGCGGATCCAGGGATAGCGAAGCCGCGCCGAATAACGCTCGAAGGCGCTGCCGAAGCCGAGCGTGCCGGGCTCGGCTGTCGGATTGGCCCGCGTGCGGCTGGCTTCCAGATTGAGCGTCAGCCCATCATAGCCGATCGGCACGACGATGCCGGCGGCATAGTTGCGATTGCGTGGGCCATCCGTGAACAGGCCACTCTCGCCGCCATCGGGGTAGCCGCCTGCCCTGACATAGACGAGTTCGCCGAGGCCAAGCAATGAGTTGAAATCGACGCCGATGCCCGTAGACCAGCGCTGCAACGACGGCGATAGCGAGTTGTCCACGGTCGCTTGGCCACCGATCGGGCGATATTTGCCGTCGATGACAAGCACACTGGCGCCTTTGGCTGTTCCGGCCTGCAAGGTTGAGCGCAGCCGGGCGCCGGGCGTATCGCCAGCCAGCAGCAGCTTGCGTTCGATCGCCGACAGCTTGATGCTCTTTTGTCCAACGAGCGGCGCCAGCGTTGCCTCGACCCGCCCGCGTATGCGCTCGGGCAGATTGCTGGTGTCGATCCGTTGGAGAAAGCCGTCGACGACGACCAGCCGGAGCCCTGCGCCGTCGTTGAGCTTCTGCGCCGGCAGCACCACCCGCACCAGCGCATAGCCGGCCCGTCCATATTCGGTTTCGAGTTTTCGCGCCGCGGCAAAGATTTCCGCCGCCGTGACCGTGCGGTGCGCAAGCCCGGCAACGATCTTGCGTGTTGCGTCAGCCATGTCGGGCAAGCCGCCTTCGACGCTGACATCCGTGAGCTTGACCTTGAGCTTCTCGGCACCCGCCGGCGCCTCGAGGCCCACACCTTCGGGAATGGAAACGCCTGCCGTGTTGGCCGCCGGCGGCGGCCGAAAGCTGGGCGGCGTGATCTGGCTGGCTGTCTGCGCAAACGCGCCGGCTTGAAGCCAGAGGCACGCCGAGACGGCAAACAGGATCAACCATCCCTCACGGACTGCCAGCCCACCGAAAACTGGGTGAAAGTCCTTATCCCTGCCAACCGCGATCTTGCTTGTATACTTCACTCAATCACTCGCCCTTCGAGGTAGAACTCGGAAAAGCTTCGCCACCGCGCGAGATTTCATCGCTCGTTAATTAGCTTCTGCTTTCGAATCACTTCCGGGAAGGCGTGCCCCCGCCGCTCGGATGTCGCGGAAACTATGCCGGGCTCTGGTGAACGTCAATTCAACGGGCGGCCCTCCGACTGACTATTATTGGGAGGGGTTTTCCAAGCCATAGCAATCGGTTAGCGGATCCCATGAACCGGTCGTGGCCGGCCCCATGTTCTGGGTTGGGCTTGCTCTTCGCACTTGGTGCCTCTGGACACAGCTATCGAAGGCTGGAAAATGTGGACGCGACTCCGCTGTTGGAGTTAACTCGGAACATGAGGAGGACGGCGCTGAATCTGGAAGACATTGCCGGCCATCCGGCCCTGCATCGCTGTGTTCAGGCACAGTCGTTGGCGCTGATCAACATCTATGAAACGAGCCCGCGACTGGCTTCCATTTTCGCCACGCAGCAGCGTTGGCTGATGGGTCATGTCGGCCTTGCCATGCATTTCAGGCGCGATCCGCACGACCGCCGCAAGGAGCTGACGGTGTCGCGTTTCATCGAGTTCGTACACCAGCACGCGGTAGCCAGCCGCAACACGGCGGACGCTTTCATCAAGGAGATGCTGCACTATCATGTCGCCGAGTACGTTTCGGGTGGCGACGGGCGCACGCACCCCTTGCAGCCAACGGCGGCAACCGTGCAGACTTTCACCGGCTGGGTCCTTGCCCATCTGCAGACGCTGGATCATCTCGACGATGGCAACCGGCTGGCCAGGTTCCTGGAGAGGCCCGACATGGTTGCCGGGCTGCAGCCTCTGGTGGCGGACGGCCTGCTTGCCTCCAAGCCGGTGCGCGAGCCCAACCAGACCTTTTCCCTGTTCATCTGGCTCAACAATGGCGGCATCGTCATGGACTGGCTGATGTCGGGCATCGATCCCGATCATGCCGGCCTGGACCGGATTCCGACCAGCGTGGTGTCGATCGGAGATTTCGCCAAGTGGCTCAAGCTCTCGCGGACCCACCTTGCCCGCAAGCTGCGCGCTGCCGAGAATCTCGGCAGCATCGGCTGGCTCGGCCAGCGCGGCCATTCGGTGATGTGGGTATCGAACACCTTCTACCAGGAGTACATGACCGTCCAGGCCGCCAAACTGGCCATTGTCGATGCGGCCTTCGACGCCTGTTTTCCAGCCCCGGAAGACCGCTGAAGGATCGGCGCGATCGATATCTGCCCGGGCCGTGAAGATTGTCTACTGGCGATCATAACCTGTTATAGACGGGGCGCGTCTGGACACGGGCCGTGAAGGCTGAAAATGTGATCTGCGTCTTCGCGTTGGGGGGCTTGACGCACGGGGGGAGAATGGCGCTGACCTTGGACCATATTGCCGGTCACCCGGCATTGCATCGCTGTGTCCGTGCCCAGGCGCAGGCGCTTATCCAGACCTACGAGACGAACCCGAGGCTTGCCTCGATATTTGCCACCCAGCAGCGTTGGCTGATGGCGCATATCGGCCTTGCCCTGCATTTCAGACGGGAGCCCGATGACTACCGCAAGCAGTTGACGGCGGCGCGTTTCATCGACGTCATCCGGGAGAATTCCGTCGCCAGCCGCAACACCGCCGACGCCTTCCTCAAGGAGATGCTGCACTACAATTTCATCGAGCATCTCTCGGCAGCTCAGGATGGCCGCATCCGCCCTATACAGCCCACAGTGAACACGCTGGACACGCTCGCCGGCTGGATGATGGCTCATCTGCACACACTGGACAGTCTCGACGGCGCGAACCGTCTGGCGACGTTTCTGGAGCAGCCTGATGCGCTCGCCAGGATGCAACCGCTGGTGGCTGACGGCCTGATCTCCTCCAGTCCCGTGCGCGAGCCCAAGCAGACCTTTTCGCTGTTCACCTGGCTCAACAATGGCGGCGTCGTCATGGACTGGCTGATATCGGGCGTCGATCCCGACCATGCCGGCCTCGCTGCAATACCGACCGGCGTCGTCTCGATCGGCGATTTCGCCAAATGGCTCAAGCTGTCGCGAACCCACCTGGCACGCAAACTGCGGGATGCAGAAGACCTCGGCAGCGTTGGCTGGCTTGGCCAGCGCGGCAATTCGGTGATGTGGGTGTCGGGTGATTTCTACCGGGAGTACATGACCGCCCAGGCCGTCAAGCTGGCTATCATCGATGCAGCCTTCGTCGAGGCCTTTGACTCGCCAGCAGGCAGCTGACCGGTGGGCATCCCACTGCGGGGACGCCCAAGCCGGCGAGCCCTTCAGTCGATGTCGAACGACACGCCCTGGGCGAGCGGCAGCGCCTTGGAATAGTTCACCGTGTTGGTGGCGCGCCGCATATAGGCCTTCCATGCGTCGGAGCCGCTCTCGCGGCCGCCGCCGGTTTCCTTTTCGCCGCCAAAGGCACCGCCGATCTCGGCGCCCGAGGTTCCGATGTTGACATTGGCAATGCCGCAATCCGATCCGTCGACACCCAGGAAACGCTCGGATTCCTGCAGGTCTCGGGTGAAGATGGACGACGACAGGCCCGCGCCCACGGCATTGTGCTCGTCGAGCACGGCGTCGAAATCCGAATATTTCATCACATAGAGGATCGGTGCGAAGGTCTCTTCCGTCACCGGGGAAACCTGGCTTGGCATTTCGACCAGCGCCGGGTGCACGTAGTACGCATCCGGATGGCCGTTCTCGACCCGCGTGCCGCCGGTCACCTTGCCGCCATGGGCGGCGGCTTCTTTCAGCGCCTTTTGCATGGCGTCGAAGGCCGCCTTGTCGATCAGTGGCCCGACCAGCGAGGAGGTCTCCAGCGGATTGCCGACAGACACACTCTCGTAGGCCTTCTTGAGGCGTGGAACCAAGGCGTCGTAGACGCTGTCATGCACGAACAGGCGCCGCAGCGTCGTGCAGCGCTGGCCGGCCGTGCCCATCGCTCCAAAGGCAATCGCGCGCAGCGCCATGTCAAGATCGGCGCTCGGGCAGACGATGCCGGCATTGTTGCCGCCGAGCTCCAGCACCGCGCGTGCAAAGCGCTTGGCCAGCCGCGGGCCGACGTCGCGGCCCATGCGGGTCGAGCCCGTCGCCGAAACCAGCGGCACTTTGGGATGATCGACCAGGATCTCGCCGACGGCGCGGTCGCCGATCAGCACCGGCGCCAGGCCATCAGGTGCGTCCGCGCCGAAGCGCTTGACCGCACGCTTGAAGATGGCCTCGCAGGCAAGTGCGGTCAGCGGCGTCTTTTCCGACGGCTTCCACACCACCGCGTCGCCGCAGACCAGCGCCAGGGCGGCATTCCACGACCACACAGCCACCGGGAAATTGAAGGCGGAAATGACGCCGACGACGCCGAGCGGATGCCAGGTTTCCATCATCCGATGGCCCGGGCGCTCGGTGGCGATGGTCAGGCCGTACAATTGCCGGGAGAGGCCTACGGCGAAATCGCAGATGTCGATCATCTCCTGCACTTCGCCGAGCCCCTCGGACGGGATCTTGCCGACCTCGATCGAAACCAGCCGGCCAAGCTCGGCCTTGTGCGCGCGCAGCTCCTCGCCGAGCAGCCGCACCAGTTCGCCACGCCGCGGGCCCGGCACCATGCGCCAGGCCTGGAAGGCCTTGTGCGCGGCATCGATCACCTTGACCGCGTCAGCCGGTGAGATCGTCTTCAGCGCCGCGATCTGCTCGCCCGTCACCGGGCTGCGCACGATCAGGTCGCCGCCGACGAGCGCCTCCTTGGCCACACCCAGTTTCGCCAGCAGTTCGGTCGTTTCCTTGCCTATCGTCATTCTTGTCCCTTTCAGATCCGTCGCTCATAATGCATGTCGCCCAAAAGTGCCCAGCGGTTTTTGGGACAACGACATGCACAAAAAGGCAACGCCGGTCAAAGCCTGGCGCCATGCTGCCCGCGTGCACAAAGGCACCTCAGGCACGATCATCGCGTGGCATTACTCGTTTCAAGGGAAAATCACCACCCCGGCATGGTCTAAGCCCAAACTGCACGATTGAGCCAGATCGGGCAGATGGTGCTCAGTTTGCCTTCTTGGCCGGTGGGCGCACCGCACCGTCCTTGATCAGCCGGTCGATATGCATGCGGATATGGGCAGCTTCCGCCGCCGTGTTCGCAAGCGCTATGGCGCGGTCGAACGCGACACGCGCATCGTCGCCCCGGTCGAGCTGCATCAAGAGGCCGCCCTTGAGGCCGAAAAAATGGAAATAGCCGGAAAGCCGTTCTTCCAGCGGCTCGATCATGGCCAGCGCCTCTGCCGGTCCACGCACCTTCGAGACCGCGACGGCCCGGTTGAGCGTGACCACCGGCGACGGCTGCATCTGCTCCAGCAAGCGATAGAGCAGGTCGATCTCGTTCCAGTCGGTATCCTCGGCCTTTTCGGCCCGCGCATGCAGCGCGGCAATCGCCGCTTGCACCTGGTAAGGGCCGGGCTTGCGATGGCGCAGCGCCTTGTCGACCAGTGCCAGCCCCTCATCGATCATCTTGCGGCTCCACAGGCTGCGATCCTGGTCTTCGAGCAGCACGATCTCGCCGTCTTCGTCGAAACGAGCCGGTGCGCGCGCATGCTGCAGAAGCAGCAGCGCCGTCAGCCCCATGATCTCCGGCTCGGTCTGGAACAGCCGCAGCAACAGCCGTGCCAGCCGGATCGCCTCCTCGCACAGCGGCGCGCGGGCCGGCGCCTCGCCGCTGTTGGTCGAATAGCCCTCGTTGAAGACCAGGTAGACCATGGCGGCGACGGCGGCGAGCCGTTCCGACCGCTCGACCGCGCCCGGCGTCTCGAACGGCACCCCGGCGTCCGCAATGCGCGCCTTGGCACGAGTAATGCGCTGCTCCATGGCGCTTTCGCCAACCAGGAAGGCGCGCGCGATCTGCTTCACCGTGAGACCGGAGACGATGCGCAGCGCCACCGCGATCTGCTGTGTTGCCGGCAGGTCGGGATGGCAGCAGATGAACAGCAGCCGCAATATGTCGTCGCGGTAGTGCGCCCCGTCCAGCCGCTCGGCGATATCGCTCTCGGCGTCCTCCAGATCGGAAACCTGGTCTTCCTCCGGCATCGGCGCCTGCTTGGCGCGCTTGCGCACCGCATCGATGCCGCTGTTGCGGCCGACGAAGATCAGCCAGGCCGCCGGGTCGCGCGGCGGCCCGTTCTGCGGCCAGTTCTTGATGGCCCTGAGGCACGCATCCTGGAAAGCTTCCTCCGCCGTATCGAGATCGCGGAAATAACGCAGCAGGGCACCCATCGCCTGCGGGCGGGCGGCGCTGATCGCCGAGCTGATCCAGGCCATTTCGGTCATGCGGAAACCTTGGCGGGATTGAAGATCGAGACCGGCCGGATCTCATAGGAGCCGCCGCTCGGGTTGACTTCGGAAAGCTCGCGAGCGAACTCCACGGCCTCGTCGAGATCGGCGCATTCGAGCGTGTAGAAGCCGAGAAACTGTTCCTTGGTCTCGGCGAACGGCCCGTCGATGACGACCGATTCGCCCTTGACCTTTCTCAGGGTCGTCGCGGCGGTCGTCGGCAGAAGCCGTGCCACCGGGCCGAGCCGACCAGCCTTGGCGTACTTGTCTTGAACGTCGAGGAGATTGGCCATGACCTCGTCGTCCTGTGCCTTGCTCCAGGAGCAGACGACATCTTCGGAGGCATAGCAGAGGATTGCGTAGAGCATGGCTGGTCCTTTTCTCTGTCAAAGGACGAAACAGTAAGACCGATCCCGACATGACGTCGATAAAAAAATCCAGATGTCACGGATTTGGGCACGGCCGGCCGCGCCGGTCAGCTTTCGCGCAGTTTCAGCCATCGGAGCACGAGAGCTTCCTCGTCATCGAGACCATCGATGGAGCGCTTGCGTTTGTTGGCTTGCGCCATTTCATCCAGCAACCGCCCCTGCGACCACGCTTCGAAGACCAGCGGATGGATATAGCATTTGCGGCAGACGGCACGCGTATTGCCCAGTCGCTCGGCAACCTTGTCGATGACGCTGTTCATCGCCCTGTTTCGCTGCGCCTGGCTTTGCGGCAGTTCCGTTTGCGCGAACAGCGACGCGGCGTGAATGGTGCCGCCCCAGGTGCGGAAATGCTTCGAACTGAAGGCGTTACCGACCGCCTCACGGATATAGCTGTTGACGTCCTCGGAGCGGACCGGCCGCCTGTTGCCGTCCTCATCGAGATACTGGAACAGCTTCTGGCCTGGCAGGTCCTGCGCGCCACGCACAATCCTGGCGATGCGGCGGTCGACCAGCTTCAGCCTCCACTCCTTGCCCGACTTGCCCTTGAAGGCAAAGCGCAGGCTTGAACCGACAATATCCACATGCCGGTCGCGCAACGTGGTCAACCCGAAACTCTTGTTGTCGCGGGCGTAGGCGGCATTGCCGACGCGGATCATCGTGTTGTCGAGCAGCCAGACAACCGCGGCGACGACACGCTCGAACGGCAAGCCACGACGGCGCAGATCGCTGTCGATCCTGTGCCGCAGGTCCGGCAGGCTCTCGGCGAAAGCGACAAGGCTCGAATATTTGGCACCATCGCGCTCTTCGGCCCATTGCGGATGATAGCGATATTGCTTGCGTCCGCGCTGATCCCTGCCGGTTGCCTGGATATGGCCGTCCGCGTCCGGCGAAATCCACACATCCGTCCAGGCCGGCGGAATGACGATTGCCTCGATGCGCGCTTTGGTGGCGTCTGAAACTGTCCGGCCGTCCGGTCCCTTGTAGGAAAACCCCTTGCCTGTTTTCAGCCGCCGGATACCGGGCTCGGCATCGCTCACATAGCTAAGCGACGCGTGGTCGGCCGAGCTCTCTGCGCCGTTTTTGGGCACACCATCTGGCGATACAGCGTCCTCGCCAGCCGGTCGGCCGGGCGACAATCCGGGTTTCTGCAACATGTCGGCTCCACGCGAATTCCGTAGATAAGCCACTGGCCGACCGCTGGTTCCACGCGCCGTCCGAAAAGCTCTTGGCGCCGATATCGTGTTGGCTGGCGTCTACAAAGCGTCTTGCAGCTCGATCGACGACGCGGACAAACGCCGCCGGGCCGCGAGCTTGAACTTGTAGCGCAGACAGCGCCAGGCTTCCGAGCGTCGCTTGGGGGCTGCCGCGGCCACCGCCAGGAAGCGTGCTGCAGTATCCAGATCGCCGCGCGCATAGTGGACCCGGGCGATCTTGAGGGCGACAAGCCCTTCCCTGGCCTTGAGCGCCGACATCGGAATGTTGCAGTCAGTGAGTGTGCGCAGTTCCCGGCGCCAATCCAGGAAGCGCCGTACAGAGTTGATCGCATAGCGGTCATCGGAACGCACCGGCGAAACCTCATAGACCATGACGGGTTGCGAAACCATCGCGAGCGATGCCTTGCTCATCAGCCGCGCCCAGAACAGCGTGTCCTCATCATAGGCCAATCCGACCGGGAACCTCGTCTCGCCGATCAGGGCTCGGGATGCCAGGACGCTGCCCACGGCGACCGAACGTATGTCGCCTTTCACATAGGCCGAGGCATTTGCCAGGCACGCGGCCCGGTAGCCGTTCGGCACCTTGATCTGCCGATCCTGGCCGTTCACCCGTCGCCGGTATGCACCCACGATCATGTCGGCCTCGGGCTGCTCCTGGGTCTTCCCGAGCAATGCGCGCAATCCACCCCGCAGATGCAGGTCGTCGGCATCGATCAGGTAGACCCAGGGATGGACCGCTTCGGCCAGCGCCACGTTGCGGGCACAGCCGGCATCGCGGCAATTGGCCGGCAGCACGCGCAGCGGCAACGACAGTTGCGCCGCGGCCTCCCGCGCGATGGTTGCCGTGCCGTCGGTCGACGCATCGTCGACCAGCAAGATCTCGCCGATGATCTCGACCTCGCTGCGTAGCGACGCCAGCGTTGCAGCAATGGTCACCGCCGCGTTACAGGCAGGAATGACGACGCTGATTGCTCTCAATTACAAACCTCGCGCCATGCGCTTGAGGATACAATTACCGTCACCCCGAAACGGATATAGACTAGCGGCCACATCGGTATTTGAGAAGCAGTCTTGTCCATCCGGAATTGCAGCCGAAATACCGCTGCGCGCAGGACCTGCTTTCAGGCTCTTTCGAGCACGACCGGAATGACGTCGACAGCTTGCTCGCCGACCTGTCCCCCCGTGATCTTGAGCACGCCGACGATCGGCGCCACGTCCGAATAGTCGCGGCCGTAGCCGACGGTGATATGGTCGTTGCTGGCCCGCATGCCGTTGGTCGGGTCGAATTCCTGCCAGCCTGCGTCGCGCCCGCACCAGACCTTGACCCAGGCATGCATGGCATCGGCGCCTTCCAGCCGGGGCTTGCCCTTCGGCGGGATGGTGCGCAGAAAGCCGCTGACATAGCCAGCGGGAATGCCGAGTCCGCGCAGGCCGGCGATCATGATATGCGAAAAGTCCTGGCAGACACCGCGCTTCAGCCTGAAAGCATCACTGGCCCGGGTTCGCACCGTGGTTGCCTCGCCGTCATAGGTGAAATCACGATGAATGCGATGGCACAGGTTCATGGCCGTGCTGGCGGCGGAACCGGCGATGCTGTCTCGTGCGTAGGCGGTGATCGCATCGTCGATGCCGGCATGAGTGCTGGCCGTCAGGAAATGGTGAGGTGCATCAGGTGTCAGAGACCTCACCGCGGCGAGCTCCTGCCTGAGCCTGGCGATATCGGGCGACACGTCGAGCCCGGGCTCGGGCCGAGACACCGACACGCGGGCGCTCATCCTGATATCGAGCGCATCATGCGCGTCGCGAAAGGCGATCGAGGTGACGTTGTTGCCGAAGAAATCGGAAAAGTCGGAACGCTCGTTGGGCGCCGGCGCAAAGGACAGTGATGCGGCGATGACGCGCTGCACGCCTGATATCGTCGACGGCAGTACGCGCACCTGATGACGACCGCCGCCGGCAGCGGAAGCGTAATCATAGTGGAGATGAAGCCTGATATCGTAGAGCATGATCTATTTTTCTGTCTTTGCGCAGGTTCTTGTCGCAAAACCGTGCGACACTTTTGCGGAACCTGCTTAGCCGAAATAGGCTTTGGCGAGGCTGTTGTAGAGGCCGCCGATTTCGTAGGCGAGCTCGTCCAGCGCCTTTGCCGTCATATCCGAAGGCTCCTTGATGGCGATCTGGGTGTTGAGCTGCAGGATTTCCTTCGCCGCCGGCGACATTTGCCCCTCCCCGCCGAGCGACGGCAACAGGCCAATTTCGGCCTTCAGCCTTTCGAGTTGGAACAGGATGGAGCGCGGGTTAAGCGGATCGAGCGCCAGCAGGTCGATCACCGTGCGCCGACCGGCCTGCACCGGATATTGGCGGCGATGGGTCATCACGCTGTCGCCGATCTCCAGCATCATGTCGAGCGCGCCGTCCGGCGCCTTGGCGCTGGTCAACCGCGACAGCGTGCGGGAGATCTGGATGCCGCGCTCCAGCCGGCGGCCGATCTCAAGGAAGCGCCAACCGGCGAAGCGGTACATGTTCTCGTGCAGCAGGCCGGAAAAGCCGGCGAGCTTACGCAGGATGACTGTCATCGCCCGGGTCGCGTCGTCGCCGGGCGCGACCGTCGTTGCGAACTGATGGATGGTTTTCGACAGGTCCTTCAGCGCCAGCCAGCCATCGGGCGAGAAGCGGTCGCGGATCTGCCCGGCGCTGTAGACCGCGCTATCCAGCGTGCCGATCAGCCCTGACGGGATCGCCGTCTCCACATCGATGCCGAAAGGTTCGAGATAATCCCTGATGTCGGCGAGCAGCGGCATATCCGGGTCGGAAGTTTCGGCGAGCCGCACATGATAGGCGCGCAGGATGCGCACCGTGTCTTCCGAGCGCTCGATATAGCGGCCGAGCCAGGTCAGATTCTCCGCCGCGCGACTGGGCAGGCTGCCAGGCCTGGTGCGGCTGAAACTGTCGCCTTCCTGCGGCAGCAGCGTCTCGCGCTCCACCGGTTTGTCGCTGACAACCCAGACATCCGCTGCCTGGCCGCCACGCTGCATGGCGATCGCCGTCGGGTCGAGCGACAGGCCGATGCGGGCAAAACCGCCCGGCATCACCGTCCAGCCCTCCGGCGTTCGCGCCAGGTAGACGCGCAGGCTCGCTGGCCGCGGCTCCAGCCAGCCGCCGACATAAACGGGCGTCGTCGAAAGCGTCACCGCTTCCTGGCCGACGAAATCGCCGCCATCGCGTTCGATGCGCGCCACCAGCTCCGCCCGCTCTCCGGCCGACAGGGCCGAGCCGAGTTTCGTTGAATCGTCATCCTCGAAGGCAAGTCTCGTCGACAGCGCCGGCCCGATCACCATGCGATCGATGTTGGCCAGCACATGCGCGCGTTCGGTTGCTTGCCCGCACCACCATGTCGCGACGCTTGGCAGCAGCAATTCCTCGCCCCGCAAGGCCCGTGAAATCTTGGGCAGGAAGGCGAGCAGCGCACGTGTCTCCATCAGGCCGGAGCCAAGCGCATTGACGGTAGCAACCGCGCCCTGGCGGATCGCCTCGACCAGGCCCGGCGTGCCGATTTGCGAATCCGGGCGCAGTTCGAGCGGATCAGCGAAGGCGGCATCGAGCCGCCGCCACAACACGCTGATCGGCATCAGGCCGGAAACCGTGCGCACCATCAGCCGGCCGCCGGAGACGGTCAAATCCTCGCCTTCGAGCAGCATGATGCCGAGGTAGCGGGCGATATAGGCGTGTTCGTAGTAGGTTTCGTTAAGCGGCCCCGGCGTCAGGATGGCGACGCGGCCGTCGGTCTCCTTGGCCATGCCGATCAGCGCGTCGCGAAAACGGCGGAAAAAGCCGGCAAGGCGGTGCACATGCATCTCGCCGTAGATGTCGGAGAGCGCGCGCGTGGTGGCGACTCGGTTTTCCAGTGCGAAACCGGCGCCGGACGGCGCCTGGGTGCGATCGCCCAGCACCCACCACTGGCCGTCAGGTCCACGGCCGAGCTCGAAGGCGCAGAAATGCAGGAAGTGGCCGCCGGCCGGCCTGGTGCCGACGACAGGCCGCAAATATTCGGGGCTGGCGGCGATCAATCCCGCCGGCAGGATGCCTTTTTCGACCAGCCGGTTCGGCCCGTAGATATCGGCGATGGTTTCCTCGAACAGTTCGGCACGCTGCACGAGGCCGGCGCTGATCGCCGCCCACTCGCTCTCCTCGATGAGAACCGGGACATGCGCCAGCGGCCATTCGCGCTCATTGGCACCGGCCTTGTCGTAGACGCGGTAATAGACGCCGGCATCGCGCAGATACTGGTCGGCGCGGGCAAAGCGCTGGCCGAGCTTTTCAGCACCGAGTTCCTCGAGCGCCTCGACAAAATGCTTCCAGGCCGGGCGAGGATTGCCCGATGCATCGACCATCTCGTCGACGACGCCGTCGATCGGCTGGTAGTGCTCCAGCAGGCTGTGGGCCTGCGGCTTGCCGCGTCCCCTCTTGTGATTCCCCTTTGCCATCGCTGATCAGAGTCTTGCCGGCCGCCGAAGGTCAAGGGTCATCGGGAAATCTTCCGCCGGTTGTTCTTCACGGATCACATAGGCGGATGGCGTATGGCCGCGCGGTTCGAAGCGGGCGAGCCGCCGAGCTTCCGCCTCGTTGCCATTGACCGGAAAGGTGTCGTAATTGCGCCCGCCGGGATGGGCGACGTGGTAGACGCAGCCGCCGACCGCACGGCCCGACCAGCGGTCATAGATGTCGAAGACCAGCGGCGTGTTGACCGGCAGCGCCGGATGCAGGCCCGATGCCGGCTGCCAGGCCTTGAAGCGGACGCCCGCCACCGCCACTTCGCGATTGTCAGTGACCTTCATTGGCACGATGCGGCCGTTGCAGACAACTGCGTGACGCTCCGGGTTCAGCCCTTCGGTCTTGACCTGTAGCCGTTCGACCGAGGAATCGACGAAGCGCACAGTGCCACCGATCGCGCCCTGTTCGCCCATGACATGCCAGGGTTCGAGCGCCTGCCGCAGTTCGAGCTTTATGCCGGCATGCTGAACCTCGCCGCAGAACGGGAACCGGAATTCGAGCTGGGCGTCGAACCATTCGGGCCTGAATTCGAAACCGTTGAGCTTTAGGTCGTCGAGCACGTCGAGAAAATCGGCCCAGACATAGTGCGGCAGCATGAAGCGGTCATGCAGCGACGTGCCCCATCGCACGAAGCGGCCATCGAGCGGGTTCTTCCACGCACGTGCGATGATGGCGCGCACCAAAAGTTGCTGCGCCAGCGACATGCGCGCATTGGGCGGCATCTCGAAGCCGCGGAACTCGACCAGTCCCAGCCGGCCGGTCGGTCCGTCGGGCGAGAACAGCTTGTCGATGCAGATTTCCGAACGATGTGTATTGCCGGTGACGTCGGTCAACAAATTGCGGAACAGCCGGTCGACCAGCCACGGCAAGGGCGCCGCGCCCTGGTCCGGATGCGGCACCTGCGCCATCGCGATCTCAAGCTCGTAGAGCGAATCGTGGCGCGCTTCGTCGAAGCGCGGGGCCTGGCTGGTCGGCCCGATGAACAGACCGGAGAACAGATAGGACAGCGAGGGGCGGCGCTGCCATTGCAGCACCAGGCTCTTCAGCAGGTCCGGCCTTCGCAGGAACGGGCTGTCATTGGGTGTCGCACCGCCGACCACGACATGGTTGCCGCCGCCGGTGCCGGTGTGGCGGCCGTCAATCATGAACTTGTCGGCGCCAAGCCGTGTCTGCCGCGCTTCCTCATAGATCGCCGTCGTCGTCGCCACGCAATCCTGCCAGTTGGAGGCCGGATGAATGTTGACCTCTATGACGCCCGGGTCAGGCGCGACGCGGATGACGTTGAGGCGCGGATCGTGCGGTGGGCCATAGCCTTCGATATGCACGGGAAGGCCGATCGTCTTTGCCGCGTTCTCGGCCGCCGCGACCAGTTCGAGATAGTCTTCCAGTGCCTCGACCGGCGGCATGAACACGCACAGCCGCCCGTCGCGCGGCTCGACCGAAAGTGCGGTGCGCACCGCGCCGCCGATCTCGGTGATCTCCTGCTCGACCCGCTCCTGCTGGCCGGTCGCAGCGGTGAACGATGCCGCTTGCTGGCGGCGCGCCATCTCGTCAGCGCCTTCCAGTTCGGCTGGAGCCGGTCCGGCCAGTATGGCTTCACGCGCGGGCAGCGGTCCACGCGGCAGTGACGGATCGACCGGCACGATATAGGGGAATTGCTCCGGCGGCACGTAGGGCAACGTGCCGAGCGGCAGCCGGTAGCCGACCGGTGAATCGCCTGGCACCAGGAACAGCCGGCCACGCCGCGTCTTCCATTTTTCCGAGCGCCAGCGCGGATCCGATGCCTGGCTGTTCCAACGCTGGACGGGGAGCACATAGCCGGACGGTTTGGTCAGCCCGCGTTCGAACACTTTCGCCATGCGGCTGCGTTCTTCCGGATCCTCCAGCCTGGAGTTGGACGGATCGACATTGTCGGGCAGCTTGCCTTCCTTGAGCAGCCATTCGGCCGGATCCTCATAGGCTTCGCTGACCATGGCCTTGTCGATGCCGAGTTCACCAGCAATCGCGGTGAGCAGGCTTTCGGCCTGCTTCGGCCCGATATTGGCCTCGCTCTTTTCGCGTGCGATCAGCGACGGATCGCTCCACACCGGTTGGCCGTCGGCACGCCAGTAGAGCGAAAAAGTCCAGCGCGGCAGGCTTTCGCCCGGATACCATTTGCCCTGGCCGTAATGGAGAAAGCCGCCGGGCGCGAAGCGCTCGCGCAGTTTACGGATCAGTTCGTCCGCCTTTTCGCGCTTGGTGGGACCGACGGCGGCGGTGTTCCACTCGGCCGACTCGAAATCGTCGATCGACACGAAAGTCGGCTCGCCGCCCATCGTCAGCCGCACGTCGCCGGCAGCAAGCGCTGCATCGACCTTGTTGCCCAGAACGTCGAGCGCCTGCCAGCTTTCGTCCGAAAATGGCTTGGTGATGCGCGGATGTTCGGCGATGCGGTCGACCCGCATCTCGAAGCCGAATTCGACATTGGCGAAGCTCGCCATCCCGGAAATCGGGGCCGCGTTGCGGAAATGCGGCGTGGCGGCCAGCGGCACATGGCTCTCGCCGGTGAGCAGGCCCGAGGTCGGATCGAAGCCGATCCAGCCGGCGCCGGGAAGATAGACCTCGCACCACGCATGCAGATCCGTGAAGTCGACGGCGGTTCCGGCTGGACCGTCCAGCGCGATCAGATCGGGCTTCAACTGGACCAGATAGCCGGAAACGAAGCGTGTGGCGATACCGAGATTGCGCAGGATCTGCACCAGCAGCCAGCTCGAATCCCGGCACGATCCCTTTTTCGCGGCCAAGGTCTCTTCCGGCGAGAACACCCCGGTTTCCATGCGCACGATATAGGCGATCTCGCGCTGCAACCGCGCATTGAGGTCGACCAGGAAATTGACGGTGTTGGCAGCGCTGCGATCGATGGTCTTCAGCAGCGCCGACAGCAGCGGTCCCGCCGGTTCCGGGGTGCGATAGATGGCGAGATCGTCGCGTATTTCTTCCGGATACTCGAACGGAAACGCCTCGGCCGACGGCTCGACGAAGAAATCAAACGGGTTGTAGACCGTCATGTCGGCGACGAGGTCGACTTCGATCTTCAGTTCCATCACCGGTTCGGGAAAGACGAAGCGGGCTAGGAAGTTGCCATAGGGGTCCTGCTGCAGATTGACGAAATGGTTCGCCGGCTCGACCTTGAGCGAATGACTCAGCACCTTGGTGCGGGAATGCGGCGCCGGCTGCAGCCTGATGATCTGGGGGCCGAGAACCACCGGCCGATCATATTTGTAGTGGGTCAGGTGGTAGACGGCTGCCAGAATTGCCATGGGGCCCCGGAATTCAGCGTTTCAAACGATTTCGCTGAACCCTGACACATCTGGCGACCATTCTCCAAGCAGAGATGTTGCGGTGCACCTAATTTAAGCAACGGTTGCCGGCTCAGAAAAACGCCTGTATCCCCGTCTGCGCCCTTCCCAGGATCAGCGCATGCACGTCATGCGTGCCTTCATAGGTGTTGACCGTCTCCAGGTTCTGCGCGTGGCGCATGACGTGGTAGCCGATCTGGATGCCGTTGCCACCATGCATGTCGCGGGCCTGGCGGGCGATGTCGAGCGCCTTGCCGCAATTGTTCCGCTTTAAGATCGAGATCATTTCCGGCGCCATCTTGCCTTCATCCAGCAACCGCCCGACACGCAAGGATGCCTGCAATCCCAACGCAATTTCGGTCTGCATGTCGGCAAGCTTCTTCTGGTAGAGTTGCGTGCCGGCCAGCGGCTTGCCGAACTGCTTGCGATCAAGACCGTATTGGCGGGCGCGGTGCCAGCAATCTTCCGCGGCGCCCATCGAGCCCCAGGAAATGCCGAAGCGAGCCCGGTTGAGGCATCCGAACGGTCCGCCAAGGCCCTTTGCGTTGGGCAGCAGCGCGTCCTCGCCGACCTCGACGCCTTCCATCACCACTTCGCCGGTGATCGACGCCCGCAGCGACAGCTTGCCGCCGATCTTCGGCGCCGAAAGCCCCTTCATGCCCTTTTCCAGCACGAAGCCACGGATCTCGTCCTTGCCGTTCTCGCCCTTCAGCTTCGCCCAGACGACGAACACATCAGCGACCGGCGAATTGGAAATCCACATCTTCGAGCCGGACAGCTTGTAGCCGTTGGCGGTCTTCTCGGCGCGCGTCTTCATGCCGCCCGGGTCGGAGCCCGCATCCGGCTCGGTCAGGCCGAAACAGCCGATCCACTCGCCGCTGGCAAGCTTGGGCAGGTACTTCTTGCGCTGCTCGTCCGAGCCATAGGCGTAGATCGGATACATCACCAGCGACGACTGCACTGACATCATCGAGCGATAACCCGAGTCAACACGTTCGACTTCCCGCGCGACCAGCCCGTAGGTCACATAGTTCGCGCCAAGCCCGCCGAATTCCTCGGGGATGTTGATGCCGAGCAGGCCAGCCTCGCCCATTTCGCGGAAGATCGCGGTGTCGAAGGTCTCGTTGAGGTAGGCGTCCTCGATCCGCGGCGCCAGTCTGTCGGCGGCGAAGGCGGCCGCGCCGTCGCGCACCATGCGCTCGTCTTCCGAAAGCTGGCCCTCGATCAGGAACGGATCTTCCCAGACGAATGCGTTCTTGTCGGCGGCCATCGCGTTTCTCCCGAACCGATGCGTGTCGCTCAAAATGACGACATGCATGAAGCAAAATCTTGGCCCGTTCTATCGGTCTGCGCCTCGAAAAAATCAAACGAAATTGATTCACCGATCAATGATCGTTAGGAATGGATCATGAGTGTCCAACGCCGCCTGTTGCCCAACATCAGCGCCCTTGCCGCCTTCGAGGCTGTGGCCCGGCTCGGCAGTTTCACCGCCGCCGCCCAGGAGCTCGATCTGACCCAGGGCGCGGTCAGCCGGCAGATCAAGCTTCTGGAAGATCAGTTCGGCCGCCGGCTGTTCGAACGCGACAGCCGCAATGTCAGGCTGTCGACATCGGGCGAAATCTACGCCGAGGCGGTGCGTTCAGCACTTGGCCAGTTGCGTGACGCAGCCCTTGGATTGATGAGCAATCGGCATAGTGGCATCCTGAACCTTGCCATTTTGCCGACCTTCGGCACGCGCTGGCTGATGCCGATGATCCCCGATTTCGTCGAAAACAATCCCGATATCACCATCAATTTCGTCACCCGCGTCGGCCGCTTCGACTTCGCCAGGGAGAGGCTGGATGCCGCCATCCACTATGGCCTGCCGGACTGGCCTGAGGCCGACTCGACACTGTTGGTGCGCGAAACCGTGGCACCGGTCGTGTCGCCCGAATTCCTCGCCGGCCGCGCCATCGCCTCACCGGCCGATATCAGCCGTCTGCCGCTGCTGCACATGGCGACGCGTCCTGGCGCCTGGACAGAATGGTTCGAGCATCAGGGCCTGAGCGCGCCGACCGGGCCCGGCATGCAGTTCGAGCAGTTCGGCACCGCCGCCCAGGCCTGCATGGCGGGGCTCGGCGTGGCGCTGCTGCCGCTAATCCTCATTGCAGGCGAATTGCAGCGCGGCCAGCTGGTGCCGGCGCCAGGCCAACCCATGCAAAGCCGCAGCGCCTACTATCTCGTCGTCCCACACGACAAGCGCGGCCATCCGCCAGTCGCCAGTTTTCGCGACTGGCTGCTGGGCCAGGTCACTCGGCAGATTTGACTTGGCCAGTTTATCAAAAATTGTTCTTGAGGGAGGACAGCCACTCAATGACCGTTGAACTCCACGCCCGCCTGTCTCGTTGGGCTGGAACACTCATAGGGCCAGTCGCAGAATAGCTACTTCCGCTTCAGCGCATCGGCCAATGCCGCGCCGAACGCCCCTTGCTGCGCCGGCCGCTCCGGCTGGCGTTGCTGCGGCGCCGGCGAACGTGGTGCCGGCCTGCCGCCACCATTGTCGCGCGGCCCGCCACGCGGTGCGCCACCCTCGCCGCCATCCTTGCGCATCGAAAGCGCGATGCGCTTGCGCTTGATATCCACATCGACGACGCGCACCTTGACCACGTCGCCGGCCTTGACCACCTCGTGCGCGTCCTTGATGAACCGGTCGGCCAGTTGCGAGACATGCACCAGCCCGTCCTGATGCACTCCGATATCGACGAAGGCGCCGAAGGCGGCCACGTTGGTGACGGTGCCTTCCAGCAGCATGCCGGGCTTCAGATCCTTGATGTCGTCAATGCCGTCGGCGAAGGTCGCCGTCTTGAAGCCGGGGCGCGGGTCGCGGCCGGGCTTTTCCAATTCCGCCAGGATGTCACGCACCGTAGGCAAGCCGAAACGCTCGTCGACGAAGACGCGGGGATCGAGCGCCTTCAGCGCGGCACTGTCACCCATCAGCGAACGCACATCGCGCCCGCAGGCGGCGACGATCTTCTTCGCCACGCCATAGGCTTCCGGATGCACCGACGAGGCATCGAGCGGCTCGCTGCCATTGGCAATGCGCAGGAAGCCGGCGGATTGTTCGAAGGCCCGAGGTCCGAGCCGCGGCACCTTGAGCAGATCCTTCCGGCTGGCGAAGGGCCCGGTCGCATCGCGATGCGCAACGATCGCGTCGGCCAGCGACGCACCCAGACCCGAAACGCGCGCCAAAAGCGGCGCCGAGGCGGTGTTGAGGTCGACGCCGACGGCGTTGACCGCGTCCTCGACCACCGCTTCCAGCGAGCGGCCGAGACGGTACTGGTCGACATCGTGCTGGTACTGGCCGACGCCGATCGATTTGGGTTCGATCTTGACCAGTTCGGCCAGCGGATCCTGCAGCCGCCGGGCGATCGAGACGGCGCCGCGCAACGACACATCGAGGTTGGGGAATTCCGCCGCCGCTGTTGCCGATGCCGAATAGACAGAGGCGCCGGCCTCGCTGACGATCACTTTCAAGGGCTTCGGCCCGCCATCCCAAGGCATGTCGGACAGCATGTCCGCCACCAGCTTCTCAGTCTCGCGGCTGCCGGTGCCATTGCCGACCGAGATCAGCTCGACCTTGTGCAGGCGGATGAGCTTGGCGAGTTCCGCCTGCGTGCCACGCACATCGTTCCTGGGCGGAAATGGATAGACCGTCGTTGTTGTCAGCACCTTGCCGGTGCCGTCAACCACCGCCACCTTGACGCCGGTGCGGATGCCGGGGTCGAGCCCCATCGTCGCGCGCGAGCCGGCGGGGGCTGCCAGCAGCAAATCCTTTAGGTTGCGGGCAAAGACGTGGATCGCTTCCTCTTCCGCCCGCTCGCGCAAATCGCGCATCAAATCGAGTGTCAGGTGCAGCGACAGTTTTATGCGCCAGGTCCAGCCCGCCACCTCCATCAGCCATCTGTCGCCCGGCAGGCTGCCGCCGATGGCATAGGCATTGGCGATCATCCGCTCGACCGGTTTCACCGGCGAGGTGTCATCGGCATCGACCTCGATGTCGAGCGACAGCACTTCCTCGTTGCGGCCGCGCAGCATCGCCAGCGCGCGGTGGCTCGGCACATTTGTCCAGCGCTCGACATGGTCGAAATAATCGGAGAACTTCGCGCCGGCCTCCTGCTTGCCGTCGACCACCCTGGCGCGCATGAAGGCGCGCTCCTTCATGTAGCTGCGCAATTTGCCGACCAGATCGGCGTTCTCGGCGAACTGTTCCGACAGGATGTCGCGCGCCCCTTCGAGCGCCGCCTTGGTATCCGTCACCTCTTCGCTGACATAGGCCAGCGCCAGTTCGGCAGGCACCAATGAGCGGTTCGCCAAGATGGCTTCGGCCAGCGGCCCCAGCCCGCGCTCCCTGGCGATCTCGGCCTTGGTCCGGCGCTTGGGCTTGTAGGGCAGGTAGATGTCCTCAAGTTCCGCCTTGGTGCTGGCGGCGACG
The DNA here is from genome assembly GCF_003997935.1 of Mesorhizobium sp. M7A.F.Ca.US.006.01.1.1. Lineage (GTDB taxonomy): Bacteria > Pseudomonadota > Alphaproteobacteria > Rhizobiales > Rhizobiaceae > Mesorhizobium. Next base: position 31,058 of record NZ_RZQL01000004.1, read on the forward strand.
ATCTTGCCTGCAAGCTCCTCGGTCAGCTTGCCCTGTTCGCGGATGGAACCGAGGATGGTGTCGCGGCGCGCATCGAGCTCGCGCAGATAGGCAAGCCGTTCGGCAAGGTCGCGCAATTGCGTGTCGTCCAGCCCGCCGGTGACTTCCTTGCGGTAGCGCGCCACAAACGGCACTGTTGCGCCTTCATCGAGCAGTTCGATCGCCGCGGCCGCCTGTTCGGGCCGCGCCTTAATCTCGGCCGCGATGATGGCTGCGATGCGCTTGATGTCGGATGCCATGTCGTTCCCACTCTGATCGAAAAGAGCGGCGACCATAGGCGCAGACGTCCGGCCCGCCAACCGCCGCGCTTCGATCAGCCCGGCGGGTCCACAGGAAACCGTGCGCTAATGTGGCGATCGCGGCGCGGCCTTAAGGTGTGTTGAGATTCAGGTCAGGCCGAGCCGAGAATGGTGGCTTCCGAGAATCGGAGCGCAGCGGACATTCGGGTCCGTGAGCTCAGTTCTACTGCGACGCAGTAGAACGGGGAAGCGCAGAAAGCCGCCGTTTGCAGGCCGGCATCACCTGAATATCAGCATACCTTAGATCATGCGGCTCAGCGCCTCGAAGAACGCGGCGATCTCGACATCGAGCGGATCGTCGACCGGCTCGGGCTGCGACGACATCTTGGCGATCACCACTTCGGTCCTGGGATCGACATACAGCCACTGGCCATGAATGCCGATGCCACAATAGGCGCCGTTCTCGTGCCCAGTCTGGTACCATTTGTTCCGGTAACGACCTTTGGGAAACAGTGGCAGCATCGCGCCGCGCTGCCAGGCGTCCGCACTGCCGCCAGTGCTGGTCGTGTCGCGCACCCAGGCTTCCGGCACGATGCGGCGGCCATTGGCCACCCCGCCTTGCCGCATCATCTCGCCGACACGCGCCAGGTCGCGCGGCGTCACCGAAATACCGCCGGCCGTGCGCGCCGTGCCTTCCATGTCGACGCCGATCGAGGCTTCGCTGACGGCGCCGAGCGGCCGCCACAGCTTCTCGCGCATCAGGTCGGAAAAGCGCTGGCCCGACGCGCGCTCGAGTAGCAGGCCAAGCAGATCGGAATTGGGCGAGCGGTAGCGGAAGGTCTGGCCATGCGGCTCGGCAAGGCGTTGCAAGGTCAGGATGAATTCGCGCAGGCTCTCCGTGCCGCCGCCCGGATTCCATAGCGTGGCGCGGCGGTAGCGGGCGAAAGCGCTTTCCGGATCGAGATAGGCTTCCTCGAAATCGAGGCTGACGCTCATGTCGAGCACGTGCCGCACGCTCGCATCGCCGTAGGCCGAGCCGACTGCTTCAGGGATGTAGGCCGTCACTGGTGCCTCCGGGTCGAACACCCCCTCGCCTTCCAGTATGCCGGCAATGATGGCGGTCAGCGACTTGCTGATCGAAAAGATGATGTGGCGGGCGCCGAATTCCATATGCGGGGCGAACCAGTCGCCGACGATCTTGCCGCCTTTCATCACCGTCAGTGCGTCGGTGCTCGAACGTGCGAGAAATTCAGCCACCGTCTCCGGCGTACTGCCGACCGAAATCTTTTCGCCGAGCAAGCCGCCCATGTCCCGCACGGGGGCTTCGACCACGCCCGACGCTGCCGGCACACGGGCGGTCGGCACCAGTTCGCCGAGATTCTGGAACGACCACCGGTTGAATGGATTCTCGCGCCAGTTGGCGAGCAGCACTTCATTGCGGCGAAAGCCATAGCGGGTCTCGAACGCGGTCTTGCCGGTCATGGCGGTTCCTTCCGGGTCGTTTCTTCTTGTGGGCTCAGCGAAGTGCCGTTGCGATAGCGTGCACGGCTTTCAGCGTCGCTATGGAATAGGCACCATTGGCGAAATCAGGCCAGGTCGAAAGCTTCACCACGACCATTCCGGTGTTCCAGTCGATATGGATCAGCTGCCCGAACACGCCCCGGCACATCAGCGCGCGCGAGCGTGGATCCTCGATCCAGAACTGGTTGCGATAGCTGCCTTCCGGCAGGCTGTCGGAGAAATCCGGGCCGTGCCTGCCGTTGCGCGTCGCCTCGATCCAGTCGGCCGGTACGATGCCGCCGCCATTGTCGAGGATCATCTGGCCGAAACGGCCATAGTCGCGCAGCGTCGCGTTGAAGCCGCCATCGGCCACCGCATAGCCGGCGCTGTCGACGGTGAAGCAGGCGCTTTCATCAGCGCCGAGCTTTTGCCAGAGCTCTTCTGAAACCAGTTGCGGCAGCCTTTTGCCTGTCACCCGCTCCATGATGAAGGCGAGTACGTCGGTTTCGATCGAGCGGTATTCGAATTGAGCCCCGTGCGGGCGGATCGTGTCCTTCAGGCCCAGGATCAGCTCGAACATGTGCGAGGGCCAACGAAAGGCCGGATCGCTGTCCGGCGGCACCGGCTTCCAGCCAGTGGCGACATCGACCTGACCGATGTCGGAATAGCGGTCGGTATATTCCTCGGAGAAACGGACGCCGCTGGTCATGTCCAGCACATGCTGCACACTGGCGCCGGCCCAGCCGGTAATGCCGAGTTCCGGTAGGTAGTCGGTTACCGGTCTGGCCGGATCGATCAGGCCGCGCCCAACCAGTATGCCGAACACCGAACCGGTAAGGGACTTCGCCATCGACTGCGACAGGTGCAGCGTGCGTTCATCCATGCCGTTGAAGTAGCGCTCATAGGCAACCTTGCCGTCCTTGAGCACCAGGAAGCCGTCCGTATAGGTCTCGTCGAGCAGCCCGGCGAGCGTTGTCGGCATGCCCGCGCTGCCCTCGACCTGCAGCCCGTCTAAATCGACCTCGGCGCGTTCGAGACGGCGGCGATGGCCATTGCCGCGCCAGACTTCGGCGGTCGGCAGAATTTCACGGATGTGCTGGAACGCCCAGCGGTTCCACGGCGGCCGGTCCCAGTCGAGCTTCGGCGGCACCATGGCGGGCGGCGAGCCCTGCATGATCGGCGGCCGCGGATCGCTGTTGCGATAGGAGTCCATGAAAGCCATTCCCGGAAAAGAAAAGACCCGGCGACATGTGCCGCCGGGTCTGTCATGCAGCGGTTACTTCTGCAGTTCGGTCCAGATCTTGGTGTAGAGTTCCTGCGTTTCCGGCGGGCACATCTTCTGGAATTCGCCTTTCGGCTTGGCATCGGCCGGAATGACGACTTCCGGCGCATCCTTCATGTCCGCCGGCATGTATTTGTCCGAGCCGGTGATGGCGTTGGCATAGCGGTGGAAGGCCGAGAGGCCCGCCGCGTTTTCCGGATCCATGATGAAGTTCTGGAACAGCTTGGCATTGTCGACGTTCTTGGCTTCCTTCAGAACGACGACGTTGTCGCTCCACAGGCCGAAGCCTTCTTTCGGATAGTTGTAGTGGATAGCCGGATTGGCCAGCCGCTGGCGCAGTGCCGAGCCGTTCCAGTCGCTGGTCGCCTTGAAATCGCCGGCGCCCATCTTCTCGATGGTGTTGTATTCCATCGCGATCCAGTTCGGCTTGGCCGTCACCAGCAGGTCGCGCACCTTCTTCAGCACCGCCTTGTCGTCGGTGCACTGCTGGCCGCCGACATATTTGATCGCCGCGAAGATGACGTCTCCCATCTCCGGAACGACGTTGACCTTGCCCTTCAACTCGTCTGGCGTGTTGAAGACGATGCCCCACGTATCGGCCGGACCCTTGTAGGCATCGGTGTTGACGACGACGCCGATCGTGCCCCAGGCCCACGGCACCGAATATTTGCGGCCCGGATCGAATTCGGGATTTGCCCATTCCGGCGCGACGTTCTTGAAATTCTCCATCTTGCCCGGATCGGTCTCGAGCAGGAGACCTTCCTTGATCCAGATCGGCACGTAGGTCTGCGACGGCACCGCGATGTCGAAGCCGGTGCCGCCCTGGCGAACCTTGGCCAGCGCGGTGTCGTTGGAATCGTAATCGGTGATGGTCACCTTGACGTTGTATTTGGCCTCGAACTTCTTGATCACGTCGGGGCTGGTGTAGTTGCCCCAATTGTAGATGTTGAGCACGCCGTCCGCGCGGGCGAGGCCCGTCGAGGCGAGCAACGCCAACCCCATGGCGGTTTCTGTTGTCTTCCAGTTCATGGGTTTAACTCCCATTTTTCGGTTCAGTCTCGTTTCCTGCTGACGAAGAAAAACAACGTGACGATCGCGACCGAAAGCAGCAGGAAGGCGGTCGATATCGCGTTGATCTCGGGTGTGATGCCGCGGCGGATCTGGCCGAGCATGTAGGTGGGCAGCGTGTCCTGGCCGCCCGATTTGACGAACTCGGTGATGACGACGTCGTCGAGCGAGATGACGAAGGCCAGCATCAGCCCGGCCAGGATGCCGGGCCACAGGAGCGGCAGCGTGATGCGCCGGAAGGTCTTCCAGGGCGTCGCGTAGAGGTCGGCTGCGGCACGCTCCAGCGTCAGGTCCATATTCTCAAGCCGCGCCCGGATCGGCAAATAGGCAAAGGGAATGCAGAACGCCGTGTGCGCGGCGACCAGATAGCCGATGCCGGAATAGCCGGTGAAGATCTTGATGCGCGAGAAGAAGATCAGCAGCGCCACGCCGGTGACGATCTCGGGCACCATCAGCGGCTGGTTGATCGCCGCATATTTGAAGGTGAGGCCGGGATAGGGCGCGGTGCGGGTGGTGGCGAGCGCCGCCATGGTGGCAAAGATCGTGGAGAGCACCGCCGCGATGGAGCCGATCTGGAAGGAACGCAGCGTGGCATCGACGACCTGCGTGTTCTGCCATGCCGACTGGAACCATTTCAGCGAAAAGCCGCCCCATTCGGAGGTCGAGCTCGCCGCGTTGAAGGCATAGATGACCAGCACGATGATCGGCAGATACAGCACGATAAAGCAGGTCGCGGCGATCGCGGTGAATCCTGGCTGGTGCTTGATGGAAAAGTTCTTAGCCATGACGTACCCCCGATCTGCCGGCATTGCGCACATATGCAAGCAGCGCCACCATGACGATGATCATGACGGCGATCGACAGCGCCGAGCCAAGTGGCCAGTTGCGGCCCTGCCCGAACTGCAATTCGATCAGGTTGGACAGCATCATGTTCTTGCCGCCGCCAAGAACGCTCGGCGTCACATAGGCGCCAAGCGCTGGAATGAAGACCAGTATGGAGCCGGCAATGACGCCCGGCTTGACGAGCGGAAAGATGATCCGCCGCAGCACCTGGAAACGCGACGCGTAAAGGTCGTATCCCGCCTCGACCAACCGGAAATCGAGCTTTTCCATGCTGGCATAGATCGGCAGCACCATCAGCGGCAGGTAGACATAGGCCATGCCGATCAGGATCGCCGTGTCGGTGTAGAGGATCTGGATCGGCGCCGAGATGATGCCGAGCTTGAGCAGCATCGTGTTGATGATGCCTTCGTTGCGGATGATCTGCAGCACCGCGAAGGTGCGGATCAGGAGGTTGGTCCAGAACGGAATGGTGATCAGGAACAGCCAGAGATCGCGGGTCTTTTCGCTGCGCGTCGCCATGAAATAAGCAGTCGGGAAACCAAGCACCAAGGTGGCGATCGTCGTCACCACGGAAAGCTTGATCGAGCGCAGGAAGATGGTGACGTGGGCGGCGGCGATCGAAAGCGTGTCGTCGAAGATATCGCGTTCCAGAAACACCGCTATCCAGGCTTCCGGCGAGAACTGCCACTTCACGTCGCCATAGGAGCCTGGCGTCAGGAACGAGTAGACGAGCACGATCAGCAAGGGACCGGTCGCGGCGAGGAAAATGACCAGCAGCGCTGGCGCTGACAAAAGCCAGCGGTCACGGACATCGCGCCGCTCCGCTGCCTTGGCGACTTCTTCTGCGGTCGCCATCGTCAGTCCTTCAGGACCTGGGCGGCATCGCTGCCGATGAGGATGCCGACCGCGTCGCCCTTCTCGAAACCGCAGCCCGCGCTGCGCGTGTTCTGCTGGCGTACGGTGAAGAGTTCGCCACTGTCGAGATGAACGTGGATGTGGGTATCGGTGCCGAAATAGACGATGTTTTCGACCCTCCCCGACAGTTCGCCCTTGGCCTTAGTCAGCTTGGCGTGTTCAGGCCGAACCACGACCGTGGCATTGGGTTTGGGCTGGAAACCCTGGGCCACGGTCGCCTCGATGGTCGCACCGGACTTGAGCGTAGCGCGCGCCTTGCCGTTGGCCATCTCGCTGATGGCGGCCGTCAGGAAGTTGGTTTCACCGATGAAGTCGGCGACGAAGCGTTCGGCCGGCTTGTCGTAGATATCCCAGGGCGAACCGACCTGGAGGATCTTGCCCGATGACATGACAGCGATGCGGTCGGACATGGTCAGCGCTTCTTCCTGGTCGTGAGTGACGAAGATGAAGGTGATACCGGTCTCGTGCTGCAGCCGCTTCAACTCGATCTGCATCTCCTTGCGCAGCTTGTAGTCGAGTGCGGACAGTGGCTCGTCGAGCAAAAGCACCTTCGGCTGCGGTGCCAAGGCGCGGGCCAAGGCCACGCGCTGCTGCTGGCCGCCGGAGATCTGGCTGGTGCGACGACCAGCGAGTGCCTCCATCTTGACCAGCTTCAGCATCTCGGCGACGCGCGCCTTGATCTCGGCCTTCGGCTTACCCAGCATCTCCAGGCCAAAGCCGATATTGTCGGCGACCGTCATGTGCGGGAACAGCGCATAGGACTGGAAAACGGTATTGACCGGCCGCTTGAAGGGTGGGAGCGGCGCAATGTCCTGGCCGTAGAGCAGGATTTCACCAGCGGTTGGAAAGTCGAAGCCGGCGATCAGCCTGAGCAACGTCGTCTTGCCGCAGCCGGATGGCCCCAGCAACGTGAAGAATTCGTTCTCGCGGATAGATACAGAGACCGCGTCGAGGGCAGCTACCTGCCCCTCACCTGATCCGAAAATTTTGCTGACGTTAACTACTTCAATCGCATTCCGATCCGGTTTGTCCGGCACGATTACGCCTCACTGTTGACCCCGCTCTTGCTGGCGGAGCTCTTCCCCTGTTCGATGTGACCACATGGCCGGTGGGTTGGCAAGCCCGGCATTGGGTCACAGTTCAGTCAGTCATTGAGGCCTGCAAGCCCCATGCCATAGTCAGGCCTGATAGGTGACCTTGCCGCCGCAAATCGTCGTCACCGGCCGCACCTTGTGCAGATCGGCCGGGGCGGTGTTCTCGATATCCATCGATAAAACCACCAGATCGGCCATGTAGCCTGATTTCAGCGTGCCCTTGCGGTGCTCGGCGAACTCGGCGTAGGCGCCCTCGATCGTGTAACCCGCGATCGCTTCATGCAGTGAGAAACTCTGGTCAGGGTCGCTTTCTGCCCACGGTTTGCGCAACACTGCCGCCTGAATGCCCAGGATCGGATCGATCGGCGACACCGGCCAATCGGATGCGAAGACGACATGCGCGCCGGCATCCTTCAAGGTCCGCCAGGCATAGCTCAGCGGCCAGCGCGCCGGCCCGATGCGCGACACCGTCGGCTCCAGCGGAAAATCCATGGCGCCGGGCGGATGCGGCGGTTGCATGGAGGCAATGACGCCGAGTTCGGCGAAACGCGGCACGTCCGAAGCGGTGGTGACCTCGATGTGCTCGACCCGGTGACGGCTGTCGCGCTTGCCGTTCGCCTTCTGCGCCGCCTCATAACCGTCGAGCACCGCGCGCACGGCGCCGTCGCCGATCGAATGCACGGCGATCTGCAGCCCGCGCCTGTCGGCCGCGACGGCCAAATCGATGAATTGTTGCGGCGTGAACAGAGGCTCGCCCACCCAATCGGGCCGGTCGGCGTATGGCTCGACCATGACAGCTGTCCAGGAATCGAGAACGCCGTCGTAGAACACCTTGACCATGCCCGACGACAGCCATTCGCTGTTGTAGCGTTCGGCCATATCAGACGCCTTGTCGAGCATGTCGAGCGTCATGAAATTCTTGTAGTGGAACGGGATCTTGACGCGGCAGGGCAAGCCTTCCTCGGCTTCGATCTCGGCCAGCAGCTCAAGCTGATAGAGGTTGCCGTCCATGTTCTGGATCGAGGTGATACCGTGGCGGGCGCACCAGGCGAGCCCGCGCCGCATGATGTCGCGGTCGGCGTCCCGCTCGGCCGAGGTCGGCATCGGGTCCGGCTCGCCGCCGGTCGACAGCCCCAGCCGCACCCGGCCTTCGCCGGCAAGGTCGAGCACCGGGCCAAAGGCCTCACCCTCGCGCAATTCACCCGCGGCCAGTCCGTCGTCACCCATGACGATCTCATTGCCCGGTCCAAGCGTGCGCCCCTGCAGGATGCCGGCCATTTCCAGCGCCTTGGTGTTGGCCCACATGGTGTGATGGTCGGGCGCTGCCATGCAGAACGGGCGATCGGGCAAAATGGCGTCGAGGTGGTGGCGCGTCACGCGCTCGCTGCCGAGCACGGTGTAGTCGACGCCCTGGCCGACCAGCATCTTGGCGTCGGGCCGGCTCGGCGCATAGTCGCGGATCGCCTTCTGCAGCGCCTCGAAGCCATGGATACCGGTGAGTTGAAGGTGGGCAAGCTCAGCCCCGCCCGAAAACAGATGCATGTGGGCTTCGATGAAACCCGGCAGGACGGAGCCGCCCTTGGCGTCGATTACCTTGGTGGCCGGTCCCTTGAACTCTTCGATGGAGGCGCGGCTGCCGATGGCGATGATTGCGCCGTCCTTGACGGCGACGGCCTCGGCGGTGGGATTGTCGTCGTCGATGGTCAGTACACGACCATTGATGACGATCAGATCCGCATTGTGACCCGCACCTGTGACAGACATCGCGACTCCGCGCTTTTGACGACTGACTGAGACCGACAACCTCTTGTCCAACGACCTGCCACTCCACCGGAGCGGCGCCACGGGACGAAAAAGAATGCCAGCGCGCTGTCTTGGAAATTCCCCTTGTCATCCCAAGAGGCAGCGTGGATAAAGAATGCGACTGATTATTCGCGTTTGTCAACATGCCGAATCTGGAACGTATTGTGGACAGCAAGCTCCCACCATGTTGAGACCGGGCGGGGAACGAGGACATCGGACAGTGAAGCGCAGTCTCGACCGCAAAACCAGGATAGCGCTCGAACCGCGCAAGCAGCCGCGGCAACAACGCTCCAGCAAGGTGGTCGACCGGATTCTCGACGCAGCGCTGGTCTTGACGCGCGAGCAAGGAACCAAGACGCCGACGACGCTCGCCATTGCGCAGCGCGCAGGCTTGTCGGTTGGTTCGATCTACCAATACTTCCCCAACAAGGAAGCCATTCTTCTGGACCTCGCCCGGCGCTGGCTGTCCTCCTTTCCCGAGGTGATCGCCAAGCGTATCAAGGTCGCCCCGCCCACCAACCGTGAAGAGTTTCGGCGCGAAGTGCGCAAGCTCTTCATCGACACGTCCAGACTCTACCTCGAAAACGCCAGCCTGATGCCGGTGATCGAGGCCATTTCAGGCAACGCCGACCTCAGGCCGATCCAGAACGAATATGACGAGCAGATCATCGCCCTCTACGCCGCATGGCTGCAGCATGTGAACCCGGCGCTTGAAGACAAGATCGCCAGCCGGCTCGGCGTGCTGATGATGGACGTCGGGCACGCCTGCCGGCTTGTGGGGCTGAAAAGGGACCGCAAGACATACGACCTCATCGAGGACGATGTGGAAAGAATGTGGCTCGCTCTGGTGAGCCCTTATCTTAATCTTGAATCTTGACTGATTTCACACTTCGAGAGGAATTTATGAAGACTGTTTTCTCCCCCCTGCACGCCGGCCATGCCGGCCAAATGGAACTGGTCACATCAGCCATCGTGCCGGGTTTCGAAAAGCCCTCGAGGGCCGAATTCATCAAGGCACGGGTCGAAAGCGAGAAACTGGGTCCCATCATCGCGCCGCACGGACATGACCTCGCCGCCGCCAAGCGCATCCACAAATCGGACTATATCGACTTTCTCCCGACGGTCTGGCCGCAATGGCTGGAAGCAGGCCTCACGGGCACGGCGATGCCCTTCACCTGGCCGACGCGCGGCCTGCGCGGCGACGTGCCGCCAAAACGCATAGACGCGCTGCTCGGCTACTATTCCTTCGATGCCGGCGCCACCTTCGTCGAAGGTACCTGGGCGGCGATCAAGTCTTCCTACGACGTGGCGCTGACCGCCGCCGGCCTGGTCAAGGATGGCGCGGCTTCCGCCTTCGCGCTCTGCCGTCCGCCCGGCCACCATGCCGGGGCTGGCTTCATGGGCGGCTATTGCTACATCAACAACGCCGCCGTCGCCGCGCAATGGTTCCGCGACCAGGGCGCCAAACGCATCTCGATCCTCGATGTCGACTATCACCACGGCAACGGCACGCAGGAGATCTTCTATGACCGTGCCGACGTCCAGGTGGTCAATCTGCATGGCGATCCGATGGTCGAGTACCCGTTCTTCCTCGGCCATGCCGACGAACGCGGCGCCGGCGAAGGCGAAGGCTTCAACATCAACTATCCGATGCCCTTCGGCACCGACTGGGATGCATGGAACGCCTCGCTCGAGGATGCCTGCGCCAGGCTTACCGCTTATGCACCGGATGTCGTCATCGTCTCGCTGGGTGTCGATACGTTCGAAAAGGACCCGATCAGCCAGTTCAAGCTGAAGAGATCTGATTATCCCAAGATCGGCCGCCGCATCGCCAGGCTCGGCCTGCCGACGCTGTTCGTCATGGAAGGCGGCTATGCCGTCGAGGAGATCGGCATCAACGCGGTCGGCGTGCTGACCGGGTTCGAGGATCGGTAAATGCCTGTCGTCCAGGAGCATCCAGCGGTTTTGGGACAACGATAGGCATAAGCAAAGGACCACCGTAACCGGGCGGCAACATCGCCCGGCTCCCACTATCGGGCAAGGCACCAGCCTTCGGCACAGCAACCGGCGCGCCCGTCTGTTCAATGCTTCCCGAGCCTGGCGAAATCGACCAGCCACCGAGATGGCCGGCGAAGACTTTCGCGTCCCGGTCGTCTGTCCAGGGTGCGAAAACCGACCTCTGAGTCGCACCTGAGTCCACCGGATTCGATTTTGTCAAATCGCGTTTGATGTCAGATTCAACTGCGGGTAGATTAGACCCGAATCAGCCGGTCCTTGGGGGGCGCGGCGACCACCCAAAGTCTCTTGTTCCGGAGCTTTTCCGGCACCAGACGCGGACGGCTTCGCGTTCCCTGAATGGATTCGGGATTTGGTTCGGCGCAGCCCTGCGCCACGCGTGTGTCTTCGTCAAAGTAATGCGTATTCGGGTTCGGCGGCTGGCTTCCAGCATCCGGACAGCAGAAACGATTCCGGCCAAAAGCAACAAGAATGAGCAGTCCCGCCGCACTTCTTCAATCCGACACATTGGGCTCGCGCCTGACGTCGCGCGGCGATCTCACCAGCTTTTTCATGCAACTGACCGCCGAGATCGGCGCCGACAGCTACATGTTGGTCGCCATCGTCCACGACCAGGACCGCAACGATGCGCGCATCGTCTCCTCCAACTGGATTTTCGATGCCATCGAACTGATCGGCAAGCGGCTGATCGCCGGGCTTGCGCAAGGCGCGCTCACCGTCGCGCCAGGCATCCGCCCACAGCCGCTGGTGGCATCTCAGGCACCAGAAGCAGACGGATTGGTCACCGGCGAGGAGGCCCGACTTCTCGACGTGCTCGGCCATGCCGAGATCTATTCGCTGCGCCTTAATGTCGGTCGCCAGCGCCTGTTCGCCCTATTCTCTGCGGCGACCGCCGGCAGCATCGACCAGCCGGCGTTAATGCGGGCGCAACTGAAATGCTGTTACGCGCTCTCGCACATCCCGCAACTGATTGCCGCCGCCGCCATGCAGGATCCGTTGTCGGATCGCGAGCGCGAATGCCTGTTCTGGGTTTCCGAAGGCAAGACCACCGACGAGGTCGCCGTCATCCTTGGCGTCTCCTCCAACACCGTCAACAGCTACATCACCCACGCCATCCAGAAATTCGCGGCCAGCAACCGCGCGATGGCCATCGCCACGGCGATCAGGAGCGGCATCATTTGAAACACGCCGATATCAAGGAAACGGCCGAAGCCCTTTTCAACGAGCAACGCAACCCGTTCGGGGCCTTCACCCTTGGCTCCGAAACCCATCACGCGGTCACCATTCCCGATGCCGTGCGCCGCTGCCGCTGGATCGCCGTTGACATGAATGCCTCGGCCTTCGGCCTCTTCTTCGTAAGCCCTTCGCCCGAGCGGGCGCGGCTCGTGCCATGCTTTGATTCCGACTATCCCAGCATTGCCGTGGCGACCAAGTTCATCTCAGGCGCCAACGGCGAGGAGATCGTGCGCCACACCCGCCTCTCGACCGAACCGCGCTGGTGGACGGATGACGGCGTCGCCGCCATGGCGGAGCTGTTTGGCAATCTCGCCTGGACCGAGCGGATGGCGGCGCTGGCGCCCGGAACCAGCGGCATCGCTTTTCCCGTGCACGCCGACCGCGGCCAATGCGGCCTTGTCGTGTTCCTGGGCTCGGAGATGACCTTGCAGCAGGATGCGCTCTACGAAATACACGCCCGCTGCTTTTCGCTGTTCGCCGCCGTCGCCCGCATCCGTCCGGGCGATGCCGGCCGCATGCGCGCAATCTCCAAACGCGAACTCGAATGCCTGAAGCTGACCGCCAACGGCAACACCAGCGAGGAGATCGCGCGACTCCTGAAACTGTCGGTGCACACCGCCAACCAGTATCTGACCCAGTCGACCCAGAAGCTCAACGCCGTCAATCGCAACCAGGCCGTTGCCAAGGCGCTGCGGCTGGGCTTGATCGAATAGGGGAATTCGGCAGCGCTTCGAAAGCGACCGATGGTCAGCGATAGGCGAGCGGCTCGACCTTGCGGATACGCGCCTCTTCGATCACCGCCTCGAGCAGCGCCGTATTGTGCTCCGGGTCTTCGCCCGGCTTCTCGAACGACACGTAGTTGACCGCCACCGAAGCGCCGAGCTCGCTCAGCGTCAGCTGAAAATACACGGTGACGCCGGGCGGTCTCAGTTCCAGATCGAGCACGATGCGCGGGCTGCCGCTCCAGTCGACATGCGCCTCACCACCATGGCCGAGCCGCAGAGTGCCCGGCATGAAGAACAACTCGACCGCTGAATCGACCAGGTCCGACAGGCACGCGAAATGCTCCAGCCGGATAAAGGCGATGTAGTCGGCGACATCGATCAGCCTGAGTTCCCCCACCACCTGCTCGATGGCGCTGGCGACGATGATCTCGCGAGATTTTGCGTGCGGTTGCCGGTTCATGAAATCTGTCTGCGCTCAGCCTTTTTCGAGTAGACGATCCGCACCAGTTCGGCGACGGCCTGGTAGAATTGTGACGGGATCACACTATCGACCGAAACTTGCTTGTACATGGAGCGGGCGAGCGCCACGTCCTCGAAGACCGGGATGTTGTGTTCCCGCGCGATCTCGCGGATTTTCAGCGCCACCAGATCCTGGCCCTTGGCCAGCACCATGGGTGCCGAGTCCTCGTCTCGCACATATTTCAGCGCGATCGAGAAGTGCGTTGGGTTGGCGATGATCAGCGTCGCGCGCGGCACCGCCGTCATCATCCGCTTGCGCGCCCGGTCGCGCGCCAGCGAGCGCAGCCGCGACTTGACGATCGGGTCGCCCTCGGACTGTTTGAACTCGTCCTTGACCTCCTGCTTGCTCATGCGCAGATCCTGCTTCCAGTGGAAGCGCGACCAGACGATGTCGATTGCCGCGATCAGCCCCATGACGAAGACGATCGCCACCAGTATGTCGACGGCGATGCCGCGGATGACGAGACCGAAGGCGACCGGATTGGTGATCATCCCGGCGAGCAGCTTTCGGTGGTCTTCCGATAGCGTGAAGCTCAGCACGACGATGGCAAACCCGACCTTGCCGAGTGACTTCAGGAACTCGACCCAACCCTGGATGCCGAACAGCCTGTTCCACCCCTTGGCGATCGAGATGCGCGAGAGTTGCGGCCGGATCCGCTCGCCTACGAATTGCGGCATGTTCTGGAACACCGAGGCGCCGATGCCGGCGACGGTCAGCAGCACCATCAGGCTCAGGACGGCGCGGCCAACCTCGAGGAGGACGATCTTGTAGAGCGCGATGACGTCGGTCTCGGTGTCCATCGGCCAGGCTTCCGGCTTCTCCAGGAACATCGACAGGAACATGCCGAGATCGATGATCGCATCCTTGGCGTAGAAGACGGTGAACACCAGTATGGCAACGAACGAGGCAAGGAGCGCTGTCTCCCGCGAATGGGGCAGTTTGCCCTGTTCGATGGTGTCGCGGATCTTCTTTTCCGTCGCCTCTTCGGTTTTCGAATCCTTGTCGACCGCGTCAGCCATGGCGCGGTCTTAGGCGGCGTCTTGGGTCGAGGGTAGTTCGAAGGCGCCTTCGCGCGACAGCCGGATCGTTGTCGTCACGATCGTCTTGCGGGCCGCCGTAATGTCGGCGAGAGGGACCCCGTCCGAGCCCTGCCCGAGTTCGGCTTCAATCATGCGCCGCGAGCGGGCGCCGATGGCCGACAGCACCGATTCCGCGAGTGCGGCCGAAGTGCCGCGCAGGGCCAGCGTGACCAATTCGGTCGACAGTCCGTCAAACAGCAGCACTCGCGCTTTCTGGGTGAGCAGCGGCAAGTCGTCGAAAGCAAACAGCCGCGCCCTCACGCCGTCGAGATCAGGCGTGCCGGCGGCTTCCAGATCCTGCATGACCTCCTCGAGCAGCGGCTTGTCGAGTTCGTTGAGAACGCTGGCGACACGCGCCTGCCCGGCCGAGGTGTCCTTGGTCGAGGTTTCCGCCAGCACGCTGGTGCGCAGCCGGTTTTCGACGATCCTGGCGGCAGCGTCGGGAACATTGGCCATCGTCACCATGCGCTTGATGATTTCTCCACGCATCGGCTTGGTCAGTGTCAGCAGCACGTTGGCCGCCACCTGCGGCGCCAGCTTCGACAACACCATGGCCGCCGTCTGCGGATGCTCACCGGCCAGGAAGGCACCAAGCCGCGCCGGTTCGAGCTTTTCGAGTTCGGGCCAGATCGGCGGCGGGCCCTCCGGTGCGACCTCGAATTTCTTGTCGCCCATGATCGCGCTCATCTCTTCGGGCGAGAGCGATTCGTTGAGGATGGTGTCCATCCTGTCGGCGGAATCAAGCAATCCCGCCCCTTCCGTGAACTCGGCCTCGAACTCGGCAACGATACGTTCGAGATCGCTTTGCGGAATCGTCCGCAGCAGGCGGGCGCCCTCGACCAGGGCCTTCAGTTCTTCCTGCTTGAAGAATTTCAGCAGGCGGCTGGCCGACGGCTTGCCCATCGCCACAAGTATGGCGGCCGCCTTCTGCGCGCGGGTCAAGGTCACCGGCGTCGTCATGCCACTCGCCTCCGCTGCCACCGGCAAGCCCCGCAAACCATGTCTAGGCGCCCTTCGTGCCGGCGATGATTTCGGTCAGCCTGATGCCGAAACGCGACGGATCGCTTTCCAGCACGGTGATCTCGCCACGCGCGATCTTGCGGCCGTTGACCACGACGTCGACAGGTTCCCCGATGCGGCGATTGAGCGCCACGGTCGACCCTTTCTGCAGCGCCATCAGATCGGAGACCGGCATCTCGGTGCTGCCGAGGATGATCTGGACATCGACGGGGATGTTCATGATCACGCTCGAATTGGCTGATGAGGCCGCCCTGAACGCCGCATCGGGGCGTTGCTCCTCTTCATGCAGGACACCGCGCAACTCTTCGATGGCACGGTCGAGCTGCTCGTCCGGCTGGTCGAGGTCGGCTTCCGCCTTGGTTTTGGCCATGATCGTCTCCAAATGCTCAGGCGCGTCCGGCGGCAGCCGGCATCAGCCCGTCGATAAAGTCCTGCCCGGCGTCGTAAGGATGCCTGATCCGGACGGTGTAATTCTGTCCCAGTTTGCCGAACTCGCATACGAACAGCGTCTTGCCCCGTGCGCTGAGACGCGCCTGGGATTGGGCCGTTTCCTCGAATTCGATGACGTCGCCGATTTCGAAACCGGCGAGGTCGCCGAGCGTCAACCGCGCCAGCGGCATCGTGGCCTCGAGCGCCACGGTGGAACGCATCACCTCTTCCGAAAAGCGGGCGCGCCAGCTGGGGCCGTGATCGTCGTCGGCGACAGGCACGGCTCCGTCGCGGCTGGCCAGCACGACGCGCTGTGGCATCGTCACCGTGACGGTGCCACTGTCGGCCAGCGTCGAAATGCCAAGCACGATGCGGATTGCCGCGCCATCGCGCAGCACATACCGCTTCGCCTCGGTGCCAGACATTGCTCGCGGCGCGGGCAGGCGCAGGTCGAGCGAACGCTTTCCCGATCCGTTGAGGGCCTGCGC
Source organism: Mesorhizobium sp. M7A.F.Ca.US.006.01.1.1 (assembly GCF_003997935.1). Lineage (GTDB taxonomy): Bacteria > Pseudomonadota > Alphaproteobacteria > Rhizobiales > Rhizobiaceae > Mesorhizobium. Next base: position 47,354 of record NZ_RZQL01000004.1, read on the forward strand.
GACCTGCTGGAAAACCATGGTCGAGACATCAATTTCGATCTGCGACAGATCGCGCTCGATCGGCGAGACCGGCAGATCCGGATCGCCGCCGAACAGCGTGCAGACCATGATCGCGATCGCCGGAGCATCGATCACCAGGGTCATCGCATCGGAGGACGCGGACGAGCCGATCACGGTCATGGCAAACGTGTCGCCGGCACGCGAACGCGCCTCGGGAACGCGGCTGACCTCGATCGCTTTGAGATCGACGACGACCGGAACGCCAAGCTCGCTGGTCAGGCTTTTCTGCAACAGCGGTACGGCGCGTTCGGCCATGGCGCGGCCTGCGTCGATGACCTGCGTGGCCTCGCCGCTGTCGCCGACCAGACGCTCGATGATCAGCGAGCGCGCTTCCGCTGGACTGCCCAGGCTGGTCATGACAGTGCCGGGACCGATCTGTCGCGCATCGTTCAGGCGGCCTTCTTTTCGACAATGCCGGTATTCATCGTGCTCTGCTCGACCGCGTCGATCGTCGGCCGTTCATAGGACGAGATGGTCTTGCGGCCGAACTCGATCGCCACCTGCGGCAGCGCGCCGTTCATGTAGGCCAACAGCGTCTGCTTGACGATGATATAAAGGCGGTTCTTCTTCTCGCGCACTGTCTTGATCTTGGTGGCGACCGGCCCGACCACCGAATAGGACAGGAAGATGCCGAGGAACGTTCCGACAAGTGCGGCACCAATCAAACCGCCGAGGATTTCCGGCGACTGGTCGAGCGCGCCCATCGCCTTGACTACGCCCAGCACGGCGGCGACGATGCCTAGCGCCGGCAAGCCGTCACCCACCGCCACCAGCGCGTGATAGGCCTTCATCTTGTCGGACCTGATGGTCTGGATTTCTTCGTCCATCAGCGCCTCGATCTCGTGCGAGCGGGCATTGCCGATGATGATGATACGGCAGTAATCGCAGATGAAATGCGTCAGGTCGTGGTTATGCAGCACGGTTGGGAACGCCTGGAAAATCGCTGACTCTTCCGGATTGTCGATATGCGCCTCGACTTCGCTGCGGGATTTCGAGCGCAGCTCGCGCATCAGAGAGTGCAGCACGCCGAGCGTTTCGAGATAGTCCTGTTCCTTCGGCACTGCCTGCTTGAAGGCTTCGAGAATGCCCTTGCCGGTGTCCTTGACCGTCTTCATCGGATTGGCAACGAGGAAGGTGCCAAAAGCCGCACCACAGATGATCACGGCCTCCCACGGCTGGATCAGCACGTGAAGATGGCCGCCCATGGCCATGAAGCCGCCAAGGACGCAGCCGAGCGTTACCACCAGTCCAATCAGAATGCCCACGACAGGTCCTTCCGCATTTCACATCAGGAGCTAGGGATAGTCCCCGTGCCTTGTGTGAGGCTTGAATCGAGGACGTGGAAGCGATTCAGTTTCGCGCAAGGAAGTAGGGGTATTGTGCCGGCATAGCTTCGGCCGGAGGCACGTCTTTGCTCAATACCTTTACCAGCTACCAGCTCATCACCAAGGACATTTCAAAATCGATCGACAGGATCGAGCAGCAGCCCGTGGTTGATCGCGACACCAAATATTATCTCGCCAACATCACCAAGGTGAAATCGATCGACGATTTCGTCAAAAACGACCGTTTGTTCAAGTATGCCATGAAGGCCTACGGGCTGGAGGACATGGACTATGCCAAGGCGTTCATGGTCAAGGCACTCAAGGAAGGCGTCTCCGATCCCGACAGCTTCGCCAACAAGCTGACCGACAAGCGCTACCCCGAATTCGTCAGCGCCTTCAACTTCGCCGCCAATGGCGCCGATGCGACCATCTATAACAAGACGCAGCAGATGGTGACCAAGAACTACGCCACGCAGGCGAAAATCGCCGGCCTCGATCCGGATTCGGCCTATGTGAAGGGCGAGACGACATACTATCTCGCCAACATCACCAAGGTGAAGTCGATCGACGATCTGATGTCGAACAACCGGCTTTACACATACGCGCTGGCATCATTCGGCCTCGATTCGGCGACGGAGGACAAGGACCTCATCAAGCGGGTGCTGCAGGGCGGCGTCCGCGACCCCGACAGCGTCGCCAACAAGATGACGGACAAGACCTATGCCGCGCTTGCCTCCGCCTTCAACTTCGAAGCCTATGGCGAAAACACCACCACCATCAATCCGGCGCAGCAGCCGACCGTCGACAAATACATGCGCCAGACCCTCGAAGAGGATGCCGGTCAGACCAACCAGGGTGTGCGGCTGGCGCTTTATTTCGATCGCAAGGCCCCAACCATCACCAGCTGGTACGACGTGCTGGCCGACACCGCGCTTGCCAGTGTCGTGCGCACCGTGCTCGGCCTGCCTGATTCCTTCGCCACCGCCGATGTCGACAAGCAGGCGCAGCTGTTCGAGCAAAAACTCGACATCTCGGATTTCTCCGACCCCGAGAAACTCGGCAAGTTCCTGACGCGCTTCACCAGCATGTACGAGATCAACCACCCGACTTCATCGGCCCTCACCTCGGTCAGCGTGCTGTTTGCCCAGCCACTCACCGTCGGCATCTCCACCGACCTGATGATGGCCATGCAGAAATTGAGGTTCTGAGACCATCATGCGGGACAGCCTGTACGTCGCCCTTTCGTCGCAGATCGCGCTCGAGCGGCGCCTCGACACCATCGCCGACAACGTCGCCAACGCCTCGACGATCGGCTTTCGCGCCACCGGTGTGAAGTTCGAGGACGTCGTCTCCGGCACCGGGCAGAAATCGGTATCCTTCGCCTCTCCGGGCAAGACCTACCTTTCCGGCGCCCACGGTGCCTTGAGCGAGACCGGCAATCCCTTCGATTTCGCCGTCCAGGGCGATGCCTGGTTCGCCATAGAGACGCCGGTCGGCACCGTCATGACCCGCGACGGACGCTTTTCGATGAACGAGAACGGCGAGCTGATGTCGCTCGAGGGCCACCCGGTGCTCGATGCGGGCGGCTCGCCGATTCAGCTTGACCCCCGCAACGGTCCGCCCAAGGCCGGGGCCGATGGTTCGTTGCGCCAGAACGATCAGCTTGTCGGCTCGATCGGTCTCTACAATTTCGATCCAGGCCCGAACTTCGTCCGCTACGGCAATTCCGGCATCGTTCCGGCACGCACCCCGGAGCCTGTCACCGACCGCTCGGATATCGGCGTTGCCCAGGGTTTTCTCGAAGAGTCCAATGTCAATCCGGTGCTGGAGATCACCCGGCTGATCATGGTCCAGCGCGCCTTCGAGAACACCGCCGCCCTGATGCGGCAGACCGACTCGTCCACCGACGAGGCGATCAAGACGCTCGGCTCGAAATAATCCATGTCGCTCGACCAGCCATCTCTGCGCGCACTCGAAAGACAACTCCAGCCGGCACCGGAAGACCGGCTTGCCGCGCTGGAACGGGTCTGGCGGCGTTTCGCCGACGCCGAGGCGCTGCTCAAGCGCGGCGGCCGCGTCATCGAGGTCACGCCCACCCACTACAAGGTGCACGGCCTTTCCGGCTTCGCCAGGCTGGGCGATATCGTCGAGCAGCCGGGCCATGCCGGTGCGCGCCGCGGCGAGATCGTCAAGATCGGCCGCGACGAGGCCGTCGTGGCGCCCTTCGAACGCAGCGCCGATTCCGGCATCGGGGATGCCGTATTCCGCCGCGGTCCGCTCGTGGTGGCGCCGCATGCCTCGTGGCGCGGCCGCACCATCGACGCACTCACCAGGGCGATCGATGGCGGCCCGCCGCTCACCCGGGGAGACGACACGACGCGCGGCGTCCAGACGACGCCGGGAGCCATGGCGCGGCAACGCGTCGGCACTGCCTTCATGACCGGCGTCAAGGTCATCGACATCTTCACGCCGCTCTGCTTCGGCCAGCGCCTCGGTATCTTCGCCGGCTCCGGCGTCGGCAAGTCGACGCTGCTTGCCATGCTTGCTGGCGCCGACGCATTCGATACCGTCGTGGTGGCGCTCATCGGCGAACGCGGCCGCGAAGTGCGTGAATTCCTCGAGGACACGATCGGCGACAGCATGGCCAAGACCGTCGCCGTCGTCGCCACCAGCGACGAAAGCGCCATGATGCGTCGGCGTGCGCCGGACACCGCCATGCGCGTCGCCGAGCATTTTCGCGACCAGGGGCATCGGGTTTTGCTGGTCCTGGATTCGATCACCCGCTTCGCTCACGCCCTGCGTGAGGTGGCGACGGGTACCGGCGAGCCGCCGGTCGCCCGCGGCTACCCGGCCTCGGTGTTCACCGAACTGCCGAAGCTGCTCGAACGCGCCGGGCCGGGTACGGAAGGCCCCGGAGTTGAAGGTAGGGGATCGATCACCGCCATCATTTCGGTGCTGGTCGACGGTGACGACCACAACGACCCGGTCGCCGATTCCGTGCGCGGCATCCTCGACGGCCATGTCGTGCTCGACCGCGCGATCGCCGAACAGGGTCGCTATCCCCCCGTCAACCCGCTGTCGTCCATATCGCGGTTGGCCGGAAAGGCCTGGAGCGTCGAACAGCGCGCGCTGGTGACAAGGCTGAAGTCGATGATCTCGCGCTTCGAGGACACGCGCGACATCCGGTTGCTCGGGGCCTATCAGGGCGGCGTCGATGCCGAACTCGACATCGCCGTGCGCCAGGTGCCGCTGATCTATGAGGCGCTGACGCAAGCGCCGAAGGATCGCCCGTCGGCCGACCCTTTCTCCGATCTCGCCCGCCACCTCAAGAGCAAGCTGAACGCCGATGCCGGAGACTGAACGCGAATATACCGAGCGCATCCTGCGCGACATGATCGCCGAGGCTAATGCCGCGGAGCAAGCCGAGGCGGACGAAGCGAGAACTGCCAAGGCACAGGCCGCCCGTGCCATCGCAGCCAAAGCGGAGGCCGTTCTGGCCAGAGCCGTCAAGCCAATCCTGCCACGGGCTGGCAGAGCCGATCCTGATCTGGCCAAGCCCGTCGAACCCGCTCTGCCGAGGGCTCCCCAGGTGGTGGCTGCCGAGATGACGCAGGCCAGCCGCGACTCGCTGATCGACGGGCTGTTCCCGCGCACCGAATGGCCGCAGCCACCAAAGGCACCGTTTCCCCGGCTGAAGAAGAAGTCTGACCGACGCAGCGATTTCGTCATTGCCGCGCTCGGCATCACGCTCGGCCTGATCTGCGCCCTGTTTCCCTGGTACATCTTCTTCAACCAGGACCAGTTTGGCGTCCAGGCGATGAAGTTCGGCGGCACAGGCTCCAATTCCGGGCGAGCGGGCGGCGGCGTGGTCGCGCAACGCAGCGCGCCGCTGACGGCAAAGGACGTTCCCGCGGCCAATCTCGATCTTCTTGCCACGGGGACGGTGCGGGATGATGCCAATCCCGCAGCCGCATCCGAAGAGCAACCGTTTCCGGCCGACGCGGCGAAATTCCGCATGGTTCATGTCGCCAACGGCCGTGCCATGATCCAGGACGACGCTGGCCTCTGGATCGTCCAGCGCGGCTCGATACTGCCTGACTCCAGCCAGGTATCCTCCATCGAGCAGCGCAACGGCAAATGGGTCATGGTCACCAGTGCCGACCAGGTGATCGAACTCTCCAAATAAACGATCTCAGGCTTCCGGCCATCCGCAAGGCCCGCGCAAGACTGGCGGCCTAGTCTCTGGGTACCTGCTTGGAGATTCCCATGGAGCCCGTTTCCCTTTTCGACCTCGCCGCCAAGCAAGCGCAATGGCTGGCCGTGCGCCAGTCGGCAGTCGCCGGCAACATCGCCAATGCCAACACGCCAGGCTATACGGCAAACGACGTCGAGCCATTCGAAAAGGTGCTCGACCGCGCCGCCGTATCGCTGCAGGCCACTCAGGCCGGCCATCTCGGCAATGCAGCGACCAATGCCGGCTTCACCATCAAGCCGCAAGAGGATGACGGCGTCGTCATGCCGTCCAAGAACTCCGTCGTGCTGGAAGACCAGTTGCTGAAAGCCGGCGAGGTGCGCCGCTCCTTTGAACTCAACACGGCGATCGTCAAGGCGTTTCATACGATGATGATGATGGCGGTGAAGAGCTGACCATGGACGCACTGACCGCAGCCCTCAAAGTCGCAGCATCCGGCCTCGGCGCCCAGTCGGAGCGCCTGCGCGTGGTTTCCGAAAACCTGGCCAACGCCCAGTCGACCGGCACCGCGCCCGGCTCCGATCCTTATCGCCGCAAGACCATCAGCTTCGTCTCCGAGCTTGACCGGGCCTCCGGCAGCTCAACGGTTGCGGTGAATTCGATCGATCGAGACCCCAGCGACTTTCCAGTCGAGTTCCAGCCCGGCAACGAGGCAGCCGACGAGAAGGGCTACGTCAAGATGCCCAACGTCAACGTGCTGATCGAAATGGCCGACATGACCGAGGCCAACCGCTCCTACGAGGCCAACCTTCAGGTCGTCAAGCAGGCCCGCGACCTGATCTCCATGACCATCGACCTGATGAGGAACCAGTAATGATCAGCGGTATCGGAGCCCTTCAGTTCAAGCCGTCGATCGGCGGCGATGACACGGCGACAAGCCTGCTCCAGGGCGGCGCGACACCCTCGGCCGGCGGCAATGTCGGCACCTCCTTTGCTGAGGCGCTGAGCCAGGCAGCCTCCAAGACCGTCGACACGATGCAGAATGCCGAGCAGGTATCGATGCAGGCGCTCAAGGGCGACGCCGACACCCGTCAGGTGGTCGACGCCGTGATGAGCGCGCAGCAGGCGCTTCAGACCGCCGTCGCCATCCGCGACAAGGTGGTTTCCGCGTATCTCGAAGTCAGTCGAATGGGCATCTGAGGAATTCCGCCATGAAAGCACTCGCCATCGCCGCCACCGGCATGAATGCCCAGCAGACAAATCTGGAAGTCATCGCCAACAACATCGCCAACATCAACACCACCGGCTACAAGCGCGCCCGTGCCGAATTCTCCGACCTGCTCTATCAGGTCGACCGCACGCAGGGCGTGCCCAACCGCTCCAACGCCTCGCTGGTGCCGGAGGGCGTCTCGATCGGCCTCGGCGTCAAGACGACGGCCGTGCGCAACGTGCACACACAGGGCGAACTGACCAGCACCGGCAACAGTTTCGACCTGGCGCTAACCGGCAGGGGCTGGTTTCAGATCGAGGGTGCCGACGGCGGCACGCTCTACAGCCGCGCCGGAGCTCTCAACACCAACGCCACCGGCCAGTTGGTGACGGTCGACGGCGCTGCCGTCATTCCGGCAATCAATGTCCCCGTGGATGCCGTCGAGGTCATCGTCAACAAGACCGGCCAGGTCTTCGCCCGCATCGACGGCCAGACCGACCTGCAGAACCTCGGTCAGCTTCAGATCGCCAATTTCGCCAACGAGGCCGGCCTGGCGCCGCTCGGCGACAATCTGTTCCAGGAAACCACGGCTTCGGGGCCGGCCAATGTCGGCGTGCCTGGCGATCCCGGCTTTGCCACCATCCAGCAGGGCTATCTCGAAGCCTCCAACGTCGACCCGGTCAAGGAAATCACCGAGCTGATCTCGGCGCAGCGCGCTTATGAGATGAACTCCAAGGTCATCCAGGCCGCCGACGACATGGCCTCCGTGGTCTCCAAGAACATCAGGTAACGCATGATGTCGACGCCCGGCCTCCTGTCCGCATTCCGCCGCACCGCGCTCGTCCTTGCGCTGGTGACCGGCGGCCTGCCGGCTTTTGCCCAGGAATCGGCCAACCAGTCGGCCACCCGGATCGCCAGCAATCAAGCTGGCGGCGAGGTGGTGCTTATTCCGAGCCGGGTTATCTATCCCGGCGAGACCATCAATCTGGCTGCCCTGAAACAGGTCACCCTTATCGTCGGCAAGCACAAGCCGGAGGCGGTCGCCACACGGGCCGAGGAACTGGATGGCAAGGTCGCCAAGCGCACGTTGCTGCCCGGCCGCTACATTCCCTCCACCGCCATCCGCGAGGCCTGGCTGGTCGAACAGGGTGCTTCCGTGCAGATCTTCTTCATCGCCGGCGGGCTGACGATCTCGGCCACCGCCGTGACGCTGCAGCCAGGAGCCGCGGGCGACCTCGTCAAGGTTCGCAACATCGACAGCGGCAAAGTCCTGTCCGGCACCGTGATGGCGGATGGGACCGTCCAGGTCAGCGCTTCATGATGCGCGGGCTTACCCTGATACTGGCAGCCGTGCTTGGCCTGCAGCCGGCGCTGGCCGACGGCCTGACGCCGAAGGCCAAGCGTGAGCTCGCCGCCAAGAATGGCGGCGTCTACAATGATCCCGAATATGATCCGGCAACCACCAGCCGCATGTTCCGGGTTTCGACCGGGCCGAGTTCGCTGCCGCCGGGCCAGGTCGCCTCGCGTATCAAGGACATCGCCCAGTTGCAGAGTTCGCGCGACAATCAGCTCGTCGGCTACGGCCTGGTCATCGGCCTTGCCGGATCGGGCGACAGCCTGCGCAACTCGCCATTCACCGAACAGTCGATCCGCGCGATGCTCGAAAACCTCGGCATCGCCACCGAAGGCGGCAGCGCGCGCGCCAAGAATGTCGCCGCCGTCATCGTCACCGCCAACATGCCGCCATACGTGCAGTCGGGCGCCCGCATCGACATCGACGTCTCCTCGATGGGCGACGCGACCTCGCTTTCCGGCGGCACGCTGATCATGACGCCGCTGAAGGCGGCGGACGGCGAGATCTATGCCGTCGGCCAGGGCTCGGTCATCGTGTCCGGCTTTACCGCCCAGGGACAGGCCGAGCAGCTAACACAAGGCGTGCCGACCTCCGGCCGCGTACCGAACGGCGCCATCGTCGAGCGTGCCGTCCAGGCCGAATTCGACGATCAGGCGATCCTGACGCTGCAACTGCGCAATCCCGATTTCTCGACCGCTATCCGCATCGCGGACGCCATCAACGACTACACCGGCCAGCGCTTCGGCATGCGGGTGGCGGCCGAGCGCGATTCGCGCACCGTGCAGATCAGAAGGCCGAAGGGGGTTTCAGCCGCCCGCTTCTATGCCGAGATCGAGAATTTGGTGGTCGAATCCGACACGCCGGCCCGTGTCGTCATCGACGAGCGCACCGGCACCATCGTCATCGGCAACGACGTCAAGATCTCGCGGGTCGCCATCAGCCACGGCACGCTCACCGTACGCATCACCGAAGCGCCGCGCGTCGTCCAGCCCGAGCCCTTCTCCAAGGGCGAGACCGCCATCGAACCGTTCACCGCCATCGACGCCAGCCGGCCCGACGCCCGCGTTGCCGTGCTGGACGGACCCGATCTCCAGACCCTCGTTTCCGGCCTCAACCGCCTTGGCGTCAAGCCGGACGGCATCATTGCCATTCTGCAGGGCATCAAGTCGGCCGGCGCCCTGCAGGCCGACCTGGTTCTGCAATAGGCGATGCCGATGATACGCCCCTTCTCACGCCATGAAAGACGCCGCCCAGCCGCAATCCTGCTGGCGACCGCTATTCTCGCGGTTCTGCCCTTTGCCGGCGACACCGCACGCGGCGAGGAGACGGTCCGCCAGGTCCTGCCGGGAGCACCGGTGGCAGCGGTGCCGCAGCAATTGACACGGGAAAAGGCGCCGGACCAAAGCGAGATCGAGCGCTTCTGCTCAAACATCGCCGACGCCGCCCGCGATCGCCGCTATGTTCTGCAGGCCGAGGAACTGAAGCAGCTCCAGGCCGGCATTGCCGAGCGCATGAAAGCTCTCGATGCAAAGAAAGCCGAGTACGAGACCTGGCTGAAGCGGCGCGAGGTTTTCTTGGCCCGGGCCGAGGACGGCGTCGTCCAGATCTACGCCGGCATGAAACCGGACGCCGCCGCCGAGCGTTTGGCCATCGTCAACGCCGATCTGGCTGCGGCCATATTGATGAAGCTCGATTCACGCAAGGCGAGCGTCATCCTCAACGAAATGGACCAGAAGGCGGCGGCAACGCTCACCGGCATTATGGCCAGCGCAGCCCGAAGGGTAGATCCGTCATGATCCGGAAAATGCTTGTCCTGTGCGCGGTCACCGTGCTGTCGGGTTGCGGAACCAACCTCAAGGAGGTCGGCAGGGAGCCGGCTCTATCCCCGGTCGGCTCCGGCATCGATGGCGGCAGTACCGGCTCCCTCTATCGCTATCCGCAAACGCCGCCCGCGCCGGTCAAGAAATTCTCGTTGTGGGACGACCGCCAGAGCCGGCTGTTCACCGACCCGCGGGCGCTGTCCCAGGGCGACATCCTGACGGTCAAGATCAAGATCAACGATCGGGCCAACTTCAAGAACCAGAACGACAGGAGCCGCACCGCCAATCGCAAGCTCGGTTACGACCTCAGCGCGCAGTGGGACAAGTGGAGCACCGCCGGCAAGGGCGCAGGGGCTCTCAGCTCCACCACGGACACGACGGCTGACGGCGAGATCAAGCGCTCGGAAACGCTTGAACTCAATGTCGCGGCGATCGTCACCGACGTGCTGCCCAACGGCAATCTGATGATCACCGGATCGCAGGAAGTGCGCGTCAACGCCGAGCTCAGGGTGCTGACGCTCGCCGGCATCGTGCGGCCGGCCGATATCGGCGCCGAAAACACCATCCCCTACGAGCGCATCGCCGAGGCCCGCATCTCCTATGGCGGACGCGGTCGCATCACCGAGGTCCAGCAACCTGCCTACGGCCAGCAGATTCTCGACCAGGTTCTTCCGTTCTAGGATCGGGACAGGGCGCCGTGGCAAATATCGAACAGGCTCAGCCGCGCAAGGGTCCTTCCCCTGCCATTCAGGCCGGCCTGCTGCTGCTTGTGACGGCGGCCGCCATTGGCATGGGCTGGATGTCCGGCGGTTATCTCAAAGGCGTCGATGCGCCGGCGTCTGTACCGGTCGCACCTGAGAACGAAGGCAAGATCATGCAGCCCGCCGCGGCCGAGCAGCCAGGCCTGGGCCCGATGCTTGTCGTGCTGGCGCCGATCACCACCAACATCGCCTCGCCTGCCGGCACCTGGATCAGGATGGAGGTGTCCATCGTCTATGACGCGCCGCAGCCACAGGCAATGTCGGATGACATCCACCAGGACCTTCTGGCCCTGGTGCGCACGTTGAAGATGCATCAGATCGAGGGCGCCAGCGGCTACCAGCACCTGAAGGCCGACCTCGAAGAACGCGCCGCGATCCGCAGCCAGGGTCACGCCAAACAGGTACTCATCAGGACATTGCTGCTCGAATGAGAAAGTTCCTTCTCGCCACGGCCATGATCGCCGCCGCCACCTCCATCGCGGCGGCCCAGCAGTTTGATCTCGGCGGCATCGGCAAGGCTGACGGCACCACCGTCGGCTACATTATCCAGATGTTCGGCCTGCTGACCGTTCTGTCGGTGGCGCCAGGCCTGCTGATCATGGTGACCAGCTTCACCCGTTTCGTCATCGCCTTCTCGATCCTGCGCGCCGGCATCGGCCTGCAGTCGACACCGGCAAACCTCATCCTGATTTCGCTGTCGCTGTTCATGACCTTCTATGTCATGGCGCCGACCTTCGATCAGGCCTGGAACACCGGCGTCAAGCCGCTGATGGACAACCAGATCACCCAGACCGAAGCCTTCGACAAGATTTCGGACCCGTTCCGCACCTTCATGCTGCACAATGTGCGTGACAAGGATTTCGACCTCTTCGCCGACCTCGCCCGCGAGCGCGGCCAGACCGTTTCGCGTGACACCGTCGACCTGCGCATCCTGGTGCCAGCCTTCATGATCTCGGAGATCCGGCGCGGTTTCGAGATCGGCTTCCTGATCGTGCTGCCATTCCTGGTCATCGACCTGATCGTGGCCACCATCACCATGGCGATGGGCATGATGATGCTGCCGCCGACAGTGGTGTCGCTGCCGTTCAAGATCCTGTTCTTCGTCCTGATCGACGGCTGGAACCTGCTTGTCGGCAGCCTGGTGCGCTCCTTCAACTGACGCTGCCGCGCCGGCTCGAAATTCCAGCAATATATTTTCGATTAACCGTTCGGTTTAGCCCTTTGGTAGGGACTTGCCCGCATATTCGCTCGCAGATGGCGGGTGATCGATTTTGAGATCATGGGCATGATGCCGCACCGTCATACCGGTAGAGCCGGTATGTAAAAAATACCTGTAAAATCAAGGTCCGAGTACGATGTCCAGCATCATGACGAACAGCGCCGCATTGACGGCCCTGCAGAGCCTCAACGCCACCAACAAATCTCTCACCGACACCCAGGCCCGCATTTCGACCGGCTACAAGGTCTCGCAGGCTTCGGACAACGCCGCCTATTGGTCGATCGCCACCACGATGCGCTCCGACAACAAGGCTCTGTCGACCGTGCAGGATTCGCTCGGCCTCGGCGCCTCGAAGGTCGACACCGCCTACACCGGCATGAACGCCGCGATCGCCACCATCGATTCGATCAAGCAGAAGCTGACCTCGTCCTATGGTCAGACGGATGCCGCCAAGGAAAAGACCCAGGTCGAAATCGCCGCCCTTCAGGCGCAGCTGAAGGGTTATGCCGACGGCGCGACTTTCTCCGGCACCAACATGTTGTCCGTCAACAGCGGCGCGACAGCCACGACGGCGGCCGACGTGAAGATCGTTTCGGCATTCAACCGCAGCTCCGCCGGTGCGGCTTCGATCTCGACGATCGACGTCAACGTCGAAAGCATCAAGCTGTATGAATCCGGTGCCGCGGCGACCAGCAAGGGCATTTTGGACTCCAACCGTCTCGGCACCACCGGTGCTGAGGTTACGACGGCCTCGGCACCGACGCTGGGCGCTGCCGCAGCGGTCACCGACACCTATTCGGTCGCCACGCTGACGATCTTCTCGGGTACCACAGCCGCCAGCGATAGCCAGATCGCCCAGCAGATGAACGTTGTCGACGCAGCGCTCAAGGACATGACCAACGCCGCCACCAAGCTCGGCGCCGCCAAGAGCAGTATCGACCTGCAGAAGACCTTCACGCAGGATCTGATGGACTCCATCGATCGCGGTGTCGGCCAGCTCGTCGACGCCGACATGAACAAGGAATCGACCCGTCTCCAGGCCCTGCAGGTCCAGCAGCAGCTCGGCATCCAGGCGCTGTCGATCGCCAACGGTTCGTCGCAGTCGATCCTGTCGCTCTTCCGCGGCTAATCGCTTTCGCCTAACCACAGTTCGCACTAAAAAATTTCGGGCCGCGCCAAAAGCGCGGCCCGATTTGCGTTTTGCTCCAGCCCCACGCAACCCTCGATCCTTAACTCTCAAAAGCCAGCTTTTAACAGGCTGTTAACCATGCCGCGCTAGGTATGGTTAACCAATAGCTTACGACAGTTGGCGAATCGGTCCGACCGGCACGATGCCACCCGTTGAACAGGCCCATCCGGCATGTCTGAGCATGTCGGCCTTTGAGAAGGAGCGACTTTCTTGGCGAGCATCATGACCAACGCTTCGGCGTTAACCGCACTTCAGAGCCTCAGCGCCACCAACAAGTCGCTCGAACAGACGCAGGCCCGCATATCGACCGGCTACCGGGTCTCGCAGGCCTCGGACAACGCCGCCTACTGGTCGATCGCCACCACCATGCGCTCTGACAACGCGGCACTGTCGACCGTGCAGGATGCACTCGGCCTCGGCGCCTCGAAAGTCGATGCCGCTTACACCGGCATGAACAATGTGCTGACAACGATCGGGCAGATCAAGACCAAGGTGTTGTCCATGGTCGGCCAGACGGATGCCGCCAAGGCAAAGACCCAGACCGAGATCAAGGCGCTTCAGACGCAGATGAAGTCGTTTGCCGATGCGGCGACCTTCTCCGGCTCGAATTTCCTGGCGGTGACCTCCAAGCAGACTGCCGCCCCCAATGATGGCGTCCAGCCCGACTCGCAGATTGTGTCCTCATTCAATCGTTCTTCATCCGGCGCAGTGTCGATCGGAACGATCAACATCGATGTCGAGGGCACCAAGCTTTTCGACTACGGCCTCGCCGCCGAGGTCAAGAATTCCGGAACCCTCGATCGCAAAACCTCCATCTATGCCACGGGCGCCGCCCAGACCCTGTACGACAACGCCTATGCGGGCGTGATCGCGGGCGGAGGAACGGACATCGCCGCCCACGCCGCCGGCCAGACGGCGGCGGGAGCGGTGGCCAAGGTCGACAATATTTCCGCCTACAACCTCGACATCACGGCGGCCGGGGTGACCGACGACATCATCACGCAGATGGTAACCAGGATGGACAAGGTCATGGCCCAGCTGACCGACTCCGCCACCATCCTCGGCTCGGCCAAGAGCAGCATCGACCTGCAGAAGACCTTCACCCAGAGCTTGATGGACTCCATCGACCGCGGCGTCGGCCAGCTCGTCGATGCCGACATGAACAAGGAATCGACCCGCCTTCAGGCCCTGCAGGTGCAGCAGCAGCTCGGCATCCAGGCGTTGTCGATCGCCAACGCCGCCTCGCAGTCGATCCTGTCTCTGTTCAAGAGCTGATCACGGGCGCCACCGGCGCCCACCTTCCCATCAGATAATCGGGCCGCGCCGCAAGCGCGGCCCGATTTCATTTTCGCACAAGCTTCGAAGACTAGAGTTCCAGCGGACAATCATGCTGGGAGTCGTTGAACCGTGCCGGAACAGATCCAGAGCATCATCTCGAATCTCCGCGGGTTTGGCGTGAAGCGCCTCGCCATGCTGGCGGGTATCGCCGTTCTGGTGATGGGCGTCATCGGCATCGCCTCGGTCTATCTCAACCGCCCCGCCTACGACACGCTCTATGTCGGGCTCGACCGTGCCGACGTGAACCAGATCGGCCTGGTACTGGGCGAAGCCGGTATCGGCTTCGATGTCGGCGCCGATGGAACCTCGGTTCTGGTGCCGGCCGGCACCACCGCTCAGGCCCGCATGCTGCTCGCCGAAAAGGGCCTGCCGACCAGCGCCAATGCCGGCTACGAATTGTTCGACAATGTCGGCTCGCTCGGCCTCACCTCTTTCATGCAGCAGATCACCCGTGTGCGCGCGCTGGAAGGCGAGATCGCCCGCACCATCCAGTCGATATCGGGCATCAAGGCGGCGCGCGTCCACATCGTCATGTCCGAACGCGCCAATTTCCGCCGCGACGAGCAGCAGCCCTCGGCCTCCGTAGTCATCCGCTACGCCGGCATCGACGCCGAGAAGAGCGCCATGTCGATCCGCCATCTTGTCGCCGCCGCCGTTCCCGGCCTATCGGCCGACAAGGTGACTGTTCTCGATTCCAGCGGCAATCTGCTGGCCGCTGGCGACGATCCTTCCAACACCAGCGCCGCGCGCACGCTCGGCGTCGAGCAGACCGTCGAGGCGCAGATAGGAGACAACATCCGCCGTGCGCTGACGGCCTATCTTGGCCCCGACAATTTCCGCGCCAGCGTCAAGGCCGAGGTCAACACCGACACCCGCCAGACGGAAGAGACCATCTTCGATCCGAATTCCCGCGTCGAACGCTCGGTACAGTCGGTGCGCGCCAACGAGAACAACAACCAGAAGCAGGCTTCCACTCCGGCCAGCGTCGAGCAGAACCTGCCCGAGACCCAGGCAACCGCCACCGATGGTCCGCAATCCTCGTCGCAGAACGACCGCAGGGAAGAGATCACCAACTACGAGATCAATTCCAAGAAGATCGCCACGGTCTCCAACGGCTACACCGTCACCAAGATGTCGATTGCCGTGGTCGTCAACCAGCAGCGGCTGACGGCCATCCTCGGCAAGGACGCCACGCCGGAGCAAATCGCCAAGCGCGTCGCCGAGATCCAGAAGATGGTGACGTCCGCCACCGGCCTGGACGAAAAGCGCGGCGACATCATCGACGTCTCGGCGGTCGAGTTCATCGATGGCCTGGATGGCGAGGCGATCCCGCAGGCGGGAATGCTCGATTCGATCGGCCAGCATGCCGGCACGATGATCAATGCGGGTGCCTTCATCGTCGTGGTGTTCCTGGTCGCCTTCTTCGGCCTGAGGCCGATGGCCGCGGCGCTGACGGCAAAAGCTACTCCGGCCCTGGCAGGTCCCAGCTTCGACGACGTCCAGCGCTCGCTGCCGACGCCGGAGGCAATGGCGGCCACCGACAGTGCCGCGATTGGGACCTTGCCAGGCACACGGCCAGGTCCCACGCCGCTCGACGATCTTCGCCAGAAGATCCGGCCGGCGCCGCAGGACAGGCTTGCCAGGATGGTCGATATCAACGAGGAGCGCACCGCGCAGATCCTGCGCAAATGGGCTGCCCAGGAAGTGGCGGTGTAAACCATGCCCTCCGTAGCCCTCTTCGATCTTCTGCCTGATTTCGGGACGCGCGCGCAACGTGCCGGCCAGTCCCGGGCAGCAGTCGATCCCGAACACAAGCCCGAGCCGGCGCCGCAGGCCGATATCGGCACTCTGATCGCCGAGGCGGTTGCCCAAGCGGAGGCAGCGCTGGAGGTCCGCCTGTCGGCTGCGCATGACGCCGCGCTCGAAGCCGAACGCCAGGCCAATGCCGAGGAAGCAAGGATATTTCTCGAAAGCCTCGGCGACGATGTCGGCAAGGCGGTCTCGTTGCGCATCGATGCGATGGAGGCGCGTGTGACCGGACTTGTCGCCGCCTCGGTCGCCCGCATCATCGGCGGCATCGTCAGCGACGATCTGCAGAAACGTTCGATCGAGGCATTGGCCCGCGCCATCAGCGAAGCGGTCGGCGATGCCGAAGCGGTGCGCATCGTCGTGCGCGGCCCGCTCTCGATGTTCGAAACACTGAAGGCGTCGCTGGGACCCCGCGCCGCCAATCTCGATTTTGTCGAGGCGCCAGGCTTCGACCTGACCGTCGCCATCGAGGAGGCGGTGTTCGAGACGCGCATGGCCGAATGGTCGACGGTCCTCTCGGAGGTCCTGGCATGAGCGTCGCAGACGCCGACCACGGCCGCCACGAGATCATCATCGTGCGGCGCAGTCATGACGACCATGACGAAGCCCACCATGGCGGCGTCTGGAAGATCGCCTTCGCCGATTTCATGACGGCCATGATGTGCTTTTTCCTGGTCATGTGGCTGATCAACGCCGCCAACGAGCAGACCAAGGCAGCCGTCGCCAGCTAC
This sequence comes from Mesorhizobium sp. M7A.F.Ca.US.006.01.1.1, assembly GCF_003997935.1. Taxonomy (GTDB): domain Bacteria; phylum Pseudomonadota; class Alphaproteobacteria; order Rhizobiales; family Rhizobiaceae; genus Mesorhizobium. Next base: position 64,362 of record NZ_RZQL01000004.1, read on the forward strand.
TTCAACCCGGTCAAGCTGGTCGACCGCAGTTCGAGCCGCAAGGGCCTGGAGGATCTTGGCGACGGACCGCGCGCCATGGGGCTGACGGCAGACGATCCGCAAGAGGCGACCAGCAAAGCCGGACAGAACGGCAATGCCGGCGCGGGCGCGTCGGACCGCAAGCAGGACAAGCAGGAGCCGCAGCAGGCGGAACGCTCCGACGACCATCTCTTCGCCGACCCCTACGCGGTGCTTTCGGAAATCGCCGCGGATACCGGCGTCATGCAGAATGTCAGCCAGAAAGGCGACGGCGGCGTGCAGGCTGCCGGCCCGGCTACCGGCGCCTCCGGTGGCGCCTCCTACCGCGATCCCTTCGAGCCGGATTTCTGGTCGCAGCAGGTCGCGGCGCCCGGCGCCGAAGCCAGCGCCGAGCGCACCAAGATCGAGGGCGATCCGGCCAAGCCCGGCGACAAGACCGCCGAAACGCAAGTGCTCAAAGTCAAAGCCGTGCCGTCTGTCGCGGCCGCACCGCTCGAGCCGCTCGCTAAGGACGCGACCGGCAAGCAGGCCGCGAACGCTGCCACGGCAATGGCCGGCGAGACCAAACCGGACGGCACCAAGGCCGCGGACGCAGCCAAGGCAGAGCCTGAGGCGCAAAAGGCCGCCAGGCCCGACATCGGCGAAGGCGCCAACCGCGGCTGCCGTGAAGGCAGCTGCCGACGTCAAGCGGCAGCTGGCCGATGCTTTCAAGCCTGGCGACAAGCTGCACGACGGCGTCACGGTCGAAGCCACCGACAAGGGCGTCGTCATCTCGATCACCGATCAGCTCGACTTCGGCATGTTCGAGGTCGGCTCGGCATTGCCGAGACGCGAACTGGTGCTGGCGATGGAGAAGATCGGCCGCATCGTCAACAGCCAGAAGGGCACTATCAGCATCAACGGCCACACCGACGCCCGGCCGTTCCGCAGCGACAGCTATGACAATTGGCGGCTGTCGACGGCGCGCGCGCATTCCGCCTATTACATGCTGGTGCGCGGCGGCGTCGACGAACGCCGCATCACCGAGGTCGCCGGCTTCGCCGACCGCCAGCCGAAAATAGCAGCCGATCCATTGGCGGCCGCCAACCGCCGCATCGAGATCCTGATGGCGACCGGCGGATGAAGCGAGCGGCCGTCACCCGCCGGTTGATTGGCCTGTTGCTGCTGGCCGGTGGACACCCGTCGTCCGGTTTCGCCCAGGACGCGCTGCAGCCGTATCAACTGGTGCGCTCGCTGCAACTCATCCAGGACCGCATAGCCGCCGGCGATCATGCCGCCCTGCCTATGCAAGCCAAGCTGCTGGAGATGGCGGATGCGCGCCTGCGCGCGGCGAATGCCGAGGACTACAAGGATCCCAAGAACTTTCGGGCCCTGCTTGTCTACGGCATGAGCGGCGGCAACCCGATGACCGTCGAAGCGGCCACGTCGCGCGCTACGACGGATCCGCAAAGCCTTGCCATCGCCAAAGGCGTGATTGATTACCTCAACGGCCGGCCCGGCGAGGCTATCGAAGCCTTAAGGCCGATCGATCCCATGGCGCTGCCTCCGGATCTCGGCGCCTTCCTCGCTTTGGTCAAAGGCTCACTGCTTGCCGGCGATCAACCGGCGACCGCACTCGGTCTGCTCGACGAGGCAAGATTGCTCAGCCCCGGCACGCTGGTGGAGGAAGCGGCACTTCGCCGTTCGGTCGGCCTTGCAGTCGCGCAAGGCAACGCGGCACGTTTCGCCCTTGCTTCCACCCAATATGTCGAGCGCTACCTCTATTCGCCCTATGCCAGCCAGTTCGCCGACTCCTTCGTCTCGGGCGTCATCGCGCTGCACATGTCGATCAGCCAGGAGAAGCTGGGCGACATCACCTCGATGATGGATCCCGAGCGCGAGAAGGTGATCTATCTGCGCATCGCCCGCCGTGCCGCGATAGACGGCCTGAACGAGTTGTCGGCCTTCGCTTCGGCGCGGGCCGAGCAGGGCCGCGACGGCAACACCAATCAGGACGATCCGCGCGCTCTGCTCTATGCCAGCCTTTCCACCGTCACCTCGGGCACAATCGAGGACGTTCGTGCCAAGCTCGGCAAGATCGACCGCACCAGGCTCTCGGAAGGCGACCGTGCCTTGCTCGACGCCGCGCAGGCCATTGCCGGCGAGGTCGTCGCGCCGCCCACCGCCCTTCCCGAGGAAAAGCCTGCCCCTGTTGCGGCCGAGCAACCTCCGGCTCCCGAGATCGCCACGCCGCAAAACGCCGATGACAGTGGACTGCCACCGGTCGAAGGCGCCATCTCGGAGCAACCCGCCGCCCCCGCGGCCTCCGGCGGACCGGCTGCCAATGCGCCGGACACGGCGGCAGTTGCATCCGCCGACGCAACGACAGTCATGCCGGCGTCGGCACCGTCGCCCGCAGCCGGTAAAGAGCCCGCCGATCCGACCGACGCCGCCATGACCAGAACACGTCGACAGCTCGACCTGATCGACCAGATGCTTGGAGCCGCCCCCAAATGACCACCAGCCTCGGCTCGGCCTTGCCAGGATTTGCCTCCACGCGCGCGACGTCGGAGCAGCCGGCCGCGAACGGCAGGAACGATGACGCCGGCTTCGGCAAAATGCTGCGCGACGATGCCCGCGCGGAACGGCAGCCGTCGACAGAGGCGGGAGCGCGCGACCAGCGCTGGAGCAAGCTCGCTGCCGGCCTTGCCGGGCATGACGCCAAGGCCGAACCGGCATCGGCCGAGCCCGGAAGGACCACCACCTCAGCCAAAGGGGCAAGCGTGAAAACCGGCAAGGACGGATTGGAAGCAAAGGCGCACAAGGCCGACGCCGTAGAGATGGCGTCGGATACCGCGCCGCTTCAGGACGACCTGCCGCTGCTGATCGCGTTTCATGACTTGCGGCATTTCTCGACAGCGGCCAAGGCAGCCGGGGGCAATGCTGCCACTGGCGAGAATCCGTCGGACCGGGCGCTCGACGGACAGGCGTCACTGCCAAAGACCTACCGGTCAAGATCCGCGGGCGGACGCGAAGCACTCGAAACCGTATCGAAGCCGGAGCAGGCGTCGATCGTCGACGGACCTTTGACGGCGCTTGACGGTCAGTCCCCGAGCGTTGCCTCCAGCGCGCCAAAACGCGACGTCACAGCGGCGGCCCAGAAGCTGCCGGACGCGCCGGCCGCCGATGTGCCCGGCGTGCGGTCGAAGCACATCACGAATGCGATGAAGAGCATCGAGGATGTCCAGTCCTCGATGCGTCCAGAAGCGGGAAAGCAGTCCCTGTCCGCCGCGCGCATCGACGTGGCGTCGGAACGGAGCTTCCCCGCACCGCCGCAGAGCCCCATCAGCCAGGCAGCCCTCAATGTGATCAACGCCATAGCCGCCGACGCCGGGCCACAAAAGGCGCTTTCAGCCTCCCCCACGTCCACCCATCTGGCCAGCTCTGTTGCCGTTCCGACACATGTGTTGAAGATCGAACTTCACCCCGCCGAACTCGGAATGGTGACAGCCCATCTTCGCCTCTCCGGGGAACAACTTTCGATTGAGCTGAAGCCTGAAACACACGACGCCTATCTTCGGCTGTCGGCCGACAGCGAGGCCATCGTCAAGTCGCTGCGGGGGCTCGGCTTCGAGGTTGACAGGGTCACGATAATGCAACCTTCGGTAGCAGTTCCCGCTACAACCCGGACGGATGCAACCGCTCCTCTGGCGGCGGCAACAGGCCGCGATCAAGCATCCTTTCAACCGGGGAATTCGGGCAGCGGCAACGGTGGAGCCGGCGGCCAGCAACCGGGCCAGCAATCCTCAGGGAAACGCAACGATGACGCGCAGGACTACGGCCGCGGCACTTCGCCTGCTCGCGAGCGCGCTGGCAGCGATATCTTTATCTAGCGCGGCAAACGCCGCCGCAGCCGCGGCCAACCCCTGCGAGCCGGAGATCCTGCGCGCCGCCGATCGTTATGGCGTGCCCGCCGGCATCCTCTATGCCGTTGGCCTGACGGAGACCGGCAACAAGGGCAGCCTTCAGCCCAACGCCTTGAATATAGAAGGAAAAGCAGTCTTTCCGAGGAGCCGGACCGAGGCCCTGGCCGCCTTCGCCAATGCCCGGCGTGAGGGCAAGACCCTGATCGATCTGGGCTGCATGCAGATCAATCACCACTACCACGCGTCGCATTTTCGCAGCGTCGAGGACATGCTCGACCCACGCCAGAACGTCGACTATGCGGCGCGCTTCCTGGCTAGTCTCCATGCCCGTCACGAGACCTGGTCGATGGCCGTGGCCCGCTATCATGCCGGTCCCGACAACGATCCGGCGCAGAAGATCTATGTCTGCCGCGTCATCGCCAACATGGTCGCCACCGGCTTTGGAAAATGGACCGCGAACGCCCGCGGCTTCTGCAACCCGTAAGCGCATTTCCCGCTTCTAACAGACAAACCGTACAACCCGGAATTGTTGGCTGGACTTGGTCAGAGCTTGCCACCGAAAGCATATCTGGTTGCACGCTAATGCAACCGATACGATTCCAGACTCCCAAGAAACTAGCTACAAGAAATGACGGTTGTTCAGGATTCCCGCCAGCGGATACGCCTCTCTTCACGGGGCAAATGATTTGATTCGGAAGGCGGGGCCGATGATTGTGATCGTTGACGAGCGCGAGCTCGTAACAGAGGGATACAATTCACTTTTCGATCGTGAGGGCATCGCCTGTGCAGGCTTTGCATCCGGCGAATTCGGTGAGTGGGTGAACTCTGCCGCGGACACCGATCTACGCTCGGTCCGGGCCTTCCTCATCGGCGACTGCCGCGAAGGCTCCATCTCTCCGCGCCAGATCCGCGACCGCACCGGCGCCCCGGTCATTGCCCTTAGCGAACAGCATTCGCTGGAGAACACGCTGCGGTTGTTCGAGAGCGGCGTCGACGACGTCATTCGCAAGCCCGTCCATATCCGCGAGATCCTGGCCCGCATCACCGCCATCCGCCGCCGCGCCCAGGAAGACGTCGCCTACACCGAGATCGGCGCCATGCGTATCTTCATGGACGGCCGCGACCCCGAGATCGACGGTCAGCCCCTCCCCCTGCCGCGCCGCGAGCGCCGCATCCTCGAATATCTGGCGAGCAATCGCGGGCGCCGGGTCACCAAGACCCAGGTTTTCAACGCCATCTACGGCATCTTCGACGAAGAGGTCGAGGAGAACGTGGTGGAAAGCCACATCAGCAAACTGCGCAAGAAGCTGCGCGAGAAGTTGGGCACCGACCCGATCGATTCCAAGCGTTTCCTCGGCTACCGGCTCGTCTTCTGATGCAGCGCCGCGCCAGCCTCGCGCAAGAAAACATGCGTAGCCTCGTAGCCAGCAGCATGGACACAGCGGAGACGTTTCGATGAGCCTCTACGGAATGATGCGGACCGGCGTTTCCGGCATGAACGCCCAGGCAAACCGCCTGTCGACGGTCGCCGACAACATCGCCAATTCCGACACCACCGGCTACAAGCGGTCCTCCGCCGAATTTTCGACGCTGGTCATGCCGTCGACCGGCGGTGCCTACAATTCCGGCGGCGTCACCACGACGATCCGTCAGGCGGTCAGCGATCCGGGCGTGCTTCAGTACACGACCTCGGTTTCCGACCTTGCCGTCAGCGGCGATGGCTTCTTTGTCGTTCAGGATCCGAGCGGTACGCCCTATCTGACCCGCGCCGGCGCCTTCGTTCCCGATGGGCAGGGCAGGCTGGTCAACTCGGCCGGCTTCCAGCTGATGGCCTACAGCTACGAAAATGGCGTGCCGGCAGCGACGGTCAACGGCTTCGAGGGATTGGTTCCGGTTGTCATCTCGGACCAGGGAATGACCGCAACGCCGAGCACCGAGGGTAGCTATGCCGGCAATCTGCCGGCAGGCGCGACACCGGTCGCGACCGCCAACCTGCCCGCCGCCAACGCTGCGACCGCGCAATACACGTCGAAATCCTCGATGGTCGCCTACGACAATCTCGGCAACAAGAAGCTGCTCGACGTCTATTTCACCAACACCGGCGCCGGCACCTGGCAGGTGGCGGTCTTCGACCAGTCGAAGGCCACCGCTGGAACATCGTTCCCCTACACCGCCGGCGGCTTGCTGGGCTCGGCCAACCTGACCTTCGACACCACCACCGGCAAGCTCACCGGCACGCCCACCGGCGTTTCATTTACCGTGCCGAACGGCGCCACCCTCAATCTCGATCTGTCGGCGCTGACCCAGCTTGGCGCCGGCTTCACGGTTTCCGACGCCCAGGTCAACGGCAACGCGCCGAGCACCATCGACAAGGTCCAGATCAGCAAGGACGGCACCATCTACGCACAGTACAAGGACGGCTCGACGAAGCCGCTCTACAAGATTCCGCTGGCCGACGTGCAGAGCCCGGACCAGCTCACCGCGCTGCCCGGCAACGTCTATTCGCAGGGCACCGAGTCCGGTGCGGTTCGTGTCGGCTTTGCCAATGAAGGCAAGCTCGGCTCCATCATCTCCGGCGCGCTCGAGAATTCCAACGTCGATATCGCCGAAGAACTGACCAACATGATCGCGGCACAGCGCAGCTACACCGCCAATTCGAAAGTCTTCCAGACCGGTTCCGATCTGATGGACGTCCTTGTCAACCTGAAGAGATAAGACGGGCGTCGCCCGCGAAAGACCCGCATGTCACTGTCTACCGCATTGAGTATCGCCCAGTCGGCGCTTATGAACACCGCGCGACAGACCAGCGTTGTCTCGCGCAACGTCGCCGACGCCTCCAACCCGGACTATTCGCGGCGCCAGGCCGTCGTCACCAGCACGGCGCCGGGCGCGCGTTCGGTCGATATCCAGCGCGCAGCCAACGAGCTTTTGTTTCGCCAGAATCTCGGCGCACTGTCGGCCTGGAGCGGCCAGAGCGCGCTCTACAGCGGCATGGATCAGCTGGGCGTTGCGGTCAATGGCGTCGACAATGCGTCCTCGCCCTCGACTGCCATCGCCGACCTGCAGAAGGCACTGCAGCTCTACGCCACCTCGCCGTCCAACCAGAACCTCGGCGCCTCCGTCATCGACGCCGCCAAGCAGCTCGTGCGCTCGCTCAACGAGGGCTCCAAGGCAGTCCAGGATTTCCGCACCCAGACCGACGGCCAGATCGCCACGGCCGTCGATGACCTGAACTCGCTGCTCAGCCAGTTCCAGGATGCCAACACGGCCGTCATGTCCGGAACCCGTTCCGGCACCGACGTTTCCGATGCGCTCGACCAGCGCGACGCGCTTTTGAAGAAGATTTCGAACTATGTCCCGGTGTCGACCTTCACGCGAGGCGACAATGACATGGTCATCACCACCGGCGACGGCACCACTTTGTTCGAGACGATACCGCGCACGGTCACCTTCGCGGCGTCGGCGGGCTATACAGCCGGCGCCGCCGGCAACGCCGTTTACATCGACAACGTGCCGATCTCGGCGGGTGCCGGTGGCAACACCAGCGCCAGCGGCACGCTTGCCGGCCTGCTGCAATTGCGCGACGGCGTCGCCTCGACCATGCAGAGCCAGCTCGACGAGACGGCGCGTGGCCTGATCACCGCCTTTGCCGAGACCGCACCCTCGATGGCCAACGCCGCCGGCCTGTTCACCTGGTCGGGCGCGCCGGCCGTGCCGGCCGCCGGCACGCTGGTCAATGGCCTTGCCGCGTCCATCAGCGTCAATGCGGCGATGGACCCGAGCACCGGCGGCAACCCGACGCTGCTGCGCGACGGCGGTGCCAACGGTGCGGCCTATGTCGCCAACACGGGCGGTGGCGCATCCTATTCCACCCTTCTGGTTGCCTATGGCGACCGGCTCGACCAGCCGATGACTTTCGACCCCGCCGCCGGGGTTTCGGCCACGTCCAGCGTGTCCGACTACGCCGCCAGTTCGATCGGCTGGTTCGAGGGCGTGCGCCAGCAGGCTTCGACCGCCTCCGACGCCAAGGAAGCACTGGCATCGCGCAGCGCCGAGGCGCTGTCCAACGCGACCGGGGTCAATGTCGACCAGGAAATGTCGCTGCTGCTCGACCTCGAACACACCTACCAGGCATCGGCCCGGATGATGAAAACCGTCGACGACATGATGACGGCCTTGCTCAACGCGGTGGGATAATTCCATGACTTCAGTCTCCTCGGCCGCAATCTCCAATGCCATGCGCTCCCAGCAGATGCGCATGCAGGCCGAACTCGTCAAAGCCACCAAGGAATCTTCGACGGGCAGGGTCGCCGACGTCGGCCTGGCTCTCGGCGGGCGCACCACCCAGGCCGTCACCTTCCAGCGCGATCTCGATCGGCTCAACGTCATCATTGATTCCAACGGCCTGGTCGGCGCCCGGCTTTCCTCGACGCAGACCTCGCTTGGTCAGCTCTCCACCGCCGCGCAGACCTTCCTGTCCGCCCTGACCACCGCTTCCTCAAGCGACTCGTCCAACAGCCTCACCCGGGACTCCGGCAAAGCGACCATCCAGCAGCTGACCTCGATCCTCAACACCAGCGTCAATGGTGAATATCTGTTTGCCGGCACCAACACAGACGTCAAGCCGATCAACAATTTCACGGCTGCCGGCTCTCCTGCCAAGGCTGCATTCGATACCGCTTTCCTCAGCAATTTCGGTTTCACCCAGGACGACCCGGCAGCGGCCAACATCACGGCTGCCCAGATGGACGATTTCATCACCAACGATGTGGCGCCGCAGTTCACGGGCGCGGGTTGGCAGGGCAACTGGTCGAATGCCACCGACCAGCAGATCGTCAGCCGCATCGCACTCAACGAAACCACACCGACTTCGACCAGCGCCAACAGCGATGGCATTCAGAAACTCGCCATGGCCGCAGCCATGGTCAGCAGCCTGATGTCCAGCAACATCAGCCAGGCGGCGAAGAATACGGTTGTCAGCCGCTCCACCACACTGGTTGGCGAAGCGCTGAGCGGCATTGGCCAGCTTCAATCCGAGACCGGCATCATCCAGAAGCGGGTTTCCGATGCCAACGATCGGATGAAAACGCAGGTCGACCTTTTCGAACGGCACATTCTCGATCTGGAAGCCGTCGATCCGGCCGAAGCCGCGACACGGGTCGCGGACCTGACACAGCACATCGAAACGTCTTTCGCGTTGACCGCACGCCTGCAGCAGCTCAGCCTGTTGAATTACCTGACCTGACAACGCTTAACGGAACGGTAGAGCCCCAACGATGTACCAATTCTCTTACGCCGACATCCAGAGCAACTCCGTTGCCGACGCGAAGGACCGCGAGCGGGAGCTTCTGACTCGCTCGATCGACATGCTGGCGGCGGCGGCGGTGGCCGGCCACGATTCGATGGAGGCGATCGAGGCGCTTCATTTCACCAACCGCGTCTGGACCGCCTTCGTCGAGGATCTTGGCTCCAGCGACAACGCCCTGCCCAAGGAATTGCGCGCCAATCTCATTTCCATCGGCCTGTGGCTGCTGCGCGAGGCGGAGGACATCCGTCAGGGCCGCACCAACAATTTCGAAGGGTTGATCGAGGTGTCCCAGATCATCAGGGACGGCATTCAATGACCAACACGCTGAAGATATCGCTGAAGCCGAACGAAAAGATCTACATCAATGGCGCCGTCATCCGGGTCGACCGCAAGGTCACCGTCGAATTGATGAACGACGTCCAGTTCCTGCTCGAAAGCCACGTGATCCAGGCCGACGATGCCTCGACGCCGCTCAAGCAGCTTTATTTCATCCTGCAGGTCATGCTGATGAACCCGGCCGGCGCCGCCGCCGCGCGCGACATGTTCCGCCGTTCGCTGCCGCTGCTTCTGGCAAGCTTCGAGGACACCCAGATCTGCAGCGCGCTGAAACAGATCGACCGCATGGTCGGCGAGGATCATATCTACGAGGCGCTGAAGGCGATCCGCGCGCTTTATCCGCTCGAACGCCGCGCGCTGGGTGGTAATGACGATGTTTCGGGTGCCGAGCGCCCGTTGGCTGTGGGAGCACGATACTGATGAACGTGGACATGACGACGACCATTCCGACCGGCGCCAATCAGGCCACGGCGTCCACCTCGAAGACAGCGGTCGACTACCAGTCCTTCCTGAAGCTTCTGATCGCCGAGATGAAGAACCAGGATCCGACCAAGCCGATGGATTCGACGCAATATGTCGCCCAGCTCGCCACCTTCTCTCAGGTCGAGCAATCGGTGCAGACCAACACCAAGCTCAATCAGATCATGCAGTCCTCGGCGCTGTCGCAGGCCGACGCACTGATCGGGCGCTCGATCACCTCCGCCGACGGCCTGACGACGGGCACCGTGGCTTCGGTGCGCCTCGCCAGCAACGGTCTCATCGCCGTGCTGCAGAACGGCACCGAAGTCGCGGTCGGTCCGGGAGTTTCGGTCAAGGCAGCTAGCTGACGCTTTCGGCAGAGAGCCAGTCCCATGAATGAGGCCGACGCTCTCGACATCGTCCAGTATGCGGTGTGGACGGTGCTCGTCGCGTCGGCTCCGGTGGTGCTTGTCGCCATGGTGGTCGGCATCGGCATCGCCCTCATCCAGGCGCTGACGCAGGTGCAGGAGATCACCTTGACCTTCGTGCCGAAGATCGTCGCCATCATGCTGGTGGTGGCGCTGACCGGCCCCTTCATCGGCAGCCAGATATCGGCCTTCACCAACGTCATCTTCGAGCGCATCCAGAACGGGTTCTGAACCTGTTCCAGGAACGTGTGCCGCGGGATGCCGTTCGCAATTGTCTGAAGACAGACGCCGCCGATCCCGCGGCACCTCCGGACCCACGGCAGACAAGGCCTGGACCGCCTCTATCCCATTGTTGGACCATGAGCTTTTTTGCCCTTTGCGGCGCCATGCCCTACTTTCGGCAAACGGTCTGCGCAAACGGATTGTCTGACGAGCAGGCACGACATGGCAGGAACCCCAAATGATTGACGAAAAGCCGGACAGCGAGAGCGTCTCGGCGCTGGCGCCCTTCCGTCACGGCATTTTCCGCGCCGTGTGGGGCGCAAGTCTCGTCTCGAATTTCGGTGGCCTGATCCAGGGTGTCGGCGCCGCCTGGATGATGACCACGATCGCCACCTCGCCCTATCAGGTAGCCCTGGTCCAGGCTTCGACCACCTTGCCGATCATGCTGTTTGCACTCGTAGCCGGCGCCATCGCCGACAGTTTCGACCGGCGCAAGGTGATGCTTGTCGCCCAGACCTTCATGCTGGTGGTGTCGGTGCTTCTGACCCTGTTCACCTATTCAGGCCTGATCACGCCATGGACGCTGCTTGCCTTCACCTTCCTGATTGACAGCGGCACCGCGCTCAACAGCCCATCCTGGCAAGCCTCCGTCGGCGATATCGTTCCCCGCAACAAGGTGCCGGCGGCCGTCGCCCTCAATTCGATGGGCTTTAACCTGACGCGCAGCGTCGGTCCGGCGATCGGCGGCATCATCGTCGCCGCCGCCGGTGCGGCGGCCGCCTTCGCTGCGAACGCGGTGAGCTATATCGGCCTGATCGTCGTGCTGGCGCGCTGGAAGCCAAACCTGCCGGCCTCGACCCTGCCGCGTGAGTCGCTGGGTGCCGCCATGGGTGCCGGCCTGCGCTATGTCGCCATGTCGCCCAACATCGGCAAGGTGCTGGTCAGGGGTGCTGCGTTCGGCTTCAGTGCAGGCGCCGTGCTTGCGTTGCTGCCTCTGGTGGCGCGCGATGTCGTCAAGGGCGATGCGCTGACCTACGGCATCATGCTCGGCGCCTTCGGCATCGGCGCGGTCGGCGGCGCCTTGATCAGCGTCAGGCTGCGGCAGTTGCTCTCCAGCGAGACGATGGTGCGCTGTGCTTTCGCCGGCTTCGCCGTCTGCGCCTTCAATGCCGCCGTCAGCCAGCATGCCTGGCAGACGTCGCTCGGCCTGCTTGTCGGCGGCGCCTGCTGGGTGATCGCGCTTTCGCATTTCAACGTCACGGTGCAGATGGCGACGCCGCGCTGGGTGGTCGGCCGGGTGCTGTCGGTCTACCAGACCGCGACCTTCGGCGGCATCGCGCTCGGCAGCTGGATCTGGGGTGTCGTCGCCGACGCGCATAGCGCCGAAACCGCGCTGATCGCCGCCAGCGTCGCCATGCTGGCCGGCGGCGCCATCGGTCTTTTGCTCCCGCTGCCGCAACAGCAGGTGCTCAACCTCGACCCGCTCAATCGCTTCAAGGAACCGCATTTGGCGCTTGACCTGAAGCCGCGCAGTGGTCCCATCGCCATCATGATCGAATATGTGATCCGGCACGAGGACGAGCCGGAGTTCCTCGCCATCATGGCCGAACGTGGCCGCATCCGCCGTCGTGACGGCGCCCGCAACTGGACGCTGGCGCGCGATCTCGAGAATCCCACCGTCTGGATCGAGCATTATCACACACCGACCTGGATCGAATATATCAGGCACAACGGACGCATCACCCATGCCGACGCCGTCATCGGCGAACGCGTCCGGGCGCTGCACAGCGGCGACGAACCGCCCCGTGTGCGGCGCATGATCGAGCGCCCGACCACCGCCGGCACGGCACTTGTGATGGCCAAGGGGCCGATCGAGCATTGATGCATATCGGCTAAGGTATGCGGCGGTTATAGCAGCACAGTTGGACAGATGATTGCAGCGTTGCTCGTTTCGAAGCAGACGTTCTCAGCAAAAACCGAGTGTCTATTAACGTCGCATTAGCCTGCTTATTCCAACATCGACAGATGAACATCGATCCGCCCAGCGCGGCTTTCGGCCGACGGGGGCGCGAGACACGTGCTCCGGCTGTCCTACCTGCTCGCACCGCGAAACCGGCGCGCGGCTAGCCCGAAAGGCAGCCGTATCGTACGTCGGCGACGTGACGCAGTTGAAGTCTATTCCGATCTCCGTTTCTTCACGATGACGACGGGTCGACAAGTGGTATTCCTAGAATAGCAATCCAAGCAACGGCTGCAGCGCCAGGTGCGCGCTGACATGGCCGACTACCGAGGCGACAAGACCATGCCGCCAGTAGAGATAGCCCCACAGGATGCCGGCGCCGCCATGCAACATGATTTCGCGCAGGACGGTCAAAGGCGTCGGCGCCAGCGTCGACAGGTAGCCATGCTGGAATACCGGATAGATCACCAGGGCCGTGAAGATGATGGCTATCCAAAAGCACCAGCCTCGTCGGCCCGCCATTGTCGTCAATATCCAGACCAGGACGGACACCGCAATGAGGCGGAATTTCAGTTCGTCGAAGATGGCCTTAGGCGCGAAAAAGGCGATCCGCTCAACAGTCGAGATTCCTGCCACCACCTTGGTCTGCCATTCGGGGATGGCGCTGCGAAACAGCAAGGCATCTGCCAGCGCCATGTAGGTGCCGAAGGCAAGACCAGATCCGAGTGCAATGGTCAACGGATAGCCACTGCCATGCGGAAGTATCCGCAGGCCGAGGCTCCGCCAGGAGTGAAGGAAGCTATCGCGAGCCAGTTCCATAGGCTCGCAATGAAGCACGGTGATGACGCGGCGGCAATGATCTCTAACCCGGCCTTGATTTATCGAACCTGGAATTACGGTGACAGTGCACTTTTTTCCTTTCGCCGCCTGCCAGCCAGCCTTCCCGCTACCCCTCGCCCGACAGATCCCGGCGCGCCTTGTCGAGTTCCTCGGCATAGCGCCGCATCAGGTGGCCTTCGGTCAACAGGCCCAGCACGATGTGGTCGGTGAAATCCTCGACGACAGCGAGTTCTTCCGCGCCCGCCCGCTGGAATGTTTCCGCGGCGGCCTGCACGTTCATGCTCGGCACCAGCACCGCGTCCTTGTATTTGGCAAGATCGCGCACCGGCACCTCGCCATCGGAAGGATCGCTGTGCAGTTCGGCCACGATCAGCACGCCAACATAGTGGTCGCCCGCATCGACGGCGATGACGCGCTGGGCTGAACCGAGTGGCACCTCCTTGCGGAAGGCCGCCAGCGTCGTCGAAGCATGGATGGTCTTGATGTCCTTGCGCATCATCGAGCCGACTGTGAGGCTGCGCATCCAGCCGACATCGTGGGCGCTGCGGATGGTCTCGCCGCGCAGATGGAAGCGCCATGTCGAGAACGAGTAGCCGAAGGTCTCGCGCACCAGGATCGCCGACATGATCGAGGCCGCCAGCACGACGCCGGTCAGCGTCAGGTCGCGGGTCGATTCCAGCGCCAGGAAGGTCATCGTCAGCGGACCACCGACGACACCGACGGCGAGCGAAGTCATGCCGACGACGGCGGCGACGGCAGGGTCGATGCCGGTTGCCGGCGAGACGACGATCATCACATCCGCGAACGCCTTGCCGAGCAGCGCGCCGAGGAACAGCGAGGCAAAGAACAATCCGCCGCGAAAACCCGAGCCCAGCGAGACCGCCGACGCCGCCAGCTTGAGCACGAAGACGCTGGCCACCACGGCCAGCCCGTAATTCATCGAGAATTCGCGATGCAGCGCGCCATGACCGCTGGACAGCACTTGCGGCGTGATCAGCCCTAGCAGCCCGACGATGACGCCGCCGATGACGGGGCGCAGCGA
>NZ_RZQL01000501.1 GCF_003997935.1 Mesorhizobium sp. M7A.F.Ca.US.006.01.1.1
TGTGCGTTGTGACCAGGGCGTTTCGGCGGGGGCGACCGGAGACGCTATATGGATTTCGAGTCGAAATGAAAAATCCGCCTGCGGAAGCAAAGACGTGTCAATTCGCGAGAATCTCGCTGCAAATCTTAGACGGCTGTGCAAGGATCATGCCTCCGTAAGCGCGGTATGCCGTGAGCTGCACATCAATCGCACGCAGTTCGAGCGCTACCTGCAAGGGCAGACCGTTCCCAACAAGGCCACCGCCAAGCTGATATGCGATTACTTTCGGATCGACGAGGCCGAACTGTACCAGGATCCCGGCGCACCCGAGCCAGCGATGCGCGGCCTGCCGCCGGTTTCCGAGAGCCTGTTCAACCAGATGATCCGCCCTCCCAGTCCTTCGATCGCGGGCGGCACCTATTTCACCTATTTCTCGATCCCGGGCCGCCTCGACCTCCTGGTGCGCTCGGTGACCTTCGTGCGGCGCGAAGCCGAACTGGTCACCTTCCGAAGGGTCACCGGATGGTCGGAGCGCCGGGGATCGACCTGGGCACGAGCGCGCGGCAATCACTATGGCGTGGCGATCTCGCGGCTGAACTGGATCTATTTCAGCGGCATCAATCGCCGCCAGACCGGAGAGCCCTCGCTGATCTCCGTGCAATGGGCTCCCATCTCCGAACCGGTGCTGATGGGCAAGGCCATGCTTCTGACGGAGGCCGGCCCGGCATTCGTGTCCGTCATCATGCGGCGCGACATTGCCAACATCCACGCAAGGGATGCCATCAGCATGGCGCATGTCATCAGTCTCGACGATCCGGGCATCGACCAACTGGTTGTCAGCCTCACCCGGGACGGGTTGGGCTAATCCCTCGGGTCGCCGTGCCTTACGCCAAATAAGAATAAGCATACGCCGATAAAGCGTACGCCAACGATTGTCTACTCTGTATCTGAATAAAATCGATATTTTAC
>NZ_RZQL01000502.1 GCF_003997935.1 Mesorhizobium sp. M7A.F.Ca.US.006.01.1.1
GCTCTATGCGGCCGGCGACGTGCGTCGTGGCCAGTCGCTGGTCGTCTGGGCGATCCGCGAGGGCCGCCAGGCGGCGCGCTCGATCGACGAGGCACTGATGGGGTCGAGCGTTCTACCTCGCTGAGCCCAGCCTCAGAGCCGCTTTGCGATGCTAACGATTGATCGCGGTCGTGGTGTCGGTCGTGGCTGCGGCCTTCGGCGGCCATGAGAAATCGTCGGCGCGGCCGGGCGAGGCAATCGGTGCCTTGCCCTCGACCACCAGCTTTTCACCGGGCAGGTCCGGATTTGCCTTCGCCGGCGGGGCCGCGCCAAGCAGCTCGGAGCCGCCGTCGAGTGCCGGATCGCTGAGCAGCATCGGCGCGGTGCGGTCGATGACGATGGGTGCCGCGGCCGGCGCAGGCGCCTCGACAGGGGCGCCCGCCGGAGCGGACGGCGTAACCACGCTTCCCGGCGCGGTCAGGCCGAGGATCTTCAGCAACGGTTTTTCGGTATAGAAGGCGAGCTTGCGCTTGCCCGCCCTCGAGACGTTGATGCCGTCATCGGCGCGCAGCCGCACCGGTTGGCCGTTGATGTCGGGGCCGCTGGTGACGAAGGCGCCGTTCTCATCGACGAAGCCGTCCCAGACGTCGACGAATTCACCGCCATGGCTTTCAGCGGCCTGATGATAGATGTCGTTGAAGGCCAGCATGTCGGAGGTCATCTTCGGCACCCGGAACGCCGGCATGCCGACCCATAGGAAGGGTACCTTTGCCTCCGCGATAGCTTTGCCGAACGCCTCGGTCCGGCGCTCATATTCCTTGGTCCAGGTTTCAGAGCGGGGCTGCTCGCGCACGTCGCCCACCTTCATCTGCTGGCGGTCGTTGGAACCCAGCATGACGATCACGGCGGCAGGTTTTTCGGTCTCGATCAGCGATTTGATCTGTTCGGGCCAGTTGTAGAAA
>NZ_RZQL01000503.1 GCF_003997935.1 Mesorhizobium sp. M7A.F.Ca.US.006.01.1.1
ACCGTCAACAACGGCAAGAAAGTCGGCAGCGTCGTCACCCAAAACAGCATCCTGACGATCGATGACGGCTCGATCGGCATCCTGGCGCAATCGATCGGCGGCGGCGGCGGCAATGGCGGCTTCGCCGTGACACTGAGCGGTTCCGGTTCCTTCGAGGGCGCTGGCGGCTCCGCCTCGGTCTCCATCGGTGGCAGCGGAGCGACGGGTGGCATCGGCAAGCATGTCGAGGTCAACAATTACGGCAACATCACCACCTACGGCAAACAGGCCGCCGGCATCCTGGCGCAGTCGATCGGTGGTGGCGGCGGCAATGGCGGCTTCAGCGTTGCCGGTACATTCACCACGGGTGCGTTGGGCGCCTCGGTTGCCGTTGGCGGCAGTGGCGGCACCGGCCAGACAGCAGGCTCGGTCACCGTCACCTCGACCGGCAACATCGAAACGCATGGCGACCAGTCGGTCGGCATCCTGGCACAGTCGGTCGGCGGCGGTGGCGGCAATGGCGGCTTCGTCGGCACGTTTGGCGCGATCGCCAATCTGGGCATCGGTGGTGGCGGCGGCGCGGCAGGCGCGGGCAAGGCAGTCGATGCGACCTATAATGGTTCGGTCGAAACCTTCAAGGAAAGGTCGGCCGGTATCATCGTGCAATCGATCGGTGGCGGTGGCGGCAATGGCGGCGGCGTCATCGGTGTCGGCCTTGGCCTGACCGTCGGCATCGGCGGCAGTGGCGCGGGCGGCGGCGCCGCGGGCAAGGTCGTCTACAACTCCACCACCACGAATATCACAACCCACGGCGCCGACTCCGCTGGCCTGATCATTCAATCGATCGGCGGCGGCGGCGGCAATGGCGGCTTTTCGTTCAATGGCGCTATCGCTGCGACCATCGGCATCGGCGGCAAAGGCGGAGCGGCCGGCGAGGCCGAGACGGTCAGGGC
>NZ_RZQL01000504.1 GCF_003997935.1 Mesorhizobium sp. M7A.F.Ca.US.006.01.1.1
GATACGGGTCGAGTGCGCCCGCTACATAGGCGTTTCCCGCGGCCGCGACGGTCCCACCCGCCGCGAACAGGAACGCCTTCAGTGGATTAATTGCCATATTTCCCTACCCCTTAGCCACCTAACGCCGGTCTAGCCTGTTTTGCCAATGCCGACAAGAAAAACGGGCCGACAAGAAAAAGCCCGAGCTTGTTGACCCTTGGGGCTTGACCACGCTTTCAGACCCAATCACCAATCATCTGCATGAATACGATTCGATCCGTCTGCGTCTATTGCGGCTCGTCTCCGGGCCGCGATGAAACCTATATCAAGGCCGGACACCTGCTCGGGCGCTCGATTGCCAAAGCGGGACTGCGGCTGGTCTATGGCGGCGGCACCAAAGGCATCATGGGCGCCGTCGCCGAAGGCGCGCTCAAGGCCGGCGGCAAGGTGACGGGCATCATTCCGCGCTTCCTGATCAACAAGGAGGCGACCGAAACCGCGCTTGACCGGCTTGATGAACTCTTGATCACCGACAACATGCACGAGCGCAAACACAAGATGTTCGAGAAATCCGACGCCTTTGTGGCACTGCCGGGCGGCATCGGCACGGTCGAGGAGATCGTCGAGATCATGACCTGGGGACAACTTGGCCATCATCGCAAGCCGATCGTCTTCGCCAATGTCAAAGGATTTTGGGATCCGATGCTGGCGTTGCTCGATCACATGGCCGCCGAAGGCTTCATCCACACCGCGCAGCGGGTCAAGCCGCTGGTCGTCGACGACCCCGAAGCGATCGTCGCCGCCATCATGGTAGCCGGATCGTCCGTCGACGCCCCGACCGAGGGCGTGCAGTCGGTGATCGACAAGATGTAGGGCGATAAGGAATAGGGGCAGTAAGGCAGTATGTGAATTGCCTCGAGTGTCCTGCCTACTCCCCTACTCCCCTAC
>NZ_RZQL01000505.1 GCF_003997935.1 Mesorhizobium sp. M7A.F.Ca.US.006.01.1.1
CTCGCATATCGATGCGGTCCACAATGCGGCTCACGATTATCGCCACTCGATGGCGTTTCCCTGCCACTGACGAGGGGCTGACATCATGAACCTGTTTCGCAACGTCGTGTTCATCGCGGCGATCGCAGGGCTCGTGGCTGGCGTCGTCCTCGCCTGCCTGCAGGCCTACGCCACCGTGCCGCTGATCCTGAAGGCGGAAGTCTACGAACAGGCGGGCGGCGGGCATCACCATGACCACGCCGCCCCGGCGGCAACGGATAGCAGTGCCATGAGCACAACTGCTCCGGCGGGAGATGCCATGAGCTCCGCTGCCCCGGCTGCGGCGGAAGCCGCTCCGGCAGACGAAGGCTGGACGCCGGCAGACGGTTTCGAGCGTTTCGCGTTCAGCGTGCTTGCCAACATCGTCACCGGCATTGGCTTCGCGTTGATCCTGGTCGCGGTTTCCGAATTCGCTGGCGGCATAGGTGGTTGGCGCCAGGGCGTGTTCTGGGGCCTGGCCGGCTTTGCCGTGTTCACGCTGGCACCGGGCCTCGGCCTGCCGCCGGAACTGCCGGCCATGCCGGCCGCCGATCTCACCCAGCGCCAGATCTGGTGGTGGGCAACGGTGGCGGCAACCGCTGCCGGTCTCGGCCTGATCGCGTTCCGCAAGTCGCTGCCGCTGGCGATCCTTGCCGTCCTGCTGATGGTCGCACCGCATGTTGTCGGTGCACCGCAGCCCGACAGTTACGAGACGACGATTCCGGAAGGGCTGCATCACCAGTTCGTGGTGGCGGTGACCGTGACCAATCTGGTGTTCTGGCTGGTGCTCGGCGCGGTCGTCGGCGTGGTGCGCGGCCGCTTCACCGGCACCGCGACCAGCCTGCGCGACAGCTTTGCCTGATCGCAAGACACTGACCTTCCTCATCGGCGGCGC
>NZ_RZQL01000506.1 GCF_003997935.1 Mesorhizobium sp. M7A.F.Ca.US.006.01.1.1
CGGCGGCGGCGGCGACATCTCGGTGACCGGCGTCGGCGGCTTCGTCGGCGGGACCGGCGACGCGGCGAACATCCTCAACAACGGCGCCGGCACCCTCACGGTCGACATTGCGGGCGCGAGCAACTCCGCCGGCGGCCATGGCATTTACGTTCGCGATACAGCGCTTGGCGGCGACATTGGCGTCACCACGGGTGCTGTGACCGCACTGGCGCTCGGCAAAGATGCGATCGATGCGCAGAGCCAGTCGCTGACCGGCAACATCGCGGTGACCGCCAATGGCGACCTTCAGGCGGGTAACGCCGGTTTGGTGGCGGTGATCGTTCCAGGTGCGGCAACCGGCAATATCGAGGTGACCACCAACGGGTCGATTGACGCCCGGTTCGGCATCGACGCCGAGAATCTCGGCACGGGCAGGACGACGGTGGTCGCAGGGGGTCCAATTGCCGCGACCACCGGCAACGGCATCTTTGCCGCATCGGTCGGCAGCCATGTAATAGTGGCAGCGCGCGATGTCACCGCCACCGGCAACACGGCGATCGTAGCCTGGCACGCCGGAGCTGGCGCGGGCGCGGTTGACATGAGCGCGAACAATGTCTCCGGCACGACGGGCATCGTGGCCACCAACAATGGCACGGGCACGGTTGGCGTCACTGCCACCGGCACGATCACCGGCACCCTCGCCGAGGGTATTGTGGCGACCGGTAACAATGCAGTGAGCGTAAGCGTCCTCGAGGCAGTGACCGGGGCGACCAACGGCCTGACCCTGATCGGCGGGACCGGCGGCGGCGGCGACATCTCGGTGACCGGCGTCGGCGGCTTCGTCGGCGGGACCGGCGACGCGGCGAACATCCTCAACAACGGCGCCGGCACCCTCACGGTCGACATTGCGGGCGCGAGCAACTCC
>NZ_RZQL01000507.1 GCF_003997935.1 Mesorhizobium sp. M7A.F.Ca.US.006.01.1.1
GTCAACGTCTCCAACTACGATTTCATCACCACCCATGGCGACAAGTCGTCGGGCATCGTCGCCCAGTCGATCGGCGGCGGCGGCGGCATGGGCGGCGACGCCTACATCGGCACCACCGGCCTTGTCGCCATACCCTACGTGCCGCTTGACCCGACAATTCTTTTGGCCCCGCTCGGCACATCAAGTCTCAAGCGTTCCGGCTCGGTCGCCATCGGTGGCAGCGGCACCGGCGGTGGATCCGGCGGCACCGTCATCGTCAGCAATGAGGGCATCATCACCACGCATGGCCAGAAGTCGGACGGCATCCACGCACAGTCGATCGGCGGCGGTGGTGGCGATGGCGGCGACGGCATGGCCGGCGCGGTCGGCACCGTTGGTCTTGGCGGCAGCGCTGGTGCAAGCGGCAATGGTGGCGCCGTGACCGTCACCAACGGCAAGCTCGATCTGTCCCAGGTGACGATGGCTACGATCGAGACCTTCGGCACCACGCCGACGGCGCCGGGCGCCGATGGTCCGATTGTCGATCCTCAGCTGGGACATTCGGCCGGCATCTTCGCCCAGTCGGTCGGCGGCGGCGGCGGTTCGGGCGGTGGCGCCGGCGCGCTGCTGTCGATCGGCGGCGGCGGTGGCGCTTCCGGCGCCGGTGGCCATGTCATCGTCAACAATTATGGTGGCATCCTGACCCATGCCGATGATTCCGTGGGCATCTTCGCCCAGTCGGTCGGCGGCGGCGGCGGCTCCGGCGGCTCGCTCGGCATCACCGCGCTCGGTGTCGGCGGCAGCGGCGGCTCCAGCGGCGGCGGCGGCGCGGTCGATGTCGCCAATGTCGCGATGATCGAGACGCATGGCATCGATTCCTACGCGATCCAGGCC
>NZ_RZQL01000508.1 GCF_003997935.1 Mesorhizobium sp. M7A.F.Ca.US.006.01.1.1
ACCTCGCCGGGTTCCGCCTGCTTTGCCGGGCTGCAGGGCAGCGCCGAGCTCAAGCTCGGTTCGGCGCTGCGCTACTTCGGCGACGGCTGGCAAATCTCCAAGAAGATCGGCGACAGGCATTTCTGGCGTATTCCCGTCATGGATGGCGAGTTCCTGTGCGAAGCAACGACCGGGCTGACGAAGGAAGCTGTCGGTGGCGGCAATTTTTTTGTCATGGCGCAAAGCAGCGCCAACGCTTTGGCCGCTGCCGAGGCCGCGGTCGGTGCGATCGGCATGGTGCCTGGCGCCATCGTGCCATTTCCGGGCGGCATTGCCCGTTCGGGTTCCAAGATAGGTGGCAAATACAAGGGCATGATCGCCTCGGCCAACGAAGCCTATGCGCCGACGCTGCGCGGCGTCGTCGCGAGTGAACTCGGTTCCGACATCAACGCCGTCCTGGAAATCGTCATCGATGGTGAGACCAATGAAGCCGTTGCCGCCGCGATGAAGGCCGGCATCAAGGCTGTCATACAGCTCGGACCGAAGAGAGGTGCGGTTCGGATCAGCGCCGGCAATTATGGCGGCAAGCTCGGAAAATTCATCTACTCGCTGAAGGATATGCTGCCATGAAGGCGCTGACCTTCACCCTGGTTGCCGAGCCTCCGGAGCGCCTTGACCTGTCGCCGCTGACGCCGGAGCGGCTGGCCGGGATCGAAAGGCGCGACGTCGAAAGAATCCAGATCGGCATGTCGAAGCACGGATCGAAGGTGGGCGACATTTTTCGCGTCGCCGGCAGCGATCCGACAAACATCGTGTTCGAAGGCGGAAGCACGCGTCTTGACCTTGTGGCGCAAGGCATGCGGACCGGGTCGGTTCGCCTCGTTGGCAA
>NZ_RZQL01000509.1 GCF_003997935.1 Mesorhizobium sp. M7A.F.Ca.US.006.01.1.1
CCTGTCTCGAGTCCGGCGGAGGACGATATTGGCAAGCGCAGCATCGGGAATTGAGAATGCCATTATGGAGCGCTTGCTCCCATCTGGTTTGGGTATCTGGTAGTTGATGGCGGCTACAGGCTGATACGTTTTGGTCAATACCTTGTGCCAAATCGTCTTCGCTAAGAAATTGGCGTGCCGCGCACAGTAGGCAGGATCAAAATGTTTGTGTTTGTAAATTGGAGCTGCCGGTGGCGGGAGACCAGCGGCTATCCCCGTTCGCCTTTCAAATTTGTCACGATATTCTTTTTCAGAATATTCAAGGCGCTTCTGCTTAGAAAACGATCTGGCGGCTAGCCGCTTTATTTCAGCTCTTATCGCGTTCTGCACTTGCCCCTCACGAACGAAGTCGGCGACGGGGCTAAATAGTCAGGGATTCCGGTAGAGGGGTTTCCCCCACCGTCACATCTGCTGTTTCCAACAAATGCGCCATCGACACCTAAATGTCCGGTACTTCGCCCCGCCGCCTCGGCTACTTCGCCACAAAAGTAAACTAGCTTCTCATTCGGTCGCGGTCAAATCCATGATGGCTTAGTTTTTTAGCCAGCCATTGAGGTAAGCTATGCGATGCGAGAAAACAGGCTTATCTGGTTGCAAGCCTGAGCGTTTGGTCTCCTACTTCTCCGAAACGCCCGCCTCGGCAAAACT
This sequence comes from Mesorhizobium sp. M7A.F.Ca.US.006.01.1.1, assembly GCF_003997935.1. GTDB lineage: Bacteria > Pseudomonadota > Alphaproteobacteria > Rhizobiales > Rhizobiaceae > Mesorhizobium. The sequence continues at coordinate 688 of NZ_RZQL01000509.1, forward strand.
CGCCATGCTTGCATGGCACTCCAGCGCCGAGCGGACGATGTTGACGGCGAGGCAGGCGCCGGAGCCTTCGCCGAGCCGCATGCCGAGATCGAGTAGCGGCGGCAGGCCGAGGGCTTCGAGCAGGCCACGGTGGCCGGACTCAGCCGAGACGTGCGCAGCGATGGTGTGGGCAAGGCC
>NZ_RZQL01000510.1 GCF_003997935.1 Mesorhizobium sp. M7A.F.Ca.US.006.01.1.1
ACGTATTCAGCGGGTTCCGGCTCGGCGACGACGACGGCGTCGGCGGCGCGCGCACCGGAAACTGCGATCAGGGCCGCAGCGGAGCCGAGGAGAAGGCTCTTGATGTTCATTTTCTGACCTCCAGTCAGAATCGAACGAAATTGCGGAAGCTGCCGTCCGCTTAGCCGGAGTAACGATCTGTTATTACTATACTTTTTTTGGAAAAGTGGGTGATTTTCGGCGAGTCTGCGGCCATCACCAAAGGCGTTTGTTGGCGAAAGCGTGCCCTGAACCGGATTTGAGATAACGCTCGAATGAAGCTGCCTTGGCCTGATTCGAGAAGGCCATATAGGTGACGATCCGCCATGGTAGGAATTTGGACGTATGGCTGGATTTTCCCGAATTGTGCTCGGCAAGCCGTCGTTTCAGGTCCGACGTCATGCCGACATAACGCCCGCCTTCCGCAACCTCGCTCTCGAGAAGATACACATACCACATGAGCCAGCCCCTCCTTGCCAATGCGAGAGGGTATCCTGCTTGGCCGAAGGGCAGCTGCCAACCCCGTTTTTGCAAGAAATTCAGGTGCTTGAGCCCTCCTTCGCTACGGCTTCGGAGGGCATCCTGCTTCGCGCGGAGGTCGGGGCTTGTCCTGCGAAGCGCGCAGCAGGTTTTGCAAGAAATTCAGGTGCTTGAGCCCTCCTTCGCTACGGCTTCGGAGGGCATCCTGCTTCGCGCGGAGGTCGGGGCTTGTCCTGCGAAGCGCGCAGCGGGTTTTGCAAGAAATTCAGGCGTTTGAGCCCTCCTTCGCTACGGCTTCGGAGGGCATCCTGCTTCGCGCGGAGGTCGGGACTTGTCCTGCGAAGC
>NZ_RZQL01000050.1 GCF_003997935.1 Mesorhizobium sp. M7A.F.Ca.US.006.01.1.1
GCCATGCCGCTGGCGAAATCGCCATGCGTTATGATGCCGCCCGAATTGCTGCCCGTGGCATTTCCGCCCAAAGTGGCGCCGCCGCCATTGCCGCCGCCGCTGACGACGCCGACGCCATCGGCGCCATTGCCACCCACACCACCTGCCGACCGCACCAGCATGCCATAAGAGGCCAATCCCGATGTTTCCACCTTGCCGGCGTTGCTTGCCGATGCGGTGCCACCGGAAGCGCCATCACCGCCGTCACCAGCATCGACGCCGAGACTGACGATGTTGTCACCGCCCTGGCCGCCATTGCCGCCGCTGGCGTTGGAAAAGATGCCGTAGGAGAAGTCGCCCGTCGTCGTGATGTCGCTGGTGCCAGACGCAACGGCGTTGGCGCTGCCGCCGGCGTTGCCGCTTCCGGCGTCGCCGCCGAGGTTGGCGATCGCCGGAAGGGCGCCGCCGCCACTGCCGCCATCGCCGCCGATCGCGGAAGCTATGAGTCCATGATGGCCCGAGCCGACGGTCGAAATCGTGGCGTTGTTGAGAACATCGACGGATCCGCCAACGCCGCCATTGCCGCCCTCACCACCATTGGTTTCAATGGGCGTTCCAGCCAGGCCTTCGCCGCCGTCGCCGCCGTCGCCGCCATTCGCCGTGCCGCCAAATCCAGATGCGTTGACGTTTATCTGCGGAGCGTTGTTTACGGCTCCAGGAGTCGCATTTGTAATCGATCCGCCGGGATCGCCATTATCGCCATCTGCGTCAAAGCCACCAGGTCCCCTGTCCGGAGCATCCGGGCCGTTCTTGTCTATGACGAACTGAGCATGCGCCGCCTGTATCAGCGGAAAACCCATCAGCGCGGTGGCGCCGAGAAGGACCATCAACCGTCCGGCAATCACACCTGGCCGGCGACGGCGACCCGAGCCAGACGCTTCTAGCGCCCATGCCACCGGTCCCAGTTTAAACAAAGTCCACGCTTGCGCCGCACGGAACGAACAAGGCGAGCGGCCCGGCAACGCTTGGCGGGCAAGCCCTGCTTGCTGGGATAGCTCTGCCATATGGGCATTGGCAGCGTCGATACCGGAATGCGAAACCGCGAACGCGCGTTTGATGGCAAAGCCACCACGCTTTGAAAACAAAGCCATGCACTTACCCCCCGTTTTACGGGGGCGCGCCCTCAATGCCTGCTTGAGTCCGACGCCACCGCTATGCTCTGCTCATGCAATTGCAATAAGGATGCCGGCACTGTGCAATAAGGTTCAATGCATTAAACAGAGCATCCGCATTCCCACTTGCGGAGCTCTGACTCAATTAGAATACATTAACTTATGCCGGATGAAACCGAAAACTTACGTGGGGAACACTGACCAAAGCCACCGACGTTTCATAGTCGTCATATGACGACTATCTGCCGTTTCGTGGCCGGAATCGCAGAACAATGCGATTGGACTGTCCGATTTCGTGATGCTCGACCCGCTGGCCATGGCATCGACGCGCAAACATCCTATATCAAAGGACAGAGTTTTTGCGCGGGAATGAGCGGATGTCGGCACTTCGGCCATCAACGATCTTCACAGTGGCAATGCTGGCCACGGCAGTGCTGGCGGGCGTTTGCCTGCCGGCTTCCGCGCAGGCGCTCAATTCCGTTACCGGCAACAATGCGCTGATCCGGCAAAACGACCTGCAAATCCTGCAAAACAGGATACAACGGCAGCAATATCAGCAGCAACAGCAGCAGAATCGCGCCCAGGACCGCCAGATCGTTCAGCAACCACCACCGGTCGTGCAGCAGCTCAAGCCAAGCTGCCAGACCCAGATAATCGGCACCACCGCCGTGAGCAATTGCCGCTGACATCAAGGTCTTTTTCGTTTATTTAGCCGACTTAGGTATTTCGGGTGTCTTTCGGCACATGCGAAAGTTTTGGTTTGCAACGACGCCTTGTCGGGCTATGCGGCATTGCATCGACTGGATTGACGAATGGCAGCCACCAAGAAGAAGGCCGTACGCAAGGCAAAGAAGGGCGAGAGGATCCGCCAGGTAGCGGCTATTCCCTTTCGGCTGACCCTGCACGGCGACATCGAGGTTATGCTGGTCACGTCGCGTACCACCAGGCGCTTCATCGTCCCCAAGGGCTGGCCGATGAAGGGCAAGAGCGGACGCAAGGCGGCCACCATCGAGGCGCAGGAGGAAGCCGGCGTGCTCGGCAAGACGCTGAAGCAGCCGGCGGGCACCTATTCCTACTGGAAGCGGCTGGCCAATCGCTTTGTCCGCGTCGACGTCATCGTCTATCTGCTCGAGGTAACGGAGGAACTGGCCGACTGGCAGGAAGCCAAACGACGCCAGCGGGCCTGGCTGGCGCCAGCCGATGCGGCCATGCTCATCGACGAGCCGGATCTTTCAACGTTGGTGAAGACGCTGAAGATCCCCCAGCCTTTGCAGGTGGACCAGGCGTAAAGCCTCACTCGCCGGGGTCGTCGCTTTCGGGAAGCGGCCGCACCGGCGTGCCGGTATAGGCCCACAGCCACTCGCGCGGCAGCGGCCCCTTGTTTCGCTCGGCCTGCTGCGACTGCTCCCAGGCATGCGCCAGGATGCCGACCGAGCGCGACAGCACGAAAAGCCCTCGCGTCAGCGGCGGCGGAAAACCGAGTTCGCCATAGATGACGGCGGTGGCGCCATCGATGTTGAGCGGTATTTTTTTCCCCCTGCGTCGCGCGACATCCGCCTCGATCGCTTCTGCAATGTCGGCGAAACGTCCATTGACGGCACCGCATGCGGCAAATTCGCGGGTCAGCTCCAGCAAGCGCGGCGCGCGCGGGTCGACGGGATGGAAGCGATGTCCGAGCCCCGGCACATAGCCCTTCTCCTCGGCGAAGAACCGGTCGAGCCGCGCCGAGACCGCTTCATTCAGCGTCATCCCGGCATCGATTGCCACGGCAATGTCGCCATAGAGGGAAAGCGCCTGCTCGCCGGCGCCACCGTGCACATCGCCGAGAACGTTGATAGCCGAGGCCATGGCGCTGTTGATACCGACGCCGCAGGTTGCAGCCATGCGCGCGATGGCGATCGATGGCGCCTGCGGTCCGTGGTCGACGGCGGCAGCCAGGGCGATGCCGAGCAACTCTGCCTGGTCCTCGCTGGGCAGTTCGCCGCGCAGCATCAGCCAGATGACAGCCGGGAAGCTGACGCGGCCGATCAGATCCTGGATCTCGTAGCCGCGCAGCCGGATGACACCAGGCCGCATCTCGATGATGTCGGTCTGCCACCATTCCTCGCCGCGCTCACGGCCCGTCTTCTTCTCCGTGCCGCTCATGCGCGTGCCTTTGTCTTGGCGCGGGGTGGCAGGTCGGCGAACACCTCGCCCATATGTTCGCCGAGCGCCGGCGGCGGCTTTGTCGGCAAGGGTGAAACGCCATCGACCATGAAGCCGCCGCGCAGAACGGTCAGCGGCTTGTCCATGCCAGCCACATCGTCGAAATTCGCGGTCACCTGGCGTTCGAGGACTTGCGGCTCGGCCAGCACTTGCGGGATCGTCAGCACCCTGCCGGCAGGCACGCCGGCGCGATTGAGCATCTCTTCCCAGGCCGCGGCTGGCGCGCCCGCCAGGGCGTCCTCGATCTCGACTTTAAGCGCCGCACGGTTGCGCTTGCGCGTCTCGCGCTCGGCAAAGCGGGTATCGGAAGCCAGTTCCGGCCGGCCGATCAGCCGGCACAGCGCCACGAACTGCTCCTGCTTGTTGGCGGCGATGTTGATGAGCCCGTCGCCGGTGCGAAACGCACCGGAGGGTGCCGCCGTCATGTTCTCATTGCCCATCGGCTTGGGATCGATACCTGCGGTCAGATAATTGGAAACCGGCCAGCCAAGGGCGGAAAGTGTGCATTCGAGCATCGAGACGTCGAGAAAGGCACCCTCGCCGCTCGTCTTCTGCCGCACCAGCGCCGAGGCGATGGCGAACGCGCCGACCAGTCCGCCAAGCGTGTCGGCGACGGGATAACCGACCCGCAGCGGCGCCGTTTCCGGTGTGCCGGTGATGCTCATGATCCCCGACAGGCCCTGGATGATCTGGTCATAGGCGGGATTGTCGCGCATTGGCCCGGTCTGGCCGAAGCCCGATATCGCGCAATAGACGAGGCCGGGACGGACCGCCTTCAGCGCCTCGTAGCCAAGGCCGAGCCGATCCATCACGCCGGGGCGGAAATTCTCCACCAGTGCGTCTGCGCTGGCGACCAGATCGAGGAAACGCTCGCGATCGGCTTGCTTCTTGAGGTCGAGCACAACAGATCGTTTGCCGGCGTTCTGCGCGAGGAACGAGGCGCCCATGCCGGCGCTGTTGAGCTTTGGCGAGCCGCCGAGCTGGCGGGCCAGATCACCGCCTTGCGGCGCCTCGACCTTGATCACGTCGGCGCCAAGCAGCGCCAGCTGATAGGCACAGTAGGGACCGGCCAGGACATTGGTCAGGTCGAGGACGCGGATACCGGAAAGCAGTTCTGTCATGGCGTCATGGATCGATCAGGCATCGCCGGGCACATGCTCCGGTCCGCGCCGACGCCGATGCTCGATGAAGGCCCAGATATGCGGGCCGGCGAGGCCGATGAAGGCGAGCGTCAGCAGCGTCAACGACAGCTTGTGGGTGTAAAACACCGACCAGTCCCCATTCGAGATGGTCATCGCCCGGCGGAACTGGGTTTCGGCGAGCGGCCCAAGGATCATACCGATGATGACAGGCGCGGTCGGGAAATCGAAGCGCCGCATCAGGAAACCGGCGGCCCCCAGGAGATAGAGGATGACGAGGTCGATGGGCGATTGCGAAATGCCATAGGTGCCAACCGTGGCGAACACCAGGATGCCGGCATAGAGCTGCGGCGCCGGGATTTTCAGCAGCCGCACCCACAGGCCGATCAGCGGCAGGTTGAGGATGACCAGGATGACGTTGGCGATGAACAGGCTGGCGATCAACCCCCAGACGAGGTCGCCCTGGGTCGTCAAAAGCAGCGGTCCGGGGTTTATGCCGTAGCTCTGGAACGCCGACAGCATGATCGCCGCCGTCGCCGAGGTCGGCAGGCCAAGCGTCAGCATAGGCACCAGCACGCCGGCTGCGGACGCATTGTTGGCAGCCTCCGGGCCGGCGACGCCCTCGATGGCGCCGACCGTGCCGAACTCCTCCTTGTGCTTCGACAGCTTCTTTTCGATCGCATAGGACAGGAAGGTCGGGATTTCGGCGCCGCCGGCCGGCATGGCGCCGATCGGGAAGCCGATCGCAGCGCCGCGCAGCCAGGGTTTCCACGAACGCCCCCACTCGGCCGCCGTCATGTAGAGCGAGCCTTTCAGCGGCACGATCTCGTCCTTGCCGGCATAGCGGCGAGAGGCCATGTACAGCGTCTCGCCGACGGCAAACAGGCCGACGGCGGCGATGATGACGTCGACGCCGTCGAGCAGTTCGGTCATGCCGAAGGTGAAGCGCGGCTGGCCGGTCTGCAGGTCGACGCCGATCATGCCGATGACGAAGCCGGCGAACAGGCTGGTCAGGCCGCGTACGGAAGACGAGCCGAGCACCGCCGAGACGGTGATGAAGGCCAGCACCATCAGCGAGAAATATTCCGCGGGGCCGAAGGCCAGCGCGAACTTGACCACCACCGGCGCCAGGAAAGCGACGCCCATCGTGCCGATCGTGCCGGCGACGAACGAGCCTATCGCCGAAGTGGCGAGTGCCGCACCGCCACGGCCCGAACGCGCCATCCTGTTGCCTTCCAGCGCAGTGACGATGGTGGCGCTTTCGCCGGGCGTGTTGAGCAGGATCGACGTCGTCGAACCGCCATACATGGCGCCGTAATAGATGCCGGCAAAAAGGATGAAGGATGCTTCCGGCGCCACCTGGTAGGTGATCGGCAAAAGCAGCGCGATGGTCAGCGCCGGCCCAAGACCGGGCAGCACGCCGATGGCGGTGCCGAGCGTGGTGCCAAGCAGGCACCACAGAAGGTTGACCGGGTTGAAGGCGACCGAGAAGCCGTGCGCGAGATGTCCGAGCGTTTCCATGGCGTCAGCCCCTCAACATGGTGATGAGCGCATCGATGACCGTGTTCAGCTGGTTCTCGATGAAACCGGCACCGATGTTGACGCCAAGCGCCCTGGCGAAGCCGAAATAGGCGGCAAGCGCCAGGATCAGACCGAGCCCTATGTCGCGCAGCGTACGCTTGCTGCCGAAGCCATAGCAGACGAGAACGAACATAATGACCGAGGCGGCGGTGAAGCCGAGCGGCTGGATCAGCACCAGGTTTGCCACCAGCCCGGCAACGACGATGCCCATCGCCTTCCAGTCGGTCGGCGTTTCCTTTTCTTCCTCCGGCTGCCAGCCGCCGCGCAGCGCTGCGAGGATAAGCAGCAGCGAAAGCACGATCATGCCGGTCATGGTGATATAGGGAAAGACGGTCGGCCCGACCTTGGAATAGAGCGGCGACACCGGGATCGCCAGGGTCTGCCAAGCTACGGCCCCGGCGCAGGCGAGAAGCCCGACGCCGATCAACAATTCGGGCATGGCAAGGCGCGGGGGCGCCGCCTGATGGTCGCTGGTGCTCATCGGTGTCCTCCCAAAGTGGCGGGCATCCTCCAGCCGGCCGCATCCGCAGTTTCGCCGCATCATATGTCCATGCGGCAGGCGAAGTGGGGAAGGGGGCAGCATCTAACCGCCCCCTGAAGACATCAGGCGAGGCCTAGATCCTTGAGGATCGCGGTGATGCGGGCCGTGTCCTCGGTGAGGAATTTTGCGTAGTCGTCGCCAGTCAAAAGGATGGGCGTCCAGTTGCGGTTTTTGCACTCGGTAGCCCATGCATCGCTCTTGGCCATGGTCTCGATCATTGTGACCATCGCCGCCTTGTCGGCGTCGGAAACGCCGGGCGGTGCGAAGACGCCACGCCAGTTGAACAGTTCGACATCGATGCCGGCCTCCTTCAGCGTCGGCGCATCGATGCCGTCCTGACGCTTGTCAGCCGAGATGGCGAGCAGCCTGAGCGCACCCGCCTTGACCTGCTCGGAGAACTCGCCAAAGCCGGAAATGCCAGCCGCGACCTGGTTGCCGAGCAGCGCCGACAACGCCTCGCCGCCGCCAGCGAACGGCACGTAGGACAGGTTTGTCGCCGGCACGCCGACGGTCTTGGCAATCAAGCCGAACAAGATGTGATCGGAACCGCCTGCCGAGCCGCCAGCGACAGGAACCTTTGTCGAATCGGCCTTGAGCGCGGCGACGAAATCAGCGGCCGTCTTGAACGGCGACTCCGCCGGCACGACCAAGGCCTCGAACTCGCCGGTGAGGCGGGCGATCGGGGTGACTTGCGTCAGATTGTTCGCGGCCTTGTTGGCGATGATGGCGCCAACCATGACCATGCCGGCAACCATCAGGGAATTGCCCTTGCCGTTCCACTGGCTGATGAATTGCGGCAGCCCGACAGTGCCGCCGGCGCCGCCGACATTGGTGATCTGCGAACCCGAGATGAGCTTTTCACTGCGCAGCACCTGATCGATGGTGCGCCCCGTCTGGTCCCAGCCGCCGCCCGGTGCCGCCGGCACGAAAATCTGGATCTGGGGTGCACCCTCGGCGAAAGCGGGAGAGAGATGCGACGCCACCAGCCCGGCGGCGCCCGCGGCTGCGGTGCTCATCAAAAATCTGCGTCTGTTCAGCATGGGATTCCTCCAAATCACGACACCTCCTCCGGTGCCCGCCAAAACGCGCCTGCATCCAGACCCGTCATCGATTTCAAGCAGATGTTACGGAGTTCTGTCAACGGAAACGATATTCTACTGGACAGAACGATTTGGCGGCGCGACACAGTCGCGTCGCTCGGCTTTCTTCAAACTGGAACCGCCATGGACTCGCCAAGCAAATCGGCAGATGCGAAAATCGACCACGCGTCCACCGAAGGTGTTGCGGCACTCGATCGGGCGATTGCCATCCTCGATGCCTTCACCACGGATGACCGGTCGCTCAGCCTGGCCGAAATCGCTGCGCGCACCGGTCTCTACAAGAGCACCATCCTGCGGCTTGCGAATTCCCTTTTGCGCGGACGATTGCTCGAGCGTCTCGACAATGGGCGCTACCGCGTCGGACCCGCGACCTTTCGGCTCGGTGCGCTCTACCAGCGTTCGGTCGTGGCGGTCGATATCCTGCTGCCGATCATGCGCGATCTTTCCGAGCGAAGCTGGGAGAGCGTTGCCTTCTATGTTCGCTCGGGCGACGTCCGCACCTGTCTCTACCGCGTCGAATCCAAGCACCCGATCCGCTATACTATACGAGAAGGCGACGTATTGCCTTTGCTGCTCGGCTCGGGCGGCCGCGTGCTTGCAGCGTTTTCGGGCCAGCAGGGCGAACCCTACGAGACCATCCGCAAGACCTGCAACTGTCTCGCCGTCGGCGACCGCGATCCCGAGACGGGGGGCGTGTCGGCGCCGGTGTTCGGGCCAGGGGGCGTGCTGCTCGGCGCCTTGACCCTGGCTGGACCAAGCACGCGCGTCGACGCGGCATTTCTGCAGCGCATGAAGCGTCCGCTGCTCGAGGCGGCGGCCCGCGCCACCCGCGCCTTTGGCGAGGACGCCTCAATGCTCGAGCAGGCAAGCCTGGCAGCGGACGCCATGCCGTAGAATGCGTCCTGGTTGGGAAGCTCGCTCAGTTCAATTTGACAAGAACCACACGGCGGTTCTTGGCGCGGCCCGCCTCGTCATCATTGCTGGCGACAGGCGCCATCATGCCGGCGCCCGCAGCGGTCAACCGCGCCGCTCAGGTCACCGCGCCAGCAGGATGGTCGGAGCGTCGTGATAGGTGGTCTTTACCACTTCCCGGTAACCGCACTTGGCAGCCACCCTCAGCGAAGCGCCATTTTCCGGATCGATGATGCAGACCGTCTTCTCGCGCCCGAAAATCACTTCGCCCCACGCCAGGACACGGCCAACCACCTCGGTGGCGAAGCCCGCCCCGTGCACGGCCGGAACCAGCGCCCACCCGGCCTCGGGAATGCCTTCGATCGATGGTTCCATGTCGCGCTTCAGATCGTGAAACCCGGCCTCGCCGATGAAGCGCCCGGTCGCCTTCTCCTCGATCGCCCAGAAGCCATAGCCGAGCAGCGACCACAGGCCGGCGTGACGCAGGAAGCGCATCCAGCTTTCTTCACGCGTGCGCGGCTTGCCGCCGATGAAGCGGGTGACGACGGGATCGGTCCACATCGCGGCATAGGCGTCGAAATCATCCAGCCGGTGTGCCCGCAGGATGGTTCGCTTCGTTTCGATGACAGGAGCGCTGGTCGCTTGCGGATTGTTCATGGGATCTGCCTCGCACGAATCGTCAGCGCTTAGCAAATCGCCGGTGCGGCGCAAGGGGCCAGGGCAACACGGCCCATCATCCAGGCGCCGCTATGGGAATTTTGCAAGACGGTGTTATTTTTCACGGCAGGCTGATTCAACACCTGCCAGCGCGACCTTTTTCGGGCGCGCATTGATGCCGTCAAACCCGGGGAAAGAGCATGGACACCACCGATCTTGTGCTTGCGATCTTACATCATCTGCTGGTGTTTTCGCTGGCGGGGATCATCGGCGCCGAATTCGTCCTGATCCGCGGCGACCTGGGTGCTGCTGCGACGCTCAAGAGGCTCGCCGGCATCGACCGCCATTACGGCGTCATCGCCGCATTGATCATCGTCGTCGGCATCGGCCGCGTCTTCTATGGCCTCAAGGGCTGGGAATTCTACGTCTACAACTGGGTGTTCTGGGCCAAGATAGCGGCGTTCGGCGCTGTCGGTCTGCTGTCGATCATCCCGACCGTCCGCTTCATATCCTGGAACAGGCAGGCGAGCGGCAATGCCTCGTTCCAGGTGTCGGCGACCGAGCTTGCATCCGTGAAGACCTATATCCGCGCCGAAGCTTTCATCTTCCTGCTCATCCCGGTCTTCGCCGCGGCGATGGCGCGCGGCTACGGCTACTAGGATGGCAATCACCCTCCGACATCTTCCATCCATTGGGCCCGGACAGTTTGCGGATATTGGCAGTTTGCCGTTTGAGCCAAGTTGCTATTTGTTAGCTTGCCCTGGTTGTTGCTTCATGCGCAGCCGGTGTTGAGAGGAGTTCCGCACAGCGGTTGGAGATTCATATCCCGGGAGGAGATCACGATGAGAAGATTTGTCGCCACTCTGGCTGCTGCCGCGGCCGTTACGCTTTATGGGTTCACTGCCGGCGCGCAGACCTATCCTGAACGCACCATCACCGTTGTGGTGCCTTTTGCGGCCGGTGGCCCGACCGACACGGTCACGCGCCTCGTCGCCGAAGCCATGTCGAAGGATCTCGGCCAGCAGGTCATCGTCGAGAATGTCGGCGGCGCCGGCGGCACGCTGGGTGCCGGCCGCGTCGCCAACGCCGAGCCTGACGGCTATACGCTGCTGCTCCATCATATCGGCATGGCGACAAGTGCGACGCTGTACAGAAAGCTCGCCTACGACACGCTGAACGCCTTCGAATATGTCGGCCTCGTCACCGAGGTGCCGATGACCATCGTCGGCCGCAAGGACCTGGAGCCGACCGATCTCAAGGGGTTGGTGGAGTACGCCAAGGCCAACAAGGATTCCATAACCGTCGCCAATGCCGGCATCGGTGCGGCCTCGCATCTGTGCGGCATGCTGTTCATGAGCGCCATCAAGACGCCGCTGGTCACCGTGCCCTACAAGGGTACCGGCCCGGCCATGACCGATCTCCTCGGCGGCCAGGTCGACATCATGTGCGACCAGACGACCAACACCACCAAGCAGATCCAGGGCGGCACCATCAAGGCCTATGCCGTCACCTCGCCGGAGCGCCTCGATGTGCTGAAGGACGTCCCGACGACGGTGGAAGGCGGCCTTCCCGAAGTGCAGGTCGGCATCTGGCACGGTCTCTATGCACCCAAGGGCACGCCAGCCGGGATCACCGAACGCCTGTCGAAATCGCTGCAGGTTGCGCTGAAGGACCAGAACGTCGCGGCCCGCTTCGCCGAACTCGGCACCAAGCCGTCGCCCGAGGCCGATGCGACGCCCGCCGCACTGAAGGCCAAGCTGGAAGGCGAGATCGCGCGCTGGAAGCCGATCATCGAAGCCGCCGGCCAGTACGCCGACTGAGGTTTGAACAGGGGCGCCACCGGCGCCCCTGTTCCGCTCGGCATCCGCTACCCACTGCGGTCTTGGGAGAACCATCATGAAACCTTTCGCGATCGACAGGGCCAACGGCCTGTGCGCCGCCCTGTTCATCGGTTTCGGCGCATGGTTCGCGCTGCAATCGCTCGGCCTCGAAATCGGCACCGCGTTGCGCATGGGGCCAGGCTATTTTCCGCTGGTCCTGGCGATCGTGCTGATCCTGCTTGGCGCCGTCATTCTCGTCCAGGCCGTACGCGTCGAGGGCGAAGCGATCGGGCATATTGCGTGGCGCGGCATGCTGTTCATCCTGCCTGCTCCGATCTTCTTCGGCCTGACGGTGCACGGCCTCGGATTCATCCCGTCGATCTTCCTAACGGCGCTGATCGCGTCGTTTGCCAGCCGCCGCATGAAGCCGTTGACCGCGCTCGTGCTGTCGGCCGGCCTGACATTGTTCGCGTTCCTCGTCTTCAGCTACGCGCTCGGCCTGCCGTTCCGCCGCTTCGGCCCGTGGCTGGCCCCATGGTTGGCATCCTGAGGCGACGAGCATGGATCTGCTCGACAACCTCGCGCTCGGCTTTTCGACGGCGACGTCGCTGACCAACCTCGGTTTCTGCCTGATCGGCGTCCTTCTCGGCACGCTGATCGGTGTTCTGCCCGGCATCGGCGCCACCGCGACCATCGCCATGCTTTTGCCCATCACCTTCCAGATCGGCGACCCGGTTTCCTCCCTCATCATGCTCGCCGGCATCTATTACGGTGCGCAATATGGCGGCTCGACCACCGCCATTCTCATTAACATGCCCGGCGAATCCTCGTCCGCCGTCACCGCGATCGACGGCTACCAGATGGCCAGGAACGGCCGCGCCGGGGCGGCCCTCGCGATCGCGGCCATCGGCTCATTCTTTGCCGGCACCGTATCGACATTCCTCGTCGCCATCTTTGCCCCGCCGCTGACGGCGATCGCGCTGAAATTCGGCGCGGCCGAGTATTTTTCGCTGATGATCGTCGGCTTGGTTTCGTCCGTCGCGCTCGCCCACGGCTCGATCGTCAAGGCGCTGGCCATGGTCGTGCTCGGCCTGCTGCTCGGCATTGTCGGCACCGACATTTACACCGGCACGCCGCGCTTCACGCTTGGAATCCGGGAATATGCCGACGGGTTGAATTTCGTTGCGGTGGCGGTCGGTGTCTTTGGCGTCGCCGAGATCCTGCGCAACCTCGAAAACGAGGATGAGCGCTCCGTGATGATCCGCAAGGTCACCGGCCTTATGCCGACCCGCGAGGACTTTCGGCGCATGGCAGCGCCCATCGTGCGCGGAACGATCATCGGTTCGGCGCTCGGCATCCTGCCGGGAGGCGGCGCGATCCTGGCAGCTTTTGCGTCCTACACGGTCGAAAAACGCGTCTCGAAAAACCCGAAGGAGTTCGGCAAGGGAGCCATCGCGGGCGTCGCCGGGCCGGAATCGGCCAACAATGCCGGTGCGCAGACCTCCTTCATCCCGATGCTGACGCTCGGCATTCCGGCCAACCCGGTCATGGCGCTGATGATCGGCGCCATGATCATCCAGGGCATCGTACCCGGCCCCAACGTCGCGACCGAACAGCCGGCGCTGTTCTGGGGCATCATCGCCTCGATGTGGATCGGCAATCTGATGCTGATCATCCTCAACCTGCCGCTGATCGGGCTTTGGGTGAAGCTGCTGACGATCCCCTATTACGTGCTTTTCCCGATCATCATGGCGTTCTGCTCGATCGGCGTCTACAGCGTCAACAGCAACGTCTACGACCTCTACGCCGTCGCTTTCTTCGGCTTCCTCGGCTACCTCCTGACCAAGCTGCGCTGCGAACCGGCACCGCTGCTGCTCGGCTTCGTGCTCGGCCCGCTGCTCGAGGAAAACCTGCGCCGCGCCATGATCCTCTCGCGCGGCGACCCGAGCACTTTCGTGACCAGACCGATCAGCGCCGGCCTGCTGCTCATCGCGCTCGCCGTGCTCGCCGTCGTCTTCCTGCCGGCGGTCAAGAAAAAGCGCGAAGAGGTGTTTGTGGAGGAGAGTTGAATTACGCTGTCGTTCCGCTTCGGTCCTGAACCTCTTCGACCGGGTCGAGCGGTGCGATCGGCACCAGCGGTGCCGGCACATCGGTCGTCTTGACCTCGGCCTTGCAGATGTCGGCGATGACGCAGGCCGGGCAATCCGGCTTGCGCGCCTTGCAGACGTAGCGGCCATGCAGGATCAGCCAGTGATGTGCATGGCGCATATATTCGTCCGGAATGATCTTCAGCAATCCTTGCTCGACCTGTTCCGGCGTCTTGCCGGGCGCCAATCCTAGCCGGTTGCCGATGCGCAGAATGTGCGTGTCGACCGCCATCGTGTGCTGGCCGAAAGCCATGTTGAGCACGACATTGGCGGTCTTGCGCCCGACCCCGGGCAGCTTGACCAATTCATCACGACTATCGGGTACCTCGCCGCCATGGTCGCGGATCAGCGCCTGCGACAGCGCAATCACATTCTTCGCCTTGTTGCGCCACAGCCCGATGGTGCGGATATATTCGCCGACCCTTGCCTCCCCCAGCGCCAGCATCCTGTGCGGCGTATCGGCGGCCTTGAACAGCGCCCGCGTCGCCTTGTTGACCCCTGCATCCGTCGCTTGCGCCGACAGCACCACCGCGACCAGCAGCGTGAAGGCGTTGACATGTTCGAGCTCCCCCTTCGGCTCGGGCCGCTGGACGGAAAAGCGCCGGAATATCTCGTTCACTTCGGCCGGGCTGTAGCGTGACGCGCCTCGCGCCGGCCGCGGGCGCGGCTTTGCGTTCGAACCATCGCGTGGTGCGGGCAACAGCTCTTTTTTGGACAGGGAAGAATCTTTGGACTTGGGACTTGCCATTTCCCTCCTATAATATCCCCTCATGAGCGACACAAACGCCTCGTTTCAGGCCGACGAGCCATTCTTTCAGGCGCTACTGACCCCGCACCGGTCTCTGGGCCGGACAGGCTTCTTCGTCCTGATGGGCGCGCTGCTGTTCGGCTGGCTGGTGACAGGCGCGTTTTTCCTGTCGCGCGGCGCCTGGCCGGTGTTCGGCTTCTTCGGCCTCGACGTGGCCGCCGTCTACATCGCCTTTCGCATCAACTATCGTGCCGCTCGCGCACGCGAAGAAGTCTCGGTCTCGCGCACCAGCCTCGACATCCGCAAGACGGCACCTTCCGGCAAATCGGAAGCGCATCGCTTCAATCCGTTCTGGGCGCGGTTTTCGGTGGCCCGTCGTGCCGAGATCGGCATCACAGGGATGGCGGTGCAAGGCGAAGGCCAGAACGTGCCGATAGGATCGTTCCTGGACCCCGATTCCCGCGAGAGTTTTGCCACCGCCTTTTCGCGAGCGCTGGCGACCGCCAAGGCACGCTGAGCCCGTGTTTCAGAACCGGTAGCGCAACAGCCTGCCGATTTTCCGCAAGGCCGGAATGTACTTCCAAAGGCGAATGAACAATTTGGCGGACCAGCCCATGCGAGCGGCATGTTCAGGCTTGTAGGCCGAGATATCTTCGACGAACCTCAACTTCGGAACGGTCAACTCGAGTTCGTGTGGATCGTCGATGGCCCAGTAAACCTCTGCGCCCGTTACTTTGATGGTTGGATTGAGGCGAAGCAGCTTCAGGCCGAAATTGCTGTAGGCGTCGAAGATCAGCTCGCCGCTGGCAAGATGCGAAACGAGCCGCGCAAACAGGCGTGGCCCTTCATCGGCGGCGAGATAGGGCGTCAGCCCTTCCGCCACCACGATTGCCGGGCGATTGCGGGGCACTTGTGCCAGCCAATCCGGTTCGATCACCGACGAAGCGACCAGATGGCAATGGTCGCGCGGCGGATAAAGCTTGCGTCTGAGATCGATCACCTCGGGGTAGTCGACGTCGAACCAGTCCACACCTGACGGAGGATCGACGCGAAAGATACGCGTGTCGAGCCCGCACCCCAGATGCAGCACGATGGCGTCGGGATTTCTGGCGAGAAAGTCCTCAACGCGGACGTCCAGCGTTTTTGCCCTGATGGCCAGGCCGACGCCGAGGTTGCCGTCGACTTTCAGCCTTGAGAAGTCGTAGTCGATCTTGTGCACCGCCTCATCGGCCAAGCGATCTCCGAGCAGCGAATCCGGTAACCGGCTCTCCAGCGCTTTGCCGTAGAGCGTCAGCAGCAAGGTCTCCCTCTCGCCTGTTAAATGTACTTTTTCGCCAGCCACGAGCGGCTCCTGGGCTCGAATCCCGTGTCTATCTGGGTATGCGCCGCAGGAAAGCAAGTTTCGGGTGGCGATCGACGCCCCGAGGGGCGATATTCCGGCTCAAGGAGACAGTTCCATGAGCACACACACAGCAGTCCTCAAAAAGGACATCACGCCTGAAGGCAGCGACTACGAAATCGTGCGCCGTGCCATCGAGAAGATCAGTCTCGACTATCGCGATCAGCCTTCCCTCGAAGAGCTGGCCGAGGAGGTCGGCGAGACGCCGACAGGCTTGCAAAAACTCTTCACCCGCTGGGCCGGCCTGTCGCCCAAGGCCTTCCTGCAGGCGGTGACGTTGGACCATGCGCGCAGGCTGCTCGATTCCGGCATGCCGCTGCTGGAGACCTCGTTCGAGCTGGGCATGTCCGGCCCGGGCCGGCTGCATGACCTGTTCGTCACGCATGAGGCGATGTCGCCGGGCGACTACAAGACACGCGGCGCCGGGCTCACCATCCGCTACGGCTTCCATTCCTCCCCATTCGGCACCGCCCTGATCATGGCCACCGAGCGCGGGCTCGCCGGCCTCGCCTTCAGCGACCCCGGCGAGGAACGCTCCGCCTTCGCCGACATGTCCAGCCGCTGGCCGAACGCCATCTATGTCGAGGACATGACTGCTACCGGCCCCTATGCCGCCCGTATCTTCGATCCGACGCTGTGGCGCCCCGACCAGCCGCTGCATGTCGTCATGATCGGCACAGACTTCCAGGTTCGCGTCTGGGAGGCGCTGCTCAAGATCCCGATGGGTAAGGCCCGCACCTATTCCTCGATTGCGGCCAGCATCGGCGCACCGTCCGCCAGCCGGGCGGTCGGTGCGGCCAACGGCGCCAATCCGCTCTCTTTCGTGGTGCCTTGTCACCGCGCCATCGGTAAATCAGGCGACCTTACCGGTTATCATTGGGGCCTGACCCGCAAGCGCGCCATTCTGGGCTGGGAAGCCGGGCAGGTATCGTAATATCGATTTTCCTCGATATTACGAAGAAAATCGGCGTTATTAAGTATAAGCGCGATTTCCACTGTGGTTTCCGCCTTTGCAACCGAGGGCAACCTCCGGTTCCCAGAGTTGTTATTTTGAGCCTTTATTTTAGGTAACTCTAAATTAACCACGATAAAGTGATGATGCCCTCGTATTAATCCGGACGATCCGGCTTAATAGGAGGTCCCGATGACATTGTTTCGCGCCGCCTGCGGCGCAGCTCTGCTGGTTGCCAGCATCGACGAGGCCGCGTTGGCCGCGACGCAGAATGTCATCTTCAACGGCACGATCGCGCCCACCTGCACACTTGTCGTGGCCACCAACGGTACGATGACGGCCAGTCCCGATCTCCAGTCCCTCAGTTCCCACAACAGCGGCGGCTCGGCTGGGACCGTGACGCTGACGACGACCGGAGGTGTGTCGCTCAGCGTCGATCCGGTCACCACCATGACGGTGCCATCCGCCGACAGCACGTCGACGACCTGGACGCCCACCTACTCCGCCGCCGGCGCGCATTCCATCGTCGAGACCGGCTCGGCAACCAGCATCACCACACCCGGCGCCGATCTCGTCTCGGTTCACCTCGCAGGAACCAAAGGCGGCAGCAATCGCTTCGCCAACGGCAATTATCAGGCAACGGTAACGCTGCGCTGCGAATGACGCGTGGCGAAGGAGGGGTCGTTGAAACATGCTCGAATCCTGGCGACGGCATTGGCCGTCGGATTGGCGCCCATTGCCGCCGAGGCCCAATCGATGTCGCCGATGCGTGGCGAGATCAACAGCTTCACCGACGTCTTCGCAGTTCGCGTCTTCCCCGCCAATCCCTACGACCGGAAGATCCGGGTCGAAATCCATGTCTACGATCAGGATTTCCAGCCGGTAGATGCCAGGGTCTCTCCAAATGTCTTCCAACTGGCTTCCCAGGCCTCCCGTTCTGTCCTTGTGGTTGTGCCTTTTGACGGCGCTGCCGAGCGTAAAGTGCGTATCTGTACCGAAAGCATCCCCTTTCCCAATCAACAGACGCAGATAAGGGCACAGATATGCGGAAAGTTTTTTGGGCGCCGCAAGTCCTGACACTGGCGCTCGCGGCTGCTTGGGCGGGTGCCTCGCCAGCCGGGGCCGAGGACGTCTACAACCTCAACCAGAATGAGAGCGGCTTCAACCTGCCCGGCGTCACCTTGCCCCAAGGTCAGGACGAGGTGCATGCCGCGGACGGCACCACTTGCCGTTCCGCCGTCTCCGGTTCCGGCGCTTATGTCGATCTCGGCGTCATCCGAGGCAACAGCCAATCGGACAACAGCGTTGCCACCTATGGTCGGGTGGTGATCCCGATCGGGCGCACGCCGAAGCGCGTCGATTGCAGCCGTCTCTACGAGCTTGAGGTCGAGCGCCTGCAACTGGAACTGAAGCTCCTCAAAATGGGCCTCGGCGCCGACGGCCAGACGGCGAGCGTGGCTGCCAGCGCTTCCACGGCCGCGTCACCGGGGTGGGCCAACGAAGGCTGGAGCATCAGGACCGGAAATGGCGATGGCAAGAAAAAGAAGAAGCAGTAGCCGCGCGCTGCTTGCGATGGCTGCACTTGCCGGTTCCTGCCTTCCGGTGCAGGCAGCGATCATCGGCACCTGCACCATCATGGTCGGGGCGTCCGGAACGATGAAGGCCAATCCCGCCATCAGCATACTGGGCTCCAAACAGGCAGGCGGATCGAGTGCCAGCGCCACCGTGGTGGCAAGCTCGCTGTTGTGCTCATTGCTTAACTTGCTTGACTGCTATTCGGTTTCGGCACCGGCGCCTGCCGCATTCTCGTCCGCGCCGAGCGGCGGCGGCACCAACGTGACCTTCGCTTCGGTCTTCCGCCTCGATGGCTTGGGGGTCGACAACACTGGAAGTGTGCCGCAGAGGGTTACCAACGGCACCCACACGATGCAGGTCGACCTCACCGCCACCAGATCGAGCGGTATCTTTCCCGCCGGCAACTATCAGGGCACGGTCACCGTGCGCTGCGAATAAGGCCACGACACCTCAAATCGGACTGGACCACTCGCGTGGTCTGGCAAGCCGCGGCCTTACAGGTTAGCTTTCGCGCAATCGGAACGGCCCGCGTTCGCCCGGACGCACGAAGGACGCTCCGACATTTTGAATTTGCGTTGCCAGGAGGCCTTGCTTGATTATCGTCATCGGCTCGATCAACCTCGACCTTATCGCCAAGGTCGACCGCTTGCCGAGCCCCGGCGAGACGGTGGGCGGCTCGGCCTTCACCACCGCGCCTGGGGGCAAGGGCGCCAACCAGGCACTGGCCGCCGCACGGGCCGGCGCCTCGGTGTGCATGGTCGGCGCCGTCGGCAGGGATAGCTTCGCCGCCGAGGCACTGGCATTGCTGCGCGACGGCAAGGTCGACCTGTCCGGCGTTGCCGAGACTCACGCCTCGACCGGCACGGCACTGATCATGGTCGCCGACGACGGCGAGAACATCATCGCCGTGGTGCCGGGCGCCAACGCTTCCGTGGTGCCCGGCGATCTCTCCAAGGCCTTCTTGAAAAAAGGCGACGTCGTGCTGCTGCAAAATGAGATTCCGCTGGCCACCGTCGATGCCGCCCTCGACCAGGCAAGGGCGGCCGGCGCCATCACCGTGCTCAACACGGCGCCTTTCCAGGGGCAAGCAGCCGGCTTTATCGGCAAGGCCGACTATGTCGTCGCCAACGAAACCGAGTTCGATCTCTATGGCGAAGCGCTGTCGCTGCAAGGCCGCGACCGGGCGGCCCGCATGCGCGACTTTGCCGGAAAGACCGGCCGCACCGTCGTCGTCACGCTCGGCGGCGACGGCGTGATGGCGGCGACACCGAGCGATTTCCTCACCGTTCCGGCAAGGAAGATCACCCCTGTCGACACGGTCGGCGCCGGCGATACGTTCTGCGGCTATTTCGCCGCCAGCCTGTCGTCGGGCCTCACGCTCGAACAGGCGCTGGCGCGCGCCGGCGCGGCCGGCTCGCTGGCCTGCCTCAAGCCTGGTGCCCAACCAGCGATCCCGCTCGCCAAAGACGTCGATCAGGCGCTGCAGGAAAGCCGTTAAAATGCTGCGTCCTCAAACGAAACATGCTGTGCCGCCGGCAGGCGACATCTGCCGCCTGTCCGCGGTCGAACTCGCCGGCGCGATCCGGGAGAGAGAGCTTTCCGTGCGCGAGGTGGTGGCGGCATTCCTCGATCGCATCGAGGCGGTCAATCCGCTGGTCAACGCCATCGTCTCCTTGCGCGATCGCGCCGATATCCTGCGCGAAGCCGATGCGGCCGATGCCAGCCTGTCGCGAGCCGAAGCTGCGGGTCCGCTCTTCGGCCTGCCCATCGCCATCAAGGATCTCGCCTCGACCACGGGCCTCAGGACCTCGTTCGGCTCGCCGATCTTCGCCGATTTCGTCCCGCAGGAAGACGATTTCTTCGTCGAGCGCATCCGCAATGCCGGCGCCATCATCATCGGCAAGACCAACGTCCCCGAATTCGGGCTCGGCTCCAACACCTACAACGCCGTGTTCGGGCCGACGCTGAACGCCTTCGATCCGGCCCTGACCGCCGGCGGCTCGAGTGGCGGCGCGGCGGTGGCCTTGGCGCTCAACATGGTGCCCGTCGCCGATGGCAGCGACTTCGGCGGCTCGCTGCGCAACCCGGCTGCCTGGAACAATGTTTTTGGCTTCCGCCCGTCGCAAGGACTTGTTCCCGGCGGACCGGATTTAGAGATCTTTCATGCGCAGATGGGCGTCGACGGGCCGATGGGCCGCAACGTCCGTGACATGGCGCTGCTGCTCGATGTGCAGGCCGGTTACCACCCGCACGCGCCATTGTCCTACGAGAAACCCGGCTCGTTCCTCGAAGGGCTTGGAATACCGGCAACTGCTGGCCGCATCGCCTGGCTCGGTGACCTCCACGGTCATCTGCCGGTTGAAACAGGCATTCTCGGCCTGTGCGAGGCGGCACTCGGCCGCTTTGCGGAAGCGTCTTTCGCGACTGAACCGTTGCTGCCGGATTTCGATTTCGAAGCGCTGTGGCAGGCCTTCGTGACGCTGCGCCAGGCCAGCAGCGGCTGCGCGCTCAAAACCCACTATGACGACCCCGCCAAGCGCCGCCTGCTCAAGCCGGAAGCCATCTGGGAGGTGGAGAACGCCATGCGGCTGACGGCGCCGCAGATCCGCGCCGCTTCGGTCATCCGTACATCCTGGCATCGCATGCTGCTGTCGATCTTCGACCGCTATGATCTGATTGCGCTGCCGACAGCGCAGGTCTTCCCCTTCGATGTCGATATGCATTGGCCGCGTGAGGTCGCCGGACGCGCGATGGACAGCTACCACCGCTGGATGCAGGTTTCCGCCTTCGCGACCTTGGGCGGCTGCCCGGGGGTCAACGTGCCGGTCGGCTTCGACGACAAGGGTAGGCCGATGGGCATGCAACTGATCGGTCGGCCACGCGGCGATCTCGCCGTGCTCAAGGCAGCCGCCGCCTATGAGGCAACGCTGCCTTGGCCGGCCGGCGCCTGAACCGGGCGGACTGGCGTGTCGCAGGGCGCTAGGTAGCGGCTTGCACCGGCTGCGCTGCTATGCATTGATTATCCTCAACCGCGCCGCCTCGGCGGTATTCCTGGGGAAAGATCATGTCGCTCGAACTCTACGCCGCCTATGTCCTCGCTTGCATCGTCATCATCCTGGTGCCGGGTCCGACGGTCACGCTGATCATCGCCAACAGCATCCGTCATGGCTCCCGCGCCGGCCTCGCCAATGTCGCCGGCACGCAGGCCGGGCTTGCCGTGATGATCGCCATTGTGGGCATCGGCCTCAACACGCTGATCGCAGGCATGGGTCACTGGTTCGAGTGGGTACGGCTGATCGGTGCCGCCTATCTGATCTGGATGGGTGTGCAGATGTTCCGTTCCAAGGGCACGTTGAATGCCGATGG
This sequence comes from Mesorhizobium sp. M7A.F.Ca.US.006.01.1.1, assembly GCF_003997935.1. Classification (GTDB taxonomy): domain Bacteria; phylum Pseudomonadota; class Alphaproteobacteria; order Rhizobiales; family Rhizobiaceae; genus Mesorhizobium. Next base: position 21,294 of record NZ_RZQL01000050.1, read on the forward strand.
AACAGCGAGAAAGCCGCGCGGCGGCTTCTTCCTGCAGGGCCTGCTGGTGGCGCTCAGCAATCCCAAGACGCTGATTTTCTTCGGCGCCTTCTTTCCGCAGTTCATTTCGCCGCAAGGCAACTACTCGCTGCAGATCGCCATCATGGGCCTGACCGTGATGATCTTCGCCGCCTTCTCGGATTCGACCTACGCGCTGGCCGCCGGCCGCGCCGGGCGCCTGCTGTCGGCCGGCCGCATCAAGCTTTTGTCGAGGATCAGTGGCAGCTTCATGGTCGGCGGCGGCCTGTGGCTGGCGTTTTCAAAGGCGAAGTAAGCGCCCCTTCCCTCGCCTCGTTTACGGGGAGAGGGTGGTCGCGAAGCGATCGGGTGAGGGGCAGCGCCGTGCCTGCAGACAAAATATCAACGTTTGTGCCGCCCCTCATCCCCCTGCCGGGACCTTCTCCCCGTGAACGGGGCGAAGGAAGCTCTCACAGCCGCCCCAGCCTCTCCACCAGCAATGCGAAAAATCCGTCATGGTCGATGTCGCGCATCACCATGGCGTTCTTCGGCCGTTTGGTGACGCCCCACCAGTCGATTACGGTCATGCCCATGGTCAGTTCCGAGGCGGTTTCCACGCTGACGTTGCAGTTGCGGCCCTTGAACAGGTCCGGCTTCAACAGATAGGCGATGACGCAAGGGTCATGCAGCGGGCCACCGTCGGTGCCGTATTTCTCCTCGTCGAAGCGCTCGAAGAACTCCAACATCTCCGCGGTGGCGGTGCCGACCCTGGTGCCGAGCGTGCGGAAGGCCTGCGTGCGCTTGGCGGTGGTCAGCGCCTTGTGGGTAACGTCGAGCGGCATCATCACGATCGGGATGCCGGATTTGAGCACGACATCGGCGGCCTGCGGGTCGACATAGATGTTGAATTCGGCGGTCGGGGTGACATTGCCGCCCTCGAAGAAGCCGCCGCCCATCAGCACGATTTCCTTGATGCGTGGTGCGATGCGCGGCTCGCGGATCAGCGCCAGCGCAACGTTGGTGAGCGGCCCGAGCGCGCAAAGCGTGATCGTGCCGCTTTCTTCGCTCATCAGCGTCTCGACGATGAAATCGACTGCGTACTGGTCCTGCAGCTTCATCGTCGGCTCGGGCAATTGCGGTCCGTTGAGGCCGGTCTTGCCATGCACTTCCTCGGCGGTGACCAATTCGCGCATCAGGGGCCGGACGGCGCCGGCATAGACCTTAATGTCCGGGCGACCGGCCAGCTCGCAGATCTTGCGGGCATTCTTTTCGGTAAGCTTCAGCGGCACGTTGCCGGCAACGGCTGATATGCCGACGATCTCCAGTTCGGAGCTGCCGAGCGCCAGCAATATGGCGACGGCATCATCCTGGCCGGGATCGGTGTCGATGATGATCTTGCGTAACTGGGGCATTTCAATTCCTTGTTTGGCGAGGTCGTGGGCTTGCATCGATCCGATCGAAACATCCAAATGACGCCGAAGCGGCCGCGAGCTGCCAGGTCGAACCGCTCGACCGGGGAAGCCAATCCCGACCTGCGCGCTTCTCCTTGCATCTGCTCGCCGTTTCAAGCGCCATGTCGGTCATTCCTGTGAGTCCACGGCGTGGTCTTTTTGGGCGGGTCTGTTGACGGCTTGAACTTGGTCGCGGGGCGGACCATATCAAGGCCATCGGGAAAAATGCCATCTGGGTTTTTCCACTTTATGTCGCTCTTGAGAGGACAGTGTAACATGAGCCGAATGACGCCCTTTTCCAGCCCGCTTCTGCTTGGTTTCGACGCCATGGAAAAGACCCTGGAGCGCTTGGCGAAGTCCGGTGACAGCTACCCTCCCTACAACATCGAACGCCTCAGCGGCGCCGACGGCAAGACCGAAAGGTTGCGCATCACATTGGCGGTCGCCGGTTTCGCCGAAAGCGATCTCGATGTCACCACGGAGGAAAACCAGTTGGTCGTGCGCGGCCGTCAGACCGACGACACCGAGCGCGAATTTCTTCATCGCGGCATCGCCGCGCGCCAGTTCCAGCGCTGTTTCGTGCTGGCCGACGGCATGCGAGTGATCGCGGCGGAGTTGAAGAACGGCCTTTTGTCGATCGATCTCGATCGGCCGGAGTCCGAACGGCTGGTACGGAAAATAAACATATCGGTGAAAGACTGATCTTTACCACTGCATCGGCCGGAAATCGGCTCCGACTTTCCGAAAGCACGATGCAGCAAATTGAAATGGCTCTCATGCGGGATGGCCTTGAGCGGCGTCCTCGCGCCAAGGAGGCTTTGAAATGACCAGAACTGACGAAAATATCACCATGACAAGCGGCGAATTCGCCCATCTCGGCGAGGGCTCGGTCGCTTATCTCAGAAAGGTTTCGAGCGACGAATTGCTCGGCCGTTTCCCGAACCTCGGCGAAATCGCTCCCGGCATGGAATTGTGGGCGCTGTTTGCCGCCAATGGCCAGCCGATCCTGCTTTCCGATGCGCGTGACCGCGCTCTGGCCGGTGCCATGGAAAACGATCTGACCACGGTCGCCATTCACTAAGGCCCAGCGCGCCACTCTATTAGGCGCGACCAGCACAGGCTCAAACGCATAGGGCCGCCCATGGCGGCCCTTGAATGTCGTCTCAATCAGAAAAAATCAGGCCGCGTGGGAGGCTTGGGTGTCCGATAAAAGCGCGTGGATAGCGGAGGCGTCGCGCGTACCCCTGATCTTGGCCACCGTGTCGGCATCGCGCAGCACCCGCGCGATGCGCGACAGTGCCTTGAGGTGATCGGCGCCCGCCCCTTCCGGCGCCAGCAGCAGAAACACCAGATCGACGGGCTGATCGTCCAGCGATTCGAAATCGACGGGCGTCTCCAGCCGGGCGAAAACACCCGCGATGCGCTTCACGCCGGCCAGCTTGCCGTGCGGGATGGCGATGCCGTTGCCGACGCCGGTCGAACCCAGCCGCTCACGCTGCAGGATGGTGTCGAACACCTCCCGCTCCGGAATGCCGGAAATCGCAGCTGCCCGTTCGGACAGCAATTGCAGCAGCTGCTTCTTGGAGTTCGCCTTCAACGCCGGCAATATCGCCGGAACGTTGATAAGATCGCTCAGATCCATGCTTGAAAATCCCTTGTTCGCCTGCCGTCACCAGTCCCACCCCTCGTGTGGCCGGCTCTTATTGCCGTGCGACCTCTGTCGTCACCGTGCGACCGTTGCCGTCACCGTGCGACCTCTGTCGTCACGCTTGTGCGACCTTGGTCGTCGACGGGTCGATCCAGCCGATATTTCCATCGGGTCGGCGATAGACGATATTGAGATGGTCGGTTCCCGCGTTGCGGAAGACGAAGACCGGGCTGTCCTTGGTGTCGAGCTCGATGACCGCCGACGCCACCGACATGGTCTTCAGCGTCATGGTTGATTCGGCGACGATGGCCGGCGCGAAATTCTCCGGAATGTCCTCGTCGTCATCGGCAAGCGGCGCCATCACCGTGTAGGCTATGTCGGTCGGTTGGCCATTGGCGGCGCCCGAATTGTGCGATTTCAGCCGGCGCTTGTAGCGCCTCAGGCGGGTTTCCAGGCGGTCCGCCGCCGCCTCGAAGGCAAGCGTCGGATCCTGGGCATCGCCGGTGGCCTGCAGCGAAGCGCCGGAATCCAGCCGGATCATGCAGTCCGCGGAATAGCGCGAGCCCGATTTGATGACTGTGACATGTCCTGCAAAGCCGCGATCGAAATATTTGCCGATCGCTTCGCCGACACGATCGTTGATGCGTGTTCGAAACGCATCGCCGATGTCCATGTGTTTTCCCGATATGCGCAGATTCATCTGAAAACTGACCTTCCTTGCTCAGGCTTCAAACTGGCCCGAGTTTATACTCGTGATCCGTGCGCACAAGCTTTGCGGCGTCACTTGCGCCGATTTTAAATCCAAACTTTCCGGTTGATCACAAGCCGCCCTTTGACCGTCCCGAGGCCAACGTCGTGACGGACCATCCGCATGCGGGCATAGCCCGTCTCATGCGGGCGGGCTTCTAGCCAGTTCACCGCGGCTTGTCAATGAAGTGCTGGCTTGTGGAAAATCGACCCGCTCAGCGCCCGGCGCTGGCCATCGCCCGTTTCTCGCGTCGGCGCTGCACCGAGGAGGGGATATTCATGCCTTCCCGGTACTTGGCGACCGTACGCCTTGCAATGTCGACGCCACCTTCGCGCAACATGTCGACGATTGCATCGTCGGAAAGCACGTCGACTGGTTTTTCCTCGTCGATCAACTGCTTGATGCGGTCACGCACGGCTTCCGAGGAATGCGCATCGCCGCCGCCCGACGCGGCGATCGAGGCGGTGAAGAAGTAGCGAAGCTCGAACACGCCGCGCGGCGTCAGCATGTATTTGTTGGCTGTGACCCGGCTGACCGTCGATTCGTGCATGCCGATGGCGTCGGCCACCGTGCGCAGATTGAGCGGCTTCAGCTGCCGCACGCCATGGACGAGGAAGGCATCCTGCTGGCGAACGATTTCCGAGGCGACCTTGAGGATGGTCTTTGCCCGCTGGTCGAGGCTGCGCGTCAGCCAGTTGGCGTTCTGCAGGCACTCGGCCAGAAAATCCTTTTCCGCCTGGTTCTTGGCTTGCGGCGAGACCTGGGCGAAATAGATATGGTCGACCAAAACGCGCGGCAGCGTTTCGGCATTGAGTTCGACCGTCCAGCTGCCGTCATTGGCCGCGCGCACCTCGACATCGGCGACGATCGCGTCGCTGGCGCCGCCCGAAAACGCCATGCCCGGCCGGGGATCGAGCGCCCGGATCTCGGCCAGCATGTCGAGCAGATCCTCCTCGTCGACACCGCAGATCCGTTTCAACGCGTGAAAATCACGCCGCGCCAGGAGTTCGAGATTGGCGACCAGCGCCTTCATCGCCGGATCGAGCCGGCTGCGCACGGCAAGCTGCAGCGACAGGCATTCGGCTAGGTCGCGGGCAAACAGGCCGGCCGGCTCGAAGGTCTGACACACCGCCAGCACCTTCGCGACGGCGGCGGCATCCGCACCGAGACGAACGGCGATCTCGGCCAGTTCGGCACGCAGATAGCCGCTCTCGTCAAGGCCATCGGCGAGATCGGCGGCGATCAGCCGTGCAGCCGGGTCAGTGAAGGCCAGCGCTACCTGTTCACCGACATGGTCGCGCAGCGTGATCGCCGCGGCCGCCATATCGCCGGCGTCAAACCATTCGGATGAGGAACCCGCGCCATTGCCGGAAGCCGATTTCCATTGCGCCGTCAGGTCGGGACCGAGCCGCTCGCTGGTGCCCGGGTCGTCGGGAAACAGGTTTTCCAGCGACGTGTCGAGCTTGTCCGAGATCGCCTCGGCGCTCCACTGCGTCTCGTTTTCGAACCAGTCGCCTTCGGTGGTGGCTTGCGGCTCCGCCTCGATCTTCTGCGCCTGGTCGCTGGCGGCATCGTCCTGCGGCTCGGCGCGCTCCAGCAGCGGATTGCGCTCGATTTCCTCGTCGATGAAATGCTCGAGCTCGACATGGGTGAACTGCAGCAGCCGAATCGACTGCATCAGCTGCGGCGTCATCACCAGCGACTGCGATTGTCGTAGCTGTAGTTTGGCCGCCAACGCCATGGTTCGGTTTCAAACGCCTCGTCTACGCATCCGGACTTCCGGAAAGGAATTTTGCAGCCGGCCATAGAAACTGGCCCGGCTTTTGCTTGTCAAGGCAATTGGTAGCAAAACTCGCTTACCGGAGCGTTAGCCCGGAGCAAAATCGAGAAAAAAGTGCCGCGCGAACCGCAAAAATCGTGTCAGGAAACAAATTTCACGCTCAGAGCGTAAAACCCTCGCCGAGGTAAAGTCGCCGCACATCCGGGTTCGCCACCACTTCGTCGGCCCTTCCATGGGTCAGCACCTGGCCGGCATGGATGATGTAGGCGCGGTCGATGAGGCCGAGCGTTTCGCGCACATTGTGATCGGTGATGAGGACGCCGATGCCGCGCGCCGTCAGGTGGCGCACCAATTGCTGGATGTCGGCGACGGCGATTGGATCGATGCCGGCGAAAGGCTCGTCGAGCAGCATGTAGGCCGGACGCGTCGCCAGCGCTCGCGCGATTTCCAGGCGTCGCCGCTCGCCACCCGAAAGCGACATGGATGGCGCCTTGCGCAGATGGCTGATGTGGAATTCCTCGAGCAGTTCGTCGAGATTGCGCTCGCGCACCTTGCGGTCCTTTTCGACCACTTCCAGCACCGCGCGGATATTCTGCTCGACATTGAGGCCGCGGAAGATCGACGCTTCCTGCGGCAGATAACCGATGCCGAGGCGTGCGCGACGGTACATCGGCATCGACGTTACGTCGAAGCCGTCGATCTCGATCGTGCCTTCATCCACCGGCACGAGGCCGGTAACCATGTAGAAACAGGTCGTCTTGCCGGCGCCGTTGGGGCCGAGCAGTCCAACGGCCTCGCCGGCGCGCACGCCGATGGTGACGCCGCTGACGACCTTGCGGCCCTTGTAGCTCTTGGTCAGCCCCTTGGCGATCAGGGTTCCCTTGAACTTTCCCGCATCGACGGTCACCGTGGCCGGCGCCGAAAGCTTGCCGGCGGCCCGTCCCGGAAGACGCGCCGTCAGCGACGACAGGCTGGCCATCAGGGGTTCGTCGCTCCCGATTTCGGCGGCGGCGTGATCGACATCTGGACGCGTTGCCCAGCGCATGGATCCACCTGAGCCAGCCCGCTTTTCATCTGCACGGTAAGCTTGCAGCCGACCAGAACGTTGTCGTTTTGCGACAGAACGACCTTTTTGCCCGAAAGCACCAGCACCTGGCTCTTCATATCGAAGCTGCCTTGATCGCCGGTCGCGACCTGCGCATCCGACTTGATATAAACCTTGTCGGAGATCTCCAGGTGATCGATGTTGGCCGAGCCCGTCATCGCCGCACCAGCGGCCTCCGTGCCCTTGGCAGCGGCGTTGGGGTCCTTGACGTAGTAGACCGTCATCTTGCCGGCCTTCATCAATGTCGGCCCCTGGACGACGCTGACATTGCCCGTGAAGATGGCGACACTGTCGGCCTGGCGGACTTCCAGCTTGTCGCTCTCGATCTGGATCGGCTTGTCGCCGGACAGTTTGAGGCCTGACTGACTGGTCGTCTGCGCCCATGACGGCACGAGTCCGAGCAGCAGCAACGCTGAAGTTGCAGCCGCGAGCCGCGTCGAACTACTGAGCCGCATTGGTTTCTCCGCTGTTTCCCTGTGCCGCCTTCAAGGCGGCGGAATCGATGTTGACGCGCACTTTGTTCTCGAAAACCAGAACCTTGCCATTGTCCTGGACCGACATCGTATCCGCCGTGATCCGCGACCCGCCACGGCTGACATCGACGGGATCTCCCGTCTTCATAGTGCCTTTGCCCATGTCGAGGAAGACCGATTTGAACTTGGCCTGCATGCCGTCGGTCGTGGTGATCGTCACGTCGCTGGTCAGGTTCATCGTATTGCCGTCGCGATCGTATGTGCCGTGCGAGGCCTTGACCGCCGCCACATTGTCGGACGCGATCGGCACCTTGGCGTCGATGCCTTCCAGCTCGATGATACCTTGCGTGCTGACATCCTGAATGGCACGCAGCGCCGTCATCGAATAAGGCTGCTTCTGCTTGGTGAAGCCGTTGAGCTTCGGATTGGCCATCACCAGCTTGCCGTTGGAAAAGGCAGTGCCTTCCGCTTGAATCTTCACGGAGACGGGTGCGGCGAGATAGGAATAGACCGGGAAAGCGACCGCTATCAGTGCTGCGGCCACCGGCACGGCAAATTTGAGAACGCGCACGCGGCGCGAATGACGCTGTGCACGGTCGAAAGCATCGCCGCGCGTCCGGCCGTCCGCCGGGGGAGCCAACACCGCCTCGGCGTTGGTCGGTTCAATCGGTCGCGCTAACATTCACTGCTTTCTTCTAACCTGCCCGCCCTTGAGCACCGCCTATAGGTGGGACGCCGGCGCTTTCAAGCAAGCACAAGCCCACGAAAACTGCAAAAATGTGACAGCCGTCTTTGTACAGACGAAAACGAAGTCCGCACAACCGCACGTTCTCCATAGCAGAAACAGACACGCGGCGTAAAATTTATCCGCTGTCTGTCTCGCCGCCCGACCTCGCGGTGATTGCGCAAATACGCCGGGGGAGATGTCGGATGCCCCGCCTGGCCGGCCTGGTCGATCGTGTATGCGGCGTTGCCAATCACGTCGGCGGGACGCTTTTGGCCTTAGACCCGGTCAGCGTCAGGCCGCCTTCCGCTGTATGAGACCAACCAGAACGGTGCGCATTCCCGAATATGATGGGCTGCCAATTTTTACTTCCCAATCAGTGTTGCGTTTCCGAGGGTGCTTCACATTACGCAACGCTTGGCGGAATGTGTTCGGGTCGACGCCTACAGTTCGAGCCATATCTTCAGCGGTTGTGTGTTTGGCGATCATGAAATCTCCTATGCCTTTTGCCGGTATATAGGGCGTTTGTACAACTCGGCCAAAGGATTAGGCGGTTTCGCAAATTTCAAACTGAGACACTGCCGGGAAAGAGAACTGCTTCCAGATGGGAGGATCATGGTCTAAAAGCGTCTCCTCCCGCCGACTGAAAGGCTGACCATGGCACTGAGAGCCGACGACCTGATCGACCGCCGCCGCTTGCGGCGCAAGCTGACATTCTGGCGCGTCGTCGCCATAGGCATCGTAGCCCTTGGGGTGATTGCGCTTTCAACCTGGTTCTATGGCGACGATTTCGGCGGCTCGACGGTCGACCATATTGCCAAGGTCAAGATCGAAGGCACGATCACCGAGGACGAGGAACTGATCAAGCGGCTGGAAACCATCCGTCTTTCATCGAAGGTGAAAGGCGTGATCCTGTCGATCGATTCGCCTGGCGGCACCACCGTTGGCGGTGAATCGATCTATGAAGAAGTGCGCAAGCTGGCCGCCGACAAGCCAGTGGTGGCGGAAGTCGGCACGCTCGCCGCATCGGCGGGCTATATGATCGCCAGTGCCGCCGATCACATCGTTGCCCGCAAGACTTCGATCGTCGGCTCGATCGGCGTGCTGATCCAGTATCCCGACGTCAGCGGCCTGATGGACAAACTCGGCGTCAAGCTGGAGGAAGTGAAATCCTCGCCGCTGAAAGCCGCGCCCTCTCCCTTCAAGCCGACCAATGACGACGAGCGCGCCATGGTTCGCAAACTCATCCTCGACAGTTACAACTGGTTCGTCGACATCGTCGCCGAACGCCGCAAGATGACCCGCGAACAAGCGCTGGTGCTTGCCGACGGCTCGATATTCACCGGACGCCAGGGCGTTGCCAACGGACTAATCGACGCCGTCGGCGGCGAGACCGTAGCGGTCGACTGGCTGGCGACCAAGGGCGTCGATGCCAAGCTCAAGGTCGTCGAGTGGAAGGATACCGAACGGCGCGGCGGCTTCCTGTTCTCGAAAGCGATGGCGCAAACGATCGGCAGTGCGCTCGGCCTGCCCGCTTACAGCGGCGACATCATCCATGAACTCGGAGCCGACCGCTTGTTTCTTGACGGTCTCGTTTCCGTCTGGCACCCTTGAGATGCCGTTTGGGGCAAGTGAAAAAAGCAAATAAAATCATCCTCATAATTTTGACCGCACTGCTTTCACGGGGACCCGTCTCATGATCAAGTCCGAACTTGTGCAGATTATTGCCACGCGTAATCCGCATCTTTTCCTGCGCGACGTCGAAAACATCGTCGGCGCGATCTTCGATGAAATCACCGACGCACTTGCCGAAGGCAACCGGGTTGAGTTGCGAGGCTTCGGCGCTTTTTCGGTGAAGAACCGTCCTGCCCGCACCGGCCGCAATCCGCGCACGGGCGAATCCGTCGAGGTCGAGGAGAAATGGGTGCCGTTCTTCAAGACCGGCAAGGAACTGCGTGAAAGGCTGAACGGCGGCAAGTAGGCGCGGCGTCAGCGCCTGACGGCCTTTCGGACCGGCCAGCTTCCGACGGAAAACATCATGTTCAATCGCTTCATCCTCATCGCGATCTTCGTGCCCCTGGCGATCATCCTGATCGCACTCGCCGTTGCCAACCGCGAACTGGTCGCCTTCACCCTGGATCCGTTCAACCCCGGCAATCCGAAGCTGACTCTGACTTTGCCGCTGTTCATTTTCCTGTTCCTGGCACTCGCCATCGGCATGATCGTCGGCAGCCTGGCAACCTGGGT
>NZ_RZQL01000511.1 GCF_003997935.1 Mesorhizobium sp. M7A.F.Ca.US.006.01.1.1
CAGCTTGGCATCAGCTTGCGGATTTGCCGCCCATCACCCTGAGCGCCGGACGCTTGCGGCGGCTGACGATGCGGTCCGCCACAGGGGCGTCGGCGCGCCCGTCATCCCCGGCCTTCTCGGCAAACAGCCAGTCGACGAACACCTGCACGATCGGCGTCGCCCGCATCTCGTTGCGGCAGACGACATAGAAATCGTCGACCGCCGGCACCGACAGGCTGAACGGCGCGACCAGCATGCCCCTGGCCAGCAGCGCGCTTGCCGTCACGGAGTCGCCCAACGCAACGCCATGGCCATGCACCGCCGCCTCGGTCGCCATACGCGCATCGCCAAGGTGATGGCGGCGACCCCGCTCCAGGTCCAGCGCTTCGGCGGCCGCCAGCCAGGTATGCCATTCGCGGCCGTCATCGCCATGCAGGAAAACATGGTCGGCGAGATCCCTGACGCTGCGGATCGGCCGGTTATTGATCAGTGTCGGGCTGACCACGGGAAACAGTTCGAGGCCCGACCATTTGCGCATCCAGCAATCGGTCCAGCTGCCGTCGCCATAGTGCACGCAGACATCGATGTTGGGCGCCCGCAAATCCTTGGAATCGTTGGAAGGGATAAGCGTCAGCCTTATGTCGGGATATTGCGCCATGAAACTGCCGAGCCGCGGTGTCATCCACAACAACAGCAGCGCCGGCACGCAGGAGACCGAAAGTGTGCCGCTGCTTGCCGGTCTTGTCATGCGCTGGGTGGCGGCGGCGATGCCGTCGAAGGCGGTCGACACCGCCGGCAGAAGCTCCGCGCCATGCGGCGTCAGTTTGACCCGCTGGCCGACCCGCTCGAACAGCTTGAC
>NZ_RZQL01000512.1 GCF_003997935.1 Mesorhizobium sp. M7A.F.Ca.US.006.01.1.1
GACAGTATGGCCGAGATCCTCGAGCATTGCCGCGGTATTCAAAAGGACCAGCGCATCGTCATCCACTGCCAGAATCCGCAGCGACGCCGTCTCAATGGCTTCCTCGGCAAGAACATCCGGCCCGCGCGCGACTTCCGAGCTCGCGGTGGCCACCGGCAGCCACAGTTCCGCCGTCGTTCCTGCTCCCTTGCGGCTCCTAAGCGTCAGGCGCCCGCCCATTTGTTCTGTCATCCCATGGACCATAGACAGACCGAGACCCGTGCCTTTGCCTACGCCTTTTGTGGTGAAGAACGGTTCTGTCGCCCGAGCTAGTGTTTCTTCGTCCATTCCTTCGCCAGCGTCTGCTACCGAGAGGCAGACGTAGGGGCCCGGGGCCAAGCCAGCCTCTTTGCTTTCGCCGACCTGTTCCATCCGAGTGGAGATGACGATCGTTCCGCCGCCAGGCATCGCGTCCCTGGCATTGACGCACAGATTGAGCAATGCGAGTTCGATTTGACTTTCATCAACCATCACACGATCAAGCGAGAGCGGAAATTTCGTCTCTATGATCGCCCTGGAGCCCAGCGATCGTTCCAAGAGATCCTTCATTCCGTGTATGAGCCCTATCAAATCGACAGGCTTTGGATCGAGTTGCTGCCGCCGGGCAAAGGCCAGCATGCGCTGCGTCAAGGACGCTCCCCGTCGCGCGCCGAGCACCGCGTTGTCGAGAAGACGCAGCAATTGTGGATCGTCGGGAAGCCGTTTGCGGAGCAGCTCAAGACTACCCAGAATCGCCATCAGCAAATTGTTGAAATCGTGAGCGACGCCGCCCGTCA
>NZ_RZQL01000513.1 GCF_003997935.1 Mesorhizobium sp. M7A.F.Ca.US.006.01.1.1
GGGTGACGGAATGGGCGGGTGGCAAGGAGCAGGCGATGGCCTGGTATCGGGCTCAGCCGCTTCCGGCATTTGGGGGACGCACCGCTGAGGCGCTGGTGAAGGACGGCAAGGCAGCAGCGGTCCGTGATTATCTCGATCACATGGCCGTTGGCGGGTTTGCGTGAGGTTCGTCGGAACCTGCTACCGCGCACATGATCCACGTTGGGCATTCAGGCCGACTTCCGGCGAAGGAGCGGCGATCCGAGGGGCTCGATTCAATCCCAAAGGCGTGCCGGCGCTCTATCTGGCGCTGACCATCATGACAGCGATCAAGGAAGCCAACCAGGGCTTCGCACAGCGGATCGATCCCTGCGTGCTTTGCTCCTATGAGATCGATTGTGACGACATCGCGGATCTGACAACGGAAGAGCGGAGAGGAGAGTTTTCTGTGACGCTCGAAGAGATGGCCTGTGCCTGGGCGACGGCTCTCAGCAACGGAGAACGTCCAGCGTCCTGGTCCATCTATGAGCGGTTGCAACCCCGAAATATTGCCGGCATCGTGGTTCCGAGCTTCGCGCCGGGGGCCGAGATGGAGGATCGCAATCTGGTCCTTTGGAACTGGGGCCCCGATCTCCCGCACAAGGTGGCTGTATTCGACCCCAGTGGTCGGCTGCCGAGGGATCAGCTGTCTTGGCGATAGACCGATCCGCCAGGGGAGGGGGCCTACAGTCCACTGGCCCTGGTGAGATTGACGCGAAACTGGTCCCTGCGCCGCTGGTACCGGCGGGGCATTTCGGCCGACGTATGGCCCAGCTGCTTTTTAAAGTAAAGCTC
>NZ_RZQL01000514.1 GCF_003997935.1 Mesorhizobium sp. M7A.F.Ca.US.006.01.1.1
TCTCTGCAGTACGCCGACATCAAGAAACGTCGAGCACTGCCGAGACGACCCCACCCGGACCTGCGGTCCGACCTCCCCTCAAGGGGGAGGTGGGTTGGCGCTTACTTCTGCGGCGCTTGGTCGATGATCGACTGCATGGTCTCTTGTGCGTTGGCTATGGCACCGTCGACATCGTCGCCGAAGAAGACCTCGTTGATCATCTGCGTCCATGGCCCGTTGGCGGAGTTGATCAGGTCGTTGAACACCACCGAATAGGGCGTCTTGCCCTTGGCCATGGCCTCGGCGGCGACCTGGTAGCGCGGATCGAGATCCTTCAGCGCCTCCTTGGCGATGTCGCCGCGCACCGGCAGGCTGCCGTATTTGGCGAGGATGGTCTGGCCCTCGAGCGAATAGGCGAAATCGAGGAACTCCTTCACCACGGGCAGTTTCGTGGTGCCCTTGGTGACGACGAAATTGTCGCCGCCGGCAAAGGACGACCAGCCGCTATCCTTGCCCGGCAGGAAGGTGACGCCGTAGTCGATATCGGGATACTGGGTGTTGAGCGCGCCGATGGCGAAGGCACCGGACGGCGAGATGCCGATATTGCCGGCGGCAAATGCCGCAAAGAAGTTGGCGCCGGTGTCGGTCTGCGCGCCTGCCGGCACCAGATCCTTCTTGACCATCGACCGGTAGAGATCGATGGCGCCGCGCAGCTGCGGGCTGTCCAGCGTCGCTTTCGAGCCGTCCTCCGAGAGGATGTCGCCGCCCGACGCCCAGATCAGGGG
>NZ_RZQL01000515.1 GCF_003997935.1 Mesorhizobium sp. M7A.F.Ca.US.006.01.1.1
GCGCCTAACGTCCCAACAAACCCGCCACAGGCGCCGGCCACCCCTCCAATCGCTTAACGAGATGTGGATTGTGGGGGATGCGCACCATGTGTCGGTGATGACCAGTCGATGCCCGTCCGCGTGAACGTCTGCGCCCGCCGTCCTCTCGAGTCAACCTGGGGAGAATTCGACCATGGAACACAGTTTGGCTGAAAATAGCGGCGCGGCTCTCCCGCGATCGCCTGGGTCGCGGCGGCCCTTGCATGATATGGACCGTCTAGCTGCCGATAGTTGGGCTTCGCCATTTGCTCGGCTATAGTTAGAACCATCTATGGCTCAAAGCCCTCCAGCATCATCGGTTCGCCGGCTCAAGGATCAGGTAAGTTCCGGCGCCACCTCAGTGATCATCCCACTGACGCGGAGGGAAGCCCGCTTTGAACTGCACATTTTACGTCGCGGACCCCATGTCGGTCTGGTCGCCATGTTAGCCGACGCTAAATCAGAGCGATGCGACACTTCTTGCTGGGCCTTACAGTCTGTCTCTATTGCACCACATTGCTTCGGGCCGAAGCATGGCAGCCCTTTGGCGTCCGGCAGCTTGGCTTTACATTCGATATTCCTCCAGGTTTCGTCCTCACCCAGCACTCGGATCAAGGCGCGGCTTTTCTGGGGCCGAGAGAAGCGTCCCTAGTCGTTTGGGGCGGACGATTGGGCAAAGCCAGTTTTCGCGCCGAGATCGAGCACCGCATGATAGAGGACAAAAA
>NZ_RZQL01000516.1 GCF_003997935.1 Mesorhizobium sp. M7A.F.Ca.US.006.01.1.1
CGCAGATCGCCGTCTTCTTGATCTTGATCAGCACGTCGTTGGGGCCGATTTCCGGCACCGGCACCTCTTCCATCCAGATGCCCGGTTCGGCCTTGGCCTTCACAAGCGCCTTCATCATGTTCGACATCAGGATTTCCCTATTCCGTGATTGCGCTTCTGGCGAGATAGCCTGCACAACGGGAAGGTAGGCCACTAACTCGTTTGAACGTCCGGAATGGTCAGCCCCGCCTGCTCAGCCTCGCGGCGCAAATTCTGACGGGGCCTGGGGCCGATCTGCTGGATCACCAATCCGGCTGCCAGTGAGCCAAGGTCGCCGCAAGTCTGCAGGTCGCGGCCTTGCGTGTAGCCATGCAGGAAGCCGGCGGCATAGAGATCGCCGGCGCCCGTCGTGTCGACCAGTTCCTTGATGGCGGTCGCCTTGATCACCACGGTCTCGTCGCCGCGCACGATCACCGAGCCTTTTTCCGAGCGGGTGACGGCGGCGATCCGGCAATCCTTGCGGATCTGGGCCAGCGCCTCGTCGAACGACGATGTCTGGTAGAGCGACTTGATCTCGTGGCTGTTGGCAAAGACGATGTCGACCGTGCCCGAGCGCACCAGGTCGAGGAATTCGTCGCGGTAGCGGTCGACGCAGAACGAATCCGACAGCGTCATCGACACTTCTCGGCCTGCCGCGTGCGCCAGCTTCGCCGTCTGGCGGATTGCCTCCTTGGCGCGCGGCGGG
>NZ_RZQL01000517.1 GCF_003997935.1 Mesorhizobium sp. M7A.F.Ca.US.006.01.1.1
GCACTGGCTGCAGCAGACCGGTCATCGGCCGATCGCGCTGATGGGCGGCGGCACCTCGATGATCGGCGACCCGTCCTTCAAGGACGAGGCGCGCAAGCTTTTGACCCCGCAGGATATCGAGGACAATCTGGCTGGCATCCGCCGCAACTTCATGCCCTACCTCAAATTCGGCAGCGGTCCCAACGACGCCATCATGGTCAACAACGCCGATTGGTTGATGGAGATCAACTACGTCAATTTCCTGCGCGATGTCGGCCGTCACTTTTCCGTCAACCGCATGCTGGCGTTCGATTCCGTCAAGCTGCGGCTCGATCGCGAGCAGTCGCTGTCGTTCCTCGAATTCAACTACATGATCCTGCAGGCCTATGATTTCGTCGAGCTCTACAAGCGTCTCGGCTGCCGCCTGCAGATGGGCGGCTCCGACCAATGGGGCAACATCATCAACGGCATCGATCTCGGCCGCCGCATGGAGGACGCGCAACTCTATGCGCTGACCACGCCGCTGCTGACCACCTCGTCGGGTGCCAAGATGGGCAAGTCCGCGTCGGGCGCGGTCTGGCTCGATGCGGAGATGCTGAGCCCCTACGAATTCTGGCAGTACTGGCGCAACACCGAGGATGCCGACGTCGCCCGCTTCCTGAAGCTCTACACGACGCTGCCGCTGGACGAGGTGGCGCGGCTCGAGCGGCTCGGCGGATCCGAGATCAATGAGGCCAAGAAG
>NZ_RZQL01000518.1 GCF_003997935.1 Mesorhizobium sp. M7A.F.Ca.US.006.01.1.1
GAGTTATGCTTATATAACTCGTAAATGTGAGTCGGGGCGTGCCCCCACCGCCACATCAAGTCCGGGAGTGACGATGGACGCCGCCGATTTCGCCCGCGCCTGCGGTTACACCGGCGACAGCCCTGCCCTGCTCGAAGCCTTCGAAGCCATCCGCCGCAACGGCATCGCCCACGCCCGTCAGGATCACGTCAGGCGCAAGGCGGTGATCGACGAGTTGAAACCGTCGGAAGCGCTGTTCCTGGCCGCGATCGGCCCGGCGATCTCGGCCGAGGAGGCCATAGAGGACGCCGCCCGCTTCATAGCCTGCTGGCGCAACATACCGCGCTGGCGCCAGGAGCGGCGCCTGCCCGACCTGATCAGGGCCAAGCATCAGCGGCTCGTGGCGCGCTTCTTTCGACGGTACGGCCATTTTCTGTGGGCGCGCGAAGCAGCGTGAGGGCTGGGCCAGCCATTTGCGGGTTCCATCAGCCGTTTTTTCTTTCTAGACTGCACAGGGGTGGCTGATCGTTCGACGTGCATAGTTTGGAATGTTCAAGACTGCCCGTTCAAGATTTCAGACCTGGGTAACGGCAGGCGCGGGAACCATCGCCGCCCTGTTCGTCGCCGGCCTGATGGGTGCCTTCGGCGCCCTGCCCGCCCACGCCCCGCCGCAATTGCCGTCCGATGCCGCCATCGATGCCGGGCGCTGGCGGGTCCAGCCCGC
>NZ_RZQL01000519.1 GCF_003997935.1 Mesorhizobium sp. M7A.F.Ca.US.006.01.1.1
GGAGAAGCTGAAGGATCGCGTTTCGCAGCGTTTATCGCCGGACAACTGGACGACCTGTTTGAGGCCTTTCGGAAGTCCACCACGAAACAAGGAGTCTGAAACCGCAAAAGAAAAAGGCCCCCGAACGGCAAGCCGTGGAAGCCTCTCTCTGAACTAAGCACTCCGAGAATCGCATCTCCACGAATCACTGTCAAGAGTCATTGGCGTCGTTTTGGCGAGCAGATTTCTTTTGCCTAATCGAGGGTGGAAGAAAATGGAGACGGGTATTGCGACGACGCCCTTTGGGCGGCGGCCGATGTCGCTTGCCATGCTGGCAGCGCAAAACGATTCACGTGAAATTCCTAAGGGCAGGGTTGTCGACAAATGGCAGATCTACCGCAACCTGTGCGAGGGCAAGAGCATCGTCGGCATCAGCGACAGGGCGCTGGCCGTTCTGAATGCATTGCTATCATTCTATCCTGACAGCGAATTGAGTGAGGAAAACGACCTCATCGTTTTTCCCTCGAACGCACAGCTGTCGCTCAGGGCGCACGGAATGCCCGAGCCCACGGTCCGGCGGCACCTGGCGGCTCTTGTTGACTGCGGGCTGATCATCCGTCGGGATAGCCCGAACGGCAAGCGCTACGCCCGCAAGGGCAGGGGAGGGGAGATCGAGGAAGCGTTTGGCTTCTCC
>NZ_RZQL01000520.1 GCF_003997935.1 Mesorhizobium sp. M7A.F.Ca.US.006.01.1.1
ATGCGGGCTCGATGGATCCGGGCATGCTGGCAGTCGCGGGAGACATGGCCGCGCATTCCCGCCATCCGTTTTCAAGGGCCATAGCCGGCTTTGCCGCTCCTGGCGCGCGGCACAAATTCGATACCGTGACCGAGCATCCAGGGTTTGGCATCGAAGCCACCGACGCCGGAAGCACTTGGCGGCTAGGTCGACGCGGATGGGCTGGATGGAAGGCCCGGACCGGTGGTGAAGGCAAACATGGCTATGGCGGAACGGTGCTGACAAAAGACGGGCTCATTGTCGCGACCTTCAATTTCGAGGATGCGCTGCGCGCCGACGCCGGCTTGGCGATCAAGCTATTGAGCGACGCCGGGGTGTCGGTGCAGATGCTGTCGGGCGATACTGCGGGTGCCTGCGGTGAAGCCGCCGAGATGCTGGGTATCGAGGACTTCGTTCCGTGCCTGTTGCCATCCGGCAAGGTCGAGCGCATCGAGACCCTGGCGAAAGACGGACACAAGGTTCTGATGGTTGGTGACGGCCTCAACGACACGCCTGCACTGAGCGCGGCGCATGTCTCGATCGCTCCGGCCACCGCCGCCGACATTGGCCGCAATGCCGCCGACTTCGTATTCCTGCGCGAAAGCCTTCTGGCAGTGCCTCTCGCGCTGGACGTCTCGCGCAAGG
>NZ_RZQL01000051.1:0-29738 GCF_003997935.1 Mesorhizobium sp. M7A.F.Ca.US.006.01.1.1
TACCGTCACTGCTCGAGGCCGGCCTGCGCGATCTTTCCGTCGCGCCGGCGCAACTCGCCATGGCCAAGGCGGCCATCGCGGACGTTTCTGTCTAGGCGCGGCCGGCATGGTCGACAGGACACCCGAACCCGGTTCCGAAGAGGCGATCCGCGCCTACAAGACGATCCTGTCGCAGGTTATCGACCAGCGCCCATCCGGCATGCGCCAGCGCCTGGCCGATGCGCTCGGCAAGCACCGCAGCTTCGTCACGCAGATCTCCAGTCCAGCCTACTCGATCCCGATTCCGTCAAAACATTTGCCGGCTATATTTTCCGTCTGCCATTTCAGCCCTGCCGAGCGCGACCAGTTTCTCGCCGCCTATCACCAGGCGCATCCAGGCAAGATGTCGATCGCATCAGGCATGCGCAAGACGCGGCATGTTTCGCTGATCGTGCCGGATTTCGGCGATGACAAACAGAATGCCGCACTCGACAGGGCGGTGAATGACTTCATCCAGAAGATCACCAGCATCACCGGCAAAGGTAGCTGATCGCCTGGTATGAAGCCTATTTCGGGAGGAGACGGCCGTGAAGAAATTCATGAACTCGGTGGACACGGTGCTGACCGAGAGCCTCGACGGTTTCGTGGCCGCCCATGCCGACATCCTGGTGCTCGGCGACGAGCATAAATTCATCCGCCGCAGGACCTTGCGGCCGGGCAAGGTGGCGCTGATCTCCGGCGGCGGTTCCGGTCACGAGCCGCTGCATGGCGGCTTTGTCGGTCACGGCATGCTGGACGCCGCCTGCCCCGGCCAGGTGTTCACCTCGCCGACACCGGACCAGATGCTGGCGGCGGCGCAAGCCGTCGACACCGGCGCCGGTTGCCTGTTCATCGTCAAGAACTACGAGGGCGATGTCATGAATTTCGAGATGGCGGCCGAGATGTCGGAAGGCGTCCAGCAGATCGTGACCAATGACGATGTCGCCGTCGAGAATTCTTCCTATACGACGGGCCGGCGTGGCGTCGCCGGCACGCTGGTGGTGGAAAAGATCGTCGGCGCGGCGGCCGAACATGGCCTGGCGCTGGCGCCGTTGAAGGCGCTGGGCGACCGCGTCAACACGGCCACCCGCTCGATGGGCGTGGCGCTGACAAGTTGCACCGTGCCGGCGGCGGGCAAGCCGACTTTCGATATCGGCGACGGCGAGATGGAGTTCGGCGTCGGCATCCATGGCGAGCCCGGCCGCCGGCGCGATACGCTGAAAAGCGCCGATGCGATCGCGCAGGAGATTTGCGCCGCGATCCTGGGCGATCTCGGCGACAGGGCGAAAGGCCCGGCGCTGCTGTTCGTCAACGGCTTCGGCGGCACGCCGCTGATGGAACTCTATCTGATGTACAACAGCGCGCGCGCGATTTTCGAGCAGCAGGGCGTGACGGTGACCCGTTCACTGGTCGGCTCTTACGTCACCTCGCTCGACATGGCGGGCTGCTCGATCACGCTGACCATACTCGACGACGAGACCACCGCATTCTGGGATGCGCCGGTACACACGGTGGCGCTGCGCTGGGGCATGTAAAGCTGGCTTACATCAGGCTTTTCTGCAACCATCCCAGACAATCCCTTTGCCGCAACATTTGTCCGGGTTGATGCTGCCATCTCTCACTGCCGCCGAAGAAAGACTCTTGCTGCGCTTCGCTGACCCCGAGGCTGCGGCAGGCGGCGAAGATTTGTCGGCAAAGACGCTGACGGCGCTGCTCGACAATGCCGAGTTCCACGGCGTGCTGCCGATCATGTTGCGCAAGCTCAGCGGGGACGCGCGGCTGCCAGCGGATGCGGACCTGCACGGCAAGCTGGAGGATCTGCGCCAGAAGGCAACGATCGCCACCGGCCAGTCGATGCTGTTGAAGTATCATGGCGACCGCATCATGAAGGGACTGGCGGCGGACAATATTCCGGCGCGGATCGTCAAGGGACCCGTCTTCGCGCGAAAGCTCTACCGCAACGTCGCCGACAGGCCGTTCACCGACATCGATATCCTGGTCGAGCCCGCCAATCTGGCGAGGGCAAACCGGGTGATCGCGGCATGCGGCTTCGAGCTTGGCAGTAATGAGGCCGAATCCTACGAATTGCAGGAATTCAAATGGCTCGAAAAGGAGAATTCCAGCCTGCTGGTCGAACTGCATGGCGACCTCGTGCATGACACCGGCATGCGGCGGCGGCTGTCGCTGGGTTTCCCTGAATTGCGCGCCATCGACGGCGAAGCGACGGACACGCCGGCGGCCCTTTTGACGATTGCCATCGTGCACGCCGCCGGCGGCCACAAATTCCACCGGCTGCAGCTTTGCGTCGACGTGCTGCAAGGCGTGCGGGCGCTGCAATCACCAGAAGCGGAAGCACGCCTATTCGATGCCGCCCGCATGACCGGCATCGAGCTCGAACTGGCTGTTGTGCTCGATGTGACCGGCCAGCTGTTCGAGGAGAGCCGCGCGCTTGAGCTCGCCCGCCGCATCAAGCCCGATCTCTCCATACGGCTGGCCAGGCGGTTGATCACCACGAATACGCTGCTTGGCGTCAATTCCAGGGACAGAATGGGCTCGCGCCTGCGCCGCGACGCCTTCCGGTGGATCCAGAGATTGGCCAAGGCCAGAGCAATTCCAGGAAAAGTGTGAGACGTTCTCCCCCCGGAAAAGCGTCGCGCCATCACCTCGGGTGGGAAAGTGATGGCGCTCTTGGCTTGGCCGCTCTGAGTCTTTAGCCTGCGTCGAGAAGCACACGACGAAGGATTGAGGAATTTGGCCGATCTCAATACCCACATTGCGAATGCTGCGCGTGATCGGAGTTCCCCGCGCGTCGTCGCGGTCCTTACAACACGGAACGAAGAACGGTTCGTCGCCGGATGTCTCGAGAACCTCTTTCGTCAAGGCGTACAGGTCTACATCTGCGACAATCAGTCGACGGACCGAACGCTTGAGATTGCCCGGCGCTACTGCGGAGCCGGATTGATAGGATTCGAAAGCATTCCGCATAACGGCTGGTATCGCTGGGAGCACCTTCTTCGTCGCAAAGAGGAACTATTTCAGTCGCTCGAAGCAGACTGGTTCATGCATGTTGACGCTGACGAGATCCACCTCCCGCCGACTTCGTACTCATCGTTGGTCTCCGCCATTGCGGCAGCCGACGCACTCGGCTTCAATGCAATCGAATCTTCCGAGTTTACGTTCATTCCTACCAGGGAAGCTCCCGATCACGACAATCCCAATTATCAACACACGCTGCGCACCTACTATCCGTTCCGGCCGACCTCCCCACACTGCGTCCGTGCCTACAAGAAACAGGGCGGCCCCATGGAGATTGCGTGGTCAGGCGGCCATCTCGTACGGTTCGCGGGTCCGGTGAGGCTCTACTCCGAGCGTTTTCGCATGAAGCACTATCTGTTCCTTAGCGCAGAGCATGCCGCATGTAAGTATGCTGGCCGCCGGTATCTGAGCGAAGAGGTCATTGGTCGTGGCTGGCACGGATGGCGACCCCGCTTGCGGTCAGAGAATATTCTGCTGCCGGATGCCAGCCAGGTGCGCGCCAGCGCGACGGACGACGATCTGGACGAGGCCAATCCATGGTCGGCGCACTGGCTTGAGCGGTACGCCTCGTGAATGAGGTACACCTCCCCCGCGTCCTGGCGATCGCGGATCGACCTGGCTGGGCGATTGATCGCAAGACCCAAAATCTCCGGCGCGTGCTGGAAAGAAGGTTCGAGATCGTCCAACGATTTCAGCATGATGTGACTGAGTCGGACGTGAACACGGCGGACATCGTGCTCATCTTCTATTGGCTCCAAATCTCGAAGCTGCCCCTGCCGGAGTCGGCCCTCGCCAGGCGGTCCGACAGGCTGCTCATCGGGATCTGCAGCCACAGAGAGCTGGAGGGCGAATTCCGCGAGCCCGGGCTCGCTGCCCTGCACCGGCTGGCGCGCGCTGTCTTTGTCAACAATCGGCAGCTCGAGCACGAATACGGTCCTCTACTGCGTGTTCCGGTCCACTACACGCCCAATGGAGTCGACACGACGTTCTTTTGTCCCGCACAAGAACCACAGCCCGGTTCTGGTGAGCTCCGCGTCGGATGGGCGGGAAGTCTCGGCAACCATGGTCCGGCACATCGCGGCTTCCACGACGTCATCGAGCCCGCGGTAGCGGCCGTGCCGGGCGCGCGCCTACTGACGGCGATTCGCGAGCAACGCTGGCGTAGCCATGACGAGATGCCCGACTTCTATCGGGATCTCGACGTTTATGTCTGCGCCAGCCTCAGCGAAGGTACTCCCAATCCTTGCTTGGAGGCGGCGGCGTGCGGTGTCCCCTTGGTGACCACCCGTGTGGGAAACATGCCCGAGCTGATTCGGGATGGCGACAACGGGCTGTTCTTCGATGGAACTGCGGAGGGGCTTGCGAACAAGCTAGCCCTGTTGCGGGACACGCCATCGCTCCGGTCGAGGATGGCCGCCCGCATGATCGAGACGGTCCAAGAGTGGGATTGGGACGTGCAGGCGGAGAACTACGCGCGCATGTTTGCCTCGTTGCTTACTGCGGGCGGAGCTGTCGGGTCCGTGAGATGAGCGGCTTCAGGTGTGCCCTGCCAAACCTGACCTTTGTAGCGCCATTCGAGTTTTCCAGGACCTTGCACTTCCGTACCTCGCGCAGCAAGAATAATGAGGCCGCGCTGCGCGTAAATCGTTGTTTTTGCGCAAAACTGCGAAGTAGAAGCACTCCGAAACACGCTATCACCACTCCCTTGGGAACAAGGAATAGCGGCCTCACGTTGCATCGGGTATTCAGTCCCGCGTCGTCAGGGTGGCGCTGATCAGCGCCGCTGCGTCAGCCGGGCGCGCGCCCACTCCGAGCTGAAAGGTCGGAACCGCATTGACCAGCCCGGCGATGGTCGCCAGCCGGCGTTTTTGCATCGGCAACAGCCCGGTCATGCCGGTGCGGACATTGTCCACTGCCAGCGCCACCATCGCGTCGGTCCCGGCCATGGCGACGAGCCGGGTCTGGCTGTCGGCGGAACGTGCCAGATGCAGAAGGGCCGCCACCGGCCGGGCGGATGTGTTTTCGACCTGGATGATACCCGCCAGCCGTTCTAACGAGACCGGCTGTTCGCCGTTGCGATCCCACGTCTGGCCGAGGCATGGCGCAACCTGCGGGATCATTTCGGCAGTCTTTCGGTGGATCTTGACGGCGCGCGGCAAGCCCCAGGCGACGACCCTGCCCGAAGCGACATTCACGATCATGGCATCGTCGGAGCAGAGGCCAAAGCCCTGTGTTGCCAGCGCCAGCGACGTCGTGGTCTTGCCGGTGCCGCTCGGAGCATGGATCAGCACGACCGCATCGCGGTCAGGCAGGGTAAGCCCGGCCGTGTGCAGCATATGCTGGCCGCCGGCGTCGAGCGCGGCGTCCAGGACCAGCATCGACGGCGTCCAGGCGGCTTTCGTTCCGGTGCGAATCCGGAGTTCGGCCCAACCCTCCCCGCCATTGATCGCAACGGTTTGGCGCCCGGGAAAGACAAGACGGACAATGCCGCCATCCTCGATCATCCGGCAGGGACCATCCTCCGGCACCTCGCCATCGAAGACGAGGGATCCATTGGGTGTCTCGTCCAGCGTGTCTGTCTCGGTGATCTCAAGACGAAAGTCCGGCGCGACGGGTTCCTCTATACGCAGGCTGCCCAGCATCCGGTCGAAATCCTGCCACAGCTCGGGGCGCTCGGCCGATATGCCAAGGATCAGGCCGTCGAGGGCATAGCAGGCTGAAGGTCTGGTCAAGCGGGACGCGCCTTTACGGCATCGGCATGATGACGATAGACCTCGACCATGCCGGGAAGCTTGTCGCTGACCACCGGCTCGCCGTCGAGGCAGACCCAGCAATGCGCCGACAGACGCTGCGCTTGCATCGATTGCGGATCGACGCCGAAGCGCAGGTCCGGATCGAAGCCGGCCAGCCGCAGGAAACGATGACCGAGCAGACCTTCCCTCAAGCACCTGCGGTCACGCATCAGCCAGGGATGGCGGACCGTGCGGTTGACGCGCGCGACGATGTAGGCGGACGGCAAACCGCGATAGGGCGTCGATGAGGCGAGCGGCGCCCATTTGAGCACCTCCTCGAAGCTGCGGTTGGTGACAAGGACCGGCATAAGCCGCGCGCTCACCCAGAGATGGCAGCGAAACAGGACGCGCAGGAGCGGGCCGTCAGCCATCAAGCACCTGGCGCGGCGAGGATACCTTCCGAGATCAGATCCGTGGCCAGTGCCGCCATGTCCTGATCGAGCGTCCCCTTGTCGACTTCGAACTCCTCGCAAAGCAGGTCGACGATCTGGTCGAGGTTGCGCGCGCCGTCCACCTTGTCGAGGAAGGCTTCCGTCGTGCCGTTGCATGTATAAAGCTGGCCGCTGCGCGCCAAAAGCACGACGGCGCCATCGCCCACATGCTGCACCGAGGCATCCTCAGCCAGCCGCAGAACGGTTCCAGAGACTATTTCCACCACGCCCCCTCCAAAGCCACGCTCATCCCGGAAATCAGATAGCGCGGAGGTGGCGCGCTGTCTATCAGCCGATCATCGGAGCCCAGTGCACGGGACCAACAGCTTTGCTGACAGATTCTCCGCGCCAGTCGCGTTAGAACCTGCTCGGTTGCGTCTTCCGGGCCGCATTCGTCCCAGAAATAGTCATCGATGAAACGTGACAAGCAGTGGGCCTGCCGGCAGCGGACGTTGCATTTCTTCCCCTAAGTAAGGTAAGACCTGTCCGGGTATTGGGGAGATAGCGTATGCGTTACAATTGGGAGCGAGCTCCGACGAGCTTCGAACGTCACAGAAAAGCGCTGGCTACAGCCATTTTGATCGCTGGCGGCATTGGCCTCATGCTTGTGGCCCTGCCGATCTAGAAACAACCTTCAGACAGAGCGGCTGCCGGCGCCTGGGCGTGATCTTTCAGCGTGGCTGCCCGGTCACTGCGAGGAAGCGGCGATCGCGCCCCTCGAAACCCTGGCTGAAACGCTGCACCAGCACAACGATCACCGCCGGCTTGCCGGCCGGGGTGAGTTCGTAGGATTCCGACAGGCTGTAGGAGGTCGGGCAGTTTCTTGAGCCCGGCACGGTCTTGTCCTCATGCAGGATCTTGAACGGCTTGCCATCCTGGCCTTGCAGCGTCAGCCGGAAGCCGAGTGCCTTGCCCGCCTTCTCACCTTGAAGTGGCTTTTCACCTTGAAGTAACTGGTCGCCCTGCCGCGTCACATCGAAACTCGCCGAACAATCGGTCGCGCTGGCCGCCAGGATTTCGTCGAGCTGGATGGTCGAAATGCCTGTTTCGCCATGGAGCGGCGCCAGCCATTTCTGCGACACCTGTTCGAGGCGGGAGATGTCGTTGTAGGCAACCATTTCGCCCGGGAAGGTGAACTTGTCGGAAGCCGCCTGTTCGGCCGGGGATGTGATTGCATATTGGGCGAGAATGGGCGCCGCCTGAGCGGCGGCCTGCGCCCTCGCCTGCTCCAGCGTCAGTATCGCCTCCTCCGTCTCGCCGACGACGAGGATCGGCTTACCGCCAACGAACTGATCCGTACGGGTATCGATGATGTCGACCTGCGACCAGCCGGAGTCCGAGACGCCAGCGTCGAGCGTTCCGTATTGCTCGAAGGCGAAATAAGCGCCATCCGGCGAAAAGCCGATGATGTGCCGTGCCGCGGCATCGCCAGCCTGAGCGGTTCCAGCGGAGATCGCGAGCACGACACCCATGACCAATGGGAGCGCAAGGCGCCCGATGATCCGCACAGCAGCAAACATCCCCACTCCAATCCGGTATCGCAATTTCATAGCTGCTTGCCCCCAAGCGCCAGGTCGATATCGGCCGTACAATGGCGTGCATTTGCGGCCAAGGGTAGAGCGCGCTATCTGGAGGGAAGAAAATCATTCCTGGGGAGGGTACGGATGGCTTCACGCTATCACGAGGTCTATGAAGGCTGGAAACGCGACCCGGAACGCTTCTGGGCGGACGCGGCCGGCGCCATCGACTGGTATTCGCCCTGGGACAAGGTGTTCGATGCCTCGGCCGGTGTCTATGGCCGCTGGTTTAGCGGCGCCACCTGCAACACCTGCTACAATGCTATCGACCGCCACGTCGCCGGCGGGCGCGCCAACCAGATCGCGCTGATCCATGACAGCGCCATCACCGGAACGGTCAAGAAATTCACCTATGCCGAGTTGAAGCGCGAGGTGGTTGCACTCACCTCGGTGCTGAAGAACCGTGGTATTCGCAAGGGTGA
This sequence comes from Mesorhizobium sp. M7A.F.Ca.US.006.01.1.1, assembly GCF_003997935.1. Classification (GTDB taxonomy): domain Bacteria; phylum Pseudomonadota; class Alphaproteobacteria; order Rhizobiales; family Rhizobiaceae; genus Mesorhizobium. Next base: position 8,277 of record NZ_RZQL01000051.1, read on the forward strand.
CCGCGTCATCATCTACATGCCGATGGTGGCCGAGGCGGCCATCGCCATGCTCGCCTGTGCCCGCATCGGCGCGGTGCATTCGGTGGTCTTCGGCGGCTTTGCCTCGCATGAGCTTGCCACCCGCATCGACGATGCCAAGCCGAAGCTGATCATTTCGGCATCCTGCGGCCTGGAGCCGGGCCGCGTCGTTGCCTACAAGCCGTTGCTCGACAGGGCGATCGAGATCTCCCGCCACAAGCCGGACGCCTGCCTGATCCTGCAGCGCGACCAGTTGCGCTGCGAGCTAAAAGAGCATTTCGACATCGACTACGCCGATGCCGTCGCCCGCGAACGGGCAGCGGGCGCCAATGTCGATTGCGTGCCGGTGCTGGCCACCGACCCGCTCTACATCATCTACACATCGGGCACGACCGGTCAGCCCAAGGGCATCGTGCGCGACAATGGCGGCCACATGGTCGCGCTGAAATGGACGATGGAAAACGAGTTCGGCGTCAAGCCGGGCGAGGTGTTCTGGGCGGCATCCGATGTCGGGTGGGTGGTCGGCCATTCCTACATCGTCTACGGACCGCTGCTGCATGGTTGCACCAGCATCCTGTTCGAGGGCAAGCCTGTCGGCACGCCCGACGCCGGCACCTACTGGCGGGTGATAGCGGAGCATGGCGTGGTCGCGCTGTTCACCGCGCCGACCGCATTCCGCGCCATCAAGGGGCAGGACCCGAAGGGCGAGTTCATTGCCAAACACGACCTCTCGAAGTTCCGCACGCTGTTTCTTGCCGGCGAGCGCGCCGACCCGGAAACCATCAAATGGGCGGAGCAGAAGCTGAATGTGCCTGTGGTCGACCATTGGTGGCAGACAGAGACCGGCTCGCCGATGACGATCAATCCCGCCGGCCTTGGCCTGCTGCCGGTGAAATACGGCTCGCCCGGCGTGCCGATGCCCGGCTACGACATCCGCGTGCTCGACGACGCCGGCCATGAGGTTAAGCGCGGCACGCTGGGCAATGTGGTGATCAAGCTGCCGCTGCCGGCCGGCTGTCTGCCGACGCTGTGGAACGCCGATCAACGGTTCCGCCAAGCCTATCTCGACGAGTTCCCCGGCTTCTACAAGACGGCGGATGCCGGCATGGTCGACGAGGACGGCTATCTCTACGTCATGGCCCGCACCGATGACATCATCAATGTCGCTGGCCACCGGCTGTCGACCGGCGCCATGGAAGAGGTGCTTTCGGCCCATCCCGATGTCGCCGAATGCGCGGTCATCGGCATTGCCGACGCCATGAAAGGCCAGGTTCCGCTGGGCTTCGTGGTGTTGAATGCGGGTGTGACCCGCGATATCGGTTCCATCGAGAACGAGGTGGTCGGCCTTGTGCGCGAACGCATCGGCCCGGTTGCCGCTTTCAAGACGGTGGTGACGATCAAGCGCCTGCCCAAGACGCGTTCGGGCAAGATCCTGCGCGGCACCATGCAGAAGATCGCCGACAAGGAAGAATGGACCATGCCGGCGACGATCGACGATCCGATCATTCTCAACGAGATCACTGCCGCCTTGAAGGAACGCGGAATCGGACTTTGAGCCACTGAAGGGTGGGCCGCGGACGACCTTTTCGATCGGCAAGCAATACTTTTATTGTGCGACGCAGCAATGCACCCTAAAGTCGTTCGCGGGGGGCCATCGACAAAGGTCGCATGGCTCAGCAGAAGATTACATTTGGCGGCGTAGACATCCTGCGCTTTCTCGCCGCCGTCATGGTCATGGTGTACCACTATGGCTTTTGGGTGTGGGCGTATCCGGACGGTGTTTCGGCGCGCGCCACGGGCAGCGTTCCCCCGCAACCGGCAATAGGCGCATGGGTCGAGTCAGGCTGGGTCGGCGTCCAGATCTTCTTCGTCATCAGCGGCTTCGTCATTGCCTTCAGTGCCGAAAGGTCGACACCCCTGCGGTTTTTCGAAGCAAGGGTGAAACGGCTGGCGCCGGCCGTGTGGATCTGTGCGCCGGTCACCGCGGTGGTGCTTTTGATCGTTGGCCTCAGCTGGCCGACCGATGCCGTCATCCGGCTCGTCCGCACCGGCCTGTTCGCCCCCTACGCGCCATGGGTGGACAGCGTCTACTGGACGCTCGGCATCGAGATCGCCTTCTATGCCGTCGTATGGACCTTGCTGCGGCTCGGCCGCTTCCATCAGATGGAAATAGTGGCCATCGCCATCGGCCTGGTCAGCACGCTGTTCTGGTGCCTGTATTACCCGCTCGACTGGGCCGACCTTGCCGAAACACGCACGCTCGACCTGCTTCTGGTGCATCACGGCATTTTCTTCGCCACTGGTGTCATGCTGTGGCTGATGCGCTTCAAGGCGGTGACAGCCGCCCGCCTTGGCTTCTGTGCTCTGTTCCTGGCCGGTGGTGTGCTGCAGATCGCCAGTTCGGTCGACGTTCATATCCTGAAGGTCGGGCGGGATATGCCGTTCGCGCCGCCGATCCTCATCTTCCTCATAGGCGTCGCGCTGATGGCGTGGTCGCTGCGGCTCGACCTCTCCTGGAGCGGCTGGCGCCGGATCGGGCTGATGACCTATCCGCTCTACCTGCTGCACGATGTCGTCGGCGCGGCCCTGCTCGGCATCCTGGTTCGCGCCGGTTTGCCGCATCTGTTCTCGATGGCGGTCGTCGGCGCGACGATGATCGCGGCAAGCTGGCTGGTGGCGACCGAGGCCGAACCACGCATCCGGCTGCTGCTCGACCACACCGTTTTCCGTTATCGGCTCAAGGCAGCCTGACGACGATCCGGCAGACTGGGCCGGCCGCCGACCTAAAGCATGTCGCGCCTGAGCGATTCAGGCCCGCTTCAGGCCTTTGTTTCCACAGATCCTTCTCCCAAAACCGAGCTCATTTCTGAGCGACATGCATTGCGGTCCCGACCCGGCGCGGCTGCATTTTCCACGATTGCGGAATTCTCCGTTTCGGGCATGATAACAGGCACTTATGCCTTCCGCATGAGGCTTGCCTCGAGACGCCCGCACGTGACCCTGTTCCAGCGAAAACCCCGCATCGCGGCGCGTCCGCGCCTCGATATCGACATGCAGGACGCCGTCGTCTATGCGATCGGCGACGTGCATGGCTGCTACAAGGAACTCCGCGCCCTGGAGCAGAAGATCCTGCTCGATTCGCTGCGCTTCCAGAGCCGCAAGATCATCGTCATGCTTGGCGACTACATCGACCGGGGGTTTCAGTCGGCGCGGGTGCTCGATCACCTCCTGGCGCCGCCGCCGAAGGGATTTCAGCGCATTTGTCTTGCGGGCAACCACGAAGTGGCGATGCTGAACTATCTCGACGGAAATCTGTCCCGCGAACCCTGGCTGGCGACGGGCGGCCTGCAAACCCTGTTTTCCTATGGCATCGATCCGGCGCGCCTCACCAGCCTTTACGGGAGCAGCGCGCAGATCGACCGGCGCATAAGGGAGATCATTCCAGACGATCACGTCAGCTTCCTGCGCGGGCTGCCGATCATGGTCCGTTCGCGGAAGTTCGTGTTCGTCCACGCCGGCATCAGACCCGGCGTCGACCTTGCGGCGCAAACCGACCATGACCTGATCAACATCCGTTCGGACTTCTTCGAGGCAACACACCTGCTCGATCGCTGGGTGGTGCACGGGCATACGCCGGTGGATGTCCCGAAGCTCGAAGGGCGCCGGCTCGGCATCGACACAGCCGCCTTCCAGAGCGGACGCCTGACCGCCGTCAGAATCGCCGACAAGCAAGGCAGGCTGATCTTCTCCTGACGCGCATCGATATTCAGGTATGCTGAACTGAATATCGATACACTTCAGAGTGGAGCCACTCGCGCAACGGTCAACGTCAGACCGGCGCCTTGCCGCGCACTTCTGACTTTTCCAGATAGTAGCTCGAATATTTATCGAAGAATTTTTCCGAGCCGCCGAACGATCCGTATTTGGCCAGTTTCTTCAAATCGACCTTGTTCAGCACCGCGCCGACGATCTTGTTGGCGACATAGGGTTCGGATTCCAGCATCGACCTGACCATCGCGCGCGGGGTGCGGCCCCACTCGGTGACCAGTACAAAACCGTCGACCAACGGCGCGAAGGCCTTGGCGTCGACCACCGGTCCGAGCGGCGGCAGATCGACGACGATGTATTCGAACGTCTCCTTGGCGTTCTCGATGAAGCGCCGCATGCCGGCCGACGAGAGAAGTTCGCTGGTATGGGAGAAGTGACCGCGCAGCACCGCCGGGATGATCGCCAGCTTCGTCTGCCTGTCGATCTTGCCCACGGACTGCCAGGTCTGGCCACTCACCACGGCTTCCATCAAGCCCTGCTCGGTTTCCATGCCAAGGCCTCGGCTGAGGCCGGGATTGCGCAGATCGCCATCGATCAGCAGCGTCTTGGCGCCATTGGCGGCAAGCAAGCCGGCGAGATTTGCCGCGACCGTCGACTTGCCTTCACCGGGAAGCACCGAGATGATGCCGATGACGCGGCTGCCTTGCCCTTCCATCACGACGTCGAAGGCGATCTTGGCGCTGCGCAGCGTTTCGGAAAACATCGAGGCTGGAGAATCGATGCTGACCCGCATGCGCGCACGCTTTTCGGCCGCCGACAGCGATTGGGTGGTCTTGGCGTCCACCTGCGTCTCGCCCGGCTTTTCTTCCTTGCCGAGCTTGCCGCCGATCGTCGGCAGATAGCCGAGGAATTTCAGATTGACGCGGTCGCGCACGTCCTCGCCGGTCCTGAAGAAGCGTTCGTTGAACTCGTTCAGGCCACCAAAACCGGCGCCCATCAGCAGGCCAAGCACCAGCGAAAGTCCGAGCACGACGATTGTGCGCGGGCTTGAGGCCGCCATCGGCATCGATGCGTCCGAGATGATGCGGATCTTGCCGACAGGGAAGGATTGCTGCTGCGCGGCTTCCTCATAGCGGCCGAGGAATGTCTGATAGAGCGTCGTGAGCGCCGTCGCCTGCTGATCGAGTTCACGCAGCTTGACTTGCGTCTGGTTGTCGACGGAACTCTTGCCCTGTGCGGCCGCGACATTGGCCCTGAGCGCGGTCTCGCGTGCCTGCGCCACCTCATATTCGTTGCGATAGCTTTCGGTCAGCTGCTTCAGCTCGCCGAAAATCTGCGTCGATATGTCGGCCTTCTCCTTGGAGAGAGCCACCGCCTGCGGGTGCTCGGGGCCGAAATTCGCCTCGACGTCCTGCAGCCGCTTGGCCACCGTGAGGTAGCGGGTCTTGAGCGCCGATATGACCGAGCTGCTTGGCTGGTCGCTCGATATGGCAGCATCCTTGAACGCGTTTTCGGAGCCGCTGTCGACGATCGCCTTGTACTGCTGATAGCGGGCGCTGGCGCGTGCGGTGTCGGCCTGCGCCACGATGAGCTGGGCGTTGAGGTCGGAAAGCTGCTTGTCGCTCATCAGCTGGCCATCGCTGTTGGCGGCGAGCCCGTGCTCGGCCCTGAATTTCTCGACCGCGAGCGAGGCTACCTGCGAACTCTGGCGCAGTTCCGTCAACCGGCCCTGCAGCCAGACCGCAGCCCGCTCGGTGGCATCGAAGCTGGCATCGAGCTGATCGGCGAGATAGGCATCGGCATAGGCCTTGGTGATAGCATTTGCCAAACCCGGATCCGTCGCCTGATAGCCGAGCGCGATGACGTAGCTTCGCCCGATGCGCGCTGCCCGCACTTCGCTCTGCAGCTTGAGGATCGCGTAGTCGCGACGCGACGTGGCGATCAGCGCATCGCGGGCGGCCGGGTCGAGCTTGCTGAAGTCAGTGCCACCCGGCATGGGAGAGCTGGGGCGGACATACTGGATCAGGCCGCGGATGAGGCCTATGCCTTGGGCAAGCGCCGACTGGGGCGGATTCATGAACGTGTCGTTCTGGTCGAGCTTCAGCTTGTCGACGACCACGGCGGCAAGCCGCGTCGAGGTCAGGATCTCGATCTGGCTCAGGATGGCGGAATCGGTCTGCATGGTTGTCGACGTCGCCGAAATGTCGTCGACGATCTTGTTCAAGCCCTCGTCGATCAGCACGCTGGCGATCGACTGATATTTGGGCGGCGTTGTCTGCAAATAGAGCAGGCCCAGGAAGAGACCGATGACGGCACACACGGCAACCACCTTGGCCTGCCGTGCGGCCATGCCAAGCAGCCGCTCGATATCGATGAAGTCTTCGCCGTCTCCTGCGTCCGAATTCGGCAATGGCATCCTCTTGTCGAGAGGAAAGTTGGCATAATTCATCTTCGGTCCAATTCTAGAGCCGGTCCTATTCCGATTGATCGCAATGGGCTCTATCTCACTGTTTCAACATGATCTTTTCCGGAAACCGGGACCCACTTTCCGAGATCATGCCTTGGCTTGCAGGCGCCTCGAAGATCGGGAGCATCGCCAGAAGCAAAGCAAGCGTCGTGCCAGACGGCGAGAACCTGCCGGCCCCTCTTCGCCGGCCATCCGACAATGCTCCCGAAAGATGGGCATTATGCGGCTTCTTCCTGGCGTTCATGCGACCGGACGAACTCCTGAAGCATCTCGAAAACCGGACCCTTCATGTCGTCGCGCGCCAGCGCGAAGGCGATGTTGGCCTGGATGAACCCTTCCTTGGAACCGCAGTCGAACATGCGGCCGAGGAAAGGCTGGGCGAAGAACGGCTGATCCTTCGACAGGCGAACCATGGCATCCGTCAGTTGAATCTCGTTGCCGGCGCCGCGCTGCTGATTGCCCAGGAGCGCGAAAATCTCGGGCTGCAGGATGTAGCGGCCGTTGATGTAGAAGTTCGACGGCGCATTGGCCGGCGCCGGCTTCTCGACCATGGCCGTCACCTCGAAACCGCCGCCGATTTCGGCGCCACGGCCAACGATGCCGTATTTGTTGGTCTCGCTCGGGTCGCAACGTTCGACGGCGATCACGTTGCCGCCCGTGCGCTCATAAAGCTCGACGGTTTCGGCGAGGCATCCTCGCCCGCCGAAGGACACCATGTCCGGCAGCAGCAGGGCGAAGGGCTCGTTGCCGATAACCTCGCGCGCGCACCAGACGGCATGGCCGAGGCCTTGCGGGGATTGCTGGCGGATGAAGCTGGTGGCACCGGCCACAGGCAGCATGCTTTCGAGCGCCTCCAGCTGGGTCTTCTTGCCGGTCTGCTCCAGGGTGCCGATCAATTCCGGATGCAGGTCGAAATAGTCCTCGATCACCGCCTTGTTGCGACCGGTCACGAAGACGATGTGCTCGATGCCCGCTTCGAAGGCCTCGTCCACCGCATATTGCACGACAGGCCTGTCGACGACGGGAAGCATTTCCTTCGGCATCGACTTGGTCGCCGGCAGGAACCGTGTTCCAAGCCCCGCCACCGGTATCACGGCCTTCCTGATTTTCTTCATCGCAAATTCCTTCTGAGGAGATCGACTACAGTCCATTCACAGGCCACGAAAAATTCCTCCATGTGCCTGCATCTTCACCTCCCCACCCCGACGGCAAACTGTGCCGCCATTCTTCGCAACCGCACGGCGATCGGCATGCCCATATGCCTGACCGCCGCCGGGTCGCTGAGCGCCGTCCGGATCGCCTTGAGCGGGGACCGCGCCTTGATGTGCTGTACCAGTGACAGAAACGATGCCGCCTTGCGCAGGCTGCGGCCGCGCCGGGCAAACGCGGCCTGCGCGGCCTCATCCATCCGATGGGTTTGAGCGAACACGGCATCCGCCCTGCGCATCGCTTCGACGTGGTGAAGCTCGAGCACGCGCGAGATGGAGCCGCTGCGGATATGATAGGCATAGCCGATATCAGGCTCGACGACGCATTTGCCGCCCTTGGCCAAGGCTTCGGCAAACAGGATGTAGTCTTCGCCGATCCTCAGCTTCTCGTCATAGCGAAGCCGGTTCTCGTTCAGGAACGCGCGTTGGAAGATCGGCTTGAGGTAGCCGAGGTTGAACTTGGATTCGAAGACGACGTTGCCGGCGATGTAGGTGGCCAGCGAAATTTCGCGCAAGCCTTCCAGATACTGCCGCGGGAACATCGCGTCCTCGACGACACCGTCCTCGCGAATGACCTGCAGATTGTCGATGGCGATCTGGGCACCGGCCGTTTCGGCGCGCGCGATCATCGTCGCGAGCCGGTCGGGAAAGACCGCGTCGTCGGAATCGAGAACCGCGATCCATCTGCCGCGGGCGGCATCGAGGCCGGCATTCCTGGCGCCGCCAGGACCGCGATTGCTGGCCAGGGCGACGACGCGGACGATATCGCTGGGGTAGGCCCGCGCCACATCCAGAGTCGCGTCGCGCGACTTGTCGTCGACGACGATGATTTCGACGCTGACACCCTTCTGGGCGATGGCGCTGGCGATCGCCCGATCAAGGGTCGCCTCGGCATTGTAGGCGGCAATAACGAAGGAAACATCGGGGACACAGCTGACGTCAGGCTGCACGCTTGCCTCCCTCCTGTGGCGAAGGCTGGCCATAGAGGCGGATTTCGCGGATGCCGACGAGGCCGCTGACGACACCAACATGCATAATGCCGCGCAGCACGCTGCGGTTCCTGCGTACCGGACTGACGACGACCGGAAGTGCCGAGGCGAAGCAATAGATGGCCTTTGCCGAGGCCAGGCCGACCTGCTTGACCAGGCCGATGCCGCTGGCGCTACTGCCCAGGAGATGGCCATGCGTCTGGCCGACGCGGAAGCGGCGGCGGCCGAGCCAATCGAATGCCGCCCTGGAGCGCGGCACCACCTCGTCGACCCACGCCTCGGGCGAGAAGGCGATGCGGCCGCCGGCCTTGTACATCTGGTCGAAGAACTCGGTGTCCTCGCCGCCGGTCTGGCCGCGCGCCAGGCTGAAGCGGCGGCCGCGCAGGCTGTCCGATCCCATCCGGAGCAGAACGTTGCAGGTGTAGCCGGTGCGGATCTCGCCGCGCACCCAGACGGGCAAGGTCGAATGGAAATCGCCGCGCCGCATCCAGTCCGGCGCATCCGGGCGATAGCGCGCCCTGACCGGGCCGAGCACGGCGGCGGCACCGCTTTGCTGCGCCATCGCGACCAGTTCGGCGAGCCATGGAGTCGTGGCCGTCTCGTCGTCATCGATGAAGGCGACGAAATCCGCCGTGCTCGCATCGAGGCAGGCGTTGCGGGCGATCGAGATGTTGCGCGCCGGGGCATGCTGATAGTGTATCGGCACCGTCAATTCCCGCGACAGCGCCGCCACCAGGTCACGGGCCGTCGGGGTGTCGTCATTGTCGGCGACGACGATGCGGATATCGAATCCCGCCGGCATCTCCATGGCGTCAAGCGAGCGCAGCGTGTCGGCCAGCTCTGGCCGGCGGAACGTGCAGACGCCGATGTCGACGCTGCGGTTCTTTGCTGACACCGCCATCAGGCCACTCCTCGTCGCGAGCCGAGGCCGAGAAGCTGAAGCCAGAAGCCGACCGACCAGCCAAGATGCATGACCATGGCCGAGACACCGGCCAGCGCAACGTCGGCCTTGCGCTGGCGGATAGCCGTCACCAGTCCGTAGCCCAGGCACACCGACGCCCACAGCAGCAGCGGCACCGCCGCCAGCCAGTGCACGAAGGAGAAGGCCGCCAGCAGCACCACCGGGAACACCAGCAGCGGCACCATCTGCCTCACCTTCGGGATGACGCGATGCTTCAGCACATTCTTGGCACGCCCGCGACCGTAGCCGAGATACTGGAAATAAAGGCCGCTAAGCGACGCGCGCGGATAGTAGACCATCTGCGTCTTGCCGCTCATCCAGATCTTGTAGCCGGCCTTGCGCAAGCGATAATCGAGCTCGGCGTCCTCGTTGTGGCTGAACGTTTCGTCGTAGCCGCCGACGGCGCCGAATGCCGATATCCGCATCAGTGCATGATGGCCGTGATCGATCCACTGTCCCTGCGAAAGATGCCTATGCTTCGAGCCGCCAGTGCCGAGCTTGGAGTTCTGCGCCGCGGCGGCCGCCTTCTGCACGGCACCGCTGCCGCTGGTCAGCATCGAAACGACAACCGAATCCGCTGATGTAGCCAGGGCTTCCTCGACCAAACGGTCGCAATAATCGTCGGGATAACCGCCATGCGCATCGATGCGGATGAGATAGTCGGCACCATCGCCGAAGGTACCGACGGCGAGATTGATCGCCGCGCTCTGGATGCGCCGCTTGTTGTGGAGCAGGATAACCCGCGGGTCCCTGGCAATGACGTCCTCGACGATGGAAAGCGTGCCGTCGGTGCTGCCGCCGTCGGCGACGATGATCCGGGCGCCAAGCCGGGCGGCCGCGGGCCGCAATTGATCGAGCAGCGCACCGATATGGGCGGCTTCGTTCAGGCACGGGATAACGATCAGGCTGGATGAGGGTTTTTCCGTCTGCGTCATCAACCTCTGTCCATCTTGCCTCTGTCTATCTCTGGCCATCCTATGCCAACGCCTCGGCGGCAAAGGAACCGGGCACGGCCGTCAGGCTGCGCAGCCGCTCGACAAGCGCCCGGCAATCGCTACGATCGTAGCTCCAGGTTCTCGGATTGCGCGCCAGAACACGCCCCTTCAGCCTGGCGAAGCGATGCTCTTCCATCTTGCCCAGCGCGGCTTCGAGTGCCTCGGGCGAAGCCTGCGGCAACAGCACGCCGATATCCTGCTGTTCGAGGAACCGCCCGGTCTCGGTGTTGCCCATGGAGATCGGCACCGCGCCGAAACGGCAGCCTTCATAGAGCCGGTTGGGCAAAAGCCATTCGGAGTTCTGCCCCGCTTCGAAGAAATCGATCGCCCAGGAAAAATGGACATCGTTGTAGATCGCCGCCATGTCTTCCGGATTGCGATAGGGTCCGAGAAACGACAGCCATGGCTCGGCTTCGACAAAGCCGTGAAAGTCAGGGAATTCCGACAAAGCCGGACGGCCGCGCAGCACGATCTCGAAGCGGCCCTCCATGCGGCGGGAGAAATCAGCCAGCAGCTCGAGCGAGCGGCGGCAGCGCAGCGCGCCGAACCAGCCGATCCGCCATGGCGGGCCGACCGGGCTCTCTTCAGCCTCCGGAGCGCCGGGCAAGATCGCCGCGGCCTCGAAATACTTGTTCTCGACCAGCTCGATGGGTGCCGCGACCTGGCCGAACGGCTTGAAATAATTGGCGATGAAGGCGGGAGAACTGGTCACCAACAGCTTCACATCCCTCGCCAGAAAGCGTTCGGTGGCACGCAGCGCCTTGCCCAGGACATCGTTGCGCAGCACAAGCCGATGAATGTCGAGGCACTCGTATACGATCGGAACCGATGCACCGAAGGCTGACCTAGCGCGGCGGGCAAGTGTCAGCATTTCCAGGTTGCGCGCGATGATGACATCCGGTTTTGGCATGCCGCCCAGCTTCGAGCCTATCGAAACGGCTGCTTTGGCGACGGCCGCGAGGCGTTGGCCGAATCGCCCGTCACGCGTCGCGCCGAGGTCGATCGGGCGCAGTCCCTCGATATCCGCAATCGGATTCGTGGTGCGACGGAAGCCGGCCAAGCTGACCTGGGCTCCACCTGCCCTGAGCATCGTGATCCGCCGGCGCACCGCCGGGTCGGAAACGTCGTGCACAAGGTACAAGACATGCAGCATAAAAACTCGACCGCTGTTGGCCCACCCAAGGGAATGCTAGTACAGCTCTTGCTGCATCGCAACATTTTTGCTGCACCAATCGACGTTTTCTGTTGCACTGCAAAATTATTGCCGTAGTTTGTGGTCGGCGGCGGTCGTGGATTTTCGGGCTCGGAAATCCACGTAAAAAAATCAGGAATCCTGAATTTGGAAGCCAATGCATTCGATCCGCCAGAAGGCTCCTTGCGCAAATCGGTTGGGCGCGGCGCGGTTGTCACGGCCATGGCGCAATCGGTGCGGGTCGCGACACAGATCCTGTCCGTTATCGTCTTGTCGCGGTTGTTGTCGCCACAGGATTTCGGTGTCGTGGCGATGTGCGCCCCGGTGCTTGCCTTTATCGCACTGTTCCAGGATTTCGGCCTGACCCAGGCGACGATCCAGAAATCAGGCATCCGGCATGAGGAGGTGAACTACCTCTTCTGGATCAATGTCGCCGTCAGCGCGATCCTGGCTTGCGTGCTTGCGGGTGCGGCGCCGCTGGTTGCTGCCTTCTACGGCGAGCCGCGCGTGACGGGTCTGGTGGCTGCGTTCGGGCTGCAGATCATGGCCTATGGGCTGGGCGCCCAGCATCTGGCGCTCTTGACGCGCCGCATGCAGTTCGGCCGGCTGGCCGTCATCGACGTCGCCAGCGCCATCGCCGGGCTTGCCGTGTCGATCGCCTGGACCTTCATCGATCGCTCCTATTGGGCCCTGTTTGCCGGCACGCTGACCGGTGCCGTGCTGCCGACGCTCTGCTACTGGGCGAGCTCGCGCTGGCGTCCGGGCCTGCCGCGCAAGGTCGCCGGCATCGGCGAGCTGATCAATTTCGGCGCCGGCATCACCGGCTTCAACTTCGCCAATTTCTTTGCCCGCAACCTCGACAATGTGCTGATCGGCAAATATTGGGGCGAGGCGCAACTCGGCCTCTATGACCGCGCCTACAAGCTGCTTCTGTTTCCTTTGAGCCAGATCACCAACCCCTTGTCGAAGGTGATGGTCCCGGCCCTTTCCAGGCTGAAGGACGAGCCGGATCGCTACCGCAGCGCCTATCTGCGCGTGATGCCGCTGATCCTGCTGGTGGCGCTTCCCGGCGTCGCCTTCGCCACGGCGATGTCGGATGTGCTGATCCCCTTCGTACTCGGCGAGCAATGGCGCGCAAGCGCCTCGATTTTCCTGGCGCTCGGCTTTGCCGGGCTGCTGCAGCCGCTCAACAATCCGGCGGGGTGGCTTTTCGTCAGCCAGGGCCGCTCCGGCGATTTCATGCGCTGGGGCATCATAACGGCCGTGACGTCGGTGCTGGCTTTCATGCTCGGCCTGCCCTATGGCGCGCTGGGCGTGGCGATTGCCTATGCGATCAGCGAATATCTGCGGACGCCGTTCCTGTGGCTCTATGTCGGCAAGAGCGGGCCGCTGCAGGCGCACCATGTGCTTCGCGCGGCAACGCCGTTCGTGCTTGGCGCCCATCTGGCACTGGCCGCAATCTGGTTCATCAAGCCACTGCTGCCGCAGCAGCACGTCGTTGCCCTGGCTAGCGGCGCCGTGCTCGCCTACCTCATCACCGTCGTCATCGCACTGGCATTCGCCTCCGGCCGCGAAGCCTTGCGCGAGGCGCTCAAGATGCTGCCGGCAAGGCCGCCTGCGGCAGCGCCGCGCGAGGCGCAATAATTTGGGCGTCTTCGACTGCTACGGACATCTCCTCCAGGACCAGGTCTGAACCATGCACTACCGATCGATCTCCGATATGAACGACGCCATCGTCAGGGGCCTGCACCGGCTGCCGCGCGACATCGACCTGGTCGTCGGTGTGCCGAGAAGCGGCGTTTTGGCAGCGACGCTGGTCAGCCTTGCCGCGAACATCCCGATGACCGATCTCGACAGCTTCCTGGCAGGTCGGATCTATACGTCTGGCGTCACCAAGCGCCGTGCCGCTCTCGACCGCAAGGTTTCCGAGATGCGCAAGGTGCTGGTGATCGACGACAGCGTCGCCGGCGGCAACGCCATGCGCGACGCACGCGCCCGCATCCAGGCTGGGGGCATCGAGGCGGACTTCACCTTTGCCGCCGTGTTCGGCCTTGAGCCCCTGCACCAGGAAACCGACCTCGTCTTCGAGGTCGTGCCGCATCCGCGCATGTTCCAGTGGAACTTCATGCATCACAAATTCCTGGCGCAATGCTGCGTCGACATTGATGGCGTGCTGTGCCTCGATCCGACAGAGGCGGAAAACGACGACGGCCCGGCCTATGAGAAATTCCTCAGCGAAGCGCGGCCGCTCCATGTCGCGACCCACAGGATCGGCTGGCTGGTCACCAGCCGGCTGGAGAAATACCGCGCGCTCACCGAGGCATGGCTCGCCAAGCATGAGATCAAATACGACCAGCTGATCATGCTCGATCTGCCGAGCAAGGCCGAACGGCAACGGCTTGGCGCGCATGGCAGTTTCAAGGCCGATTTCTACCGCAAGTCCGATGCCATCCTGTTCATCGAGAGCGAGCACGAACAGGCGCTGAAGATCACTGAACTGTCAGGCAAGCCGGTGCTGTGCGTCGAAACGCATATGGTCAGCTTTCCTGACGCGCTGTCGCTGCCGGCACTTGGCCAGGCGGCCCGCAACCTGCCGGCAAGGCTGCGGCAGATCAAGTCGCAAGAGGGCCGCAAGAGCGCCGCCAAGACCATTGCCCGCGCGCTGCTTGGCGCCCGCGGCTACGAGACGCTGAAAAGCCGGGTCAAGCGCCCGGCCTGACCCGCTCAGGCGGCGCCGTTACGCCGCCTGTCGCGCGCGCTGCTGCATGGCCCTGTCCAGTATCGAGAAGAAGGTGATGAACTGGCGATCGGGATCGAGTTCCGGGCGCCCGGCGAAGCTGCGAGCGAGACTGGAAAGCCGGTCATATTCCTGGTTGTCGTTCCACAGCCGCCTGACCGCCGCGACCCAATCGGCAAGCGGAGCATCGTAATCCAGCACCACGCCACCGGAGCCGACAGCCTCGGGCAGACCGCCGCGCCGCGAACCGATAACCGGGATTCCGCTGCAATGGGCCTCCGAAGCGACGCGGCCCCACGCCTCTTCCCACTTGCTGGGAGCAAGCAGGATCTTCGTGCGGCCATAGACCGTCTTCATGTCGCTGGTGCGGCTCTCCAGGACGACATTGCCCAAGGGAGCGATCGTCTGTTCGATCCGCGCCCGGTGATCGTCGTCGAGCTTCCAGCTTTCGACGAACAGGAATGGAATTTCGCGGCAGGCGCCGGCAATCCGCACCGCGAGCTCAAAGCCCTTTTCCTCATAAGGGTTGATCAGCGTGACGAACTGGCCCGTCGTCGGCGTCGCGTAGTGCGCCGGGTTGATGGTCGGCGGGATCACCACCGCCTCGATGCCGAACTCCTGTTTGTAGGTACGCGCGGTGAAGTCCGAATTGGCGATGTAAAGCGCTGAATGCAATTCGCGCAGATCGCCGCCCAGTTCATGGAACTCGACATTGCGGAGATAAACGACCAGAGGCACGCCCTCCGCCTGCAGCGCCTTGCCGATCGGAACCGACTTGTGACACTGGACCACGGCAACATCGGGCTTCAGCCTGTCGACGGCATAAGCCGCCGCTTCCCAGGGAAACCAGGCCCGCACCACCGGATAGCCGGGATAGCTGTCGACAACCGCCGGCTGCCGCAACAACTTCATCTTGGCGCGCGCTTTGAAGCCAAAGACACCGTCACCGAACAAGGCGGCGAGCACAGCGGCTTCATGACCGTGCTCGATCAGCTGTTCGGCCAGATGATGCGTGCTCGACTGAACGCCGCCACTGAACTCGGGCGGGTAGCCGTTGCCGCCTGCAAAGAGAACTTTCATGATCGGGCTCCTTGTCGCATCTCGTATTCTTTGCTCGGAGACAACAGGCAAAATCCGCCGCCTCGCTTTCGACGTCAGGCAAGTTTCGGCGGCTCCAGATTGGCGAAGGGATTGGTACAGGATTGCCAGCCGGTAAACCGGATCGGGTCGTTGGGCGAACTGCGCCAGGCGTAGTCCGTCAGCATATGGAATTCGGCGACGACCCAGCGATCGAAATGCAGCAGATCTTCCCGCTTCTGCCGGGGCAGCAAGCGGCGCGCGGCGCCCAGTTTGAGCTCTTCCACCAGGGTGACGGCGTCACTCAGTTTTTCGCTTGGAAAGTTCCACGGATTCCGGTTGCGGAACGCCAGCACGAACTGCTGCATATGCTCGATGCGGATGTTCAACTTGCCAAGGTATTTTTCCAGCGTGACGCGCACCAGATCCTCGTCCGAGAAGGAGGAAACCGTGGCGTAGGCGACCCCTGTCGAGACCACGCCGCCAGCCATGACGGCCAGGGCCGAGCGTCTGGAAATCTCGATCATCCCGTACCTCCTTTCACGCGATCCGGCTCGCCGCCCGCAAGGACAACGCTGCCGCGGTCAGGCTCGGGTTGGCGCAGGAGCAGCTCGGATAGGTGCTCGTGCCGACGACGACCAGGTTTCTGAGCTGGTGGTGGATCATGCCGCTGTCGACCACAGAATCGGCCGGGCCGGTGCCCATCCTCAGCGTGCCCTGGACATGCGATTCGGTCGGCCGGATGCCGCGGTCGAAGAGCTTTTCGACCGGCAGCGGCGCCAGAAGGTCAGGCAATTTCTCCAGAGCGCGCGCCATGCCCTTCACCGCGTAGTCCGAAGGCGCCTTGAAGCTGACGAAGGCATTGTCATCGGCGTCAAGCGTGACGAAGTTCTCGGGGTCGAGCAGGTTTTCGGTGACCACGACAAGCGGCAGCGCCTGGCGTAGCCGCCCCTTTTCGGCACGCATCCCATGCTGCCAGCGGTTCTCGAAATAGACCAGTGCCGCCGCATGCTCCGATCGGTGAGGACCATCATAGAGGCCGAAATTCAGGCCGGTGGTGATGGTGCTGCCGTCGAAATTGTCGACGCCGTCGAGATAGACCTCGAAATTCCAGCCGTAGGATTCGTGCAGGCCACTGCCGACAAATTCACCGCCCAGGCCGGATCGCAGCATGATCGCCGCGCTCTGGATGGCATTGGCGCCGAGAATGAAGAGATCGCCGCTGACCTGGTATTCCTTACCGTCATGGCTGAACGTGACCGAACGGACAGCGCCGCCGACGTGATCGAGCCGGCGCACTTCCGCGCCGAGGCAGACCGAGATGTCGGGATGCTCGAAGACGTGCATCAACCCGTTGTTGACAGTGAATTTGGCGTCGACCGGGCATAGCCAGCAACGCAGATTGGCGCAGCACGAGCTGCGCTGCGCGGTCGGCACGCGAGCCCGGGCGGTTGGCATGACGAAGTGCTGGTCGGGCTGTGCCGCTTTCATCATCCTGTCCGGTGTCGACATGCGATGCGGCGGTTGCGGAAACGGCTTCGAGCGGGGCAGCATCGCCGCCATGTCGGGGTCGCCCGAGATCGACATGATGTCTTCCGCGTCGCAATAGAACGGCTCGACATCGTCATAGCTGATCGGCCAGTCATTGCCGATGCCGTAGGTGCTTTTCAGCCGGAAATCATTGGGATGAAATCTTGGCGTCTGCGCGAACCAGCAGTTCGTCCCGCCACCCAGTCCGATCGTGTAGTTCCACGGCTTGTCGGAATTGGTCTTGTAGGTCGTCTCGTCTTCGATGTCGGTGTTGACGTTCTGTTCGAGCTGCCATTCATGGGTGTTGTGGCGTCCCCACTCCAGCACCAGAATGCGCGCCTTTCGGCGCTTGGCGAACTCATGCAGGAAGAAGGCCGAACCGAAGCCGGAACCGATCGCGATGAGATCGAAATGATCCTTGGTGATTTGCTCCGGCTTTACGTCCAGCACCATCAGCTACAACTCCACACAGAAATACCCGCTCAGTCCCAGCGCCCGCAGGCCGTGTGCGGACCGGTCTTGCATCCGTCTGCCAGGGCCCGGTGTCATGCCGCCATTCTGCCTATCGAGTGATATTCGATGCCGTGGCGGGCGATGACCTTGGGGTCATAGAGGTTGCGGCCGTCGAAGATGACCGGCGTGGTCAGCGCATCCTTCACCGCGTCGAAGGACGGCGCGCGGAAGCTCTTCCATTCCGTGGCGATCAGCAGCGCATCGGCGCCGCGCAGCGCCGCCTCCTTGGTGCCGCACAGAAGCAGGTCGTCGCGCAGCCCGTAGATGGCCTGGCATTCCTGCATCGCCTCGGGATCATAGGCCTGCACATTGGCGCCGGCCTTCCAGAGCGCTTCCATCAGGACGCGCGCCGGCGCCTCACGCATGTCGTCGGTGTTGGGCTTGAAGGCCAGGCCCCAGAGCGCAAAGGTCCTGCCTTTGAGGTTGCCCTTGAAATAGCGGTCCACCTTGTCGAAGAGAACCGATTTCTGCGCGTTGTTGCGCTCCTCCACGGCGCGCAGCAGCTTGGCGTCGAACTTGACGCCTTCGGCGGTCTTGATCAGCGCCCGCACATCCTTGGGGAAGCACGAGCCGCCATAGCCGAGGCCCGGATAGATGAAATGGTAGCCGATGCGCGGATCGCTGCCGATGCCCTTGCGGACCTCCTCGATGTCGGCGCCGAGTTGCTCGGCCAAATTGGCCATCTCGTTCATGAAGCTGATCTTGGTCGCCAGCATGCAGTTGGCGGCATATTTGGTGAATTCGGCGCTGCGCACGTCCATCACGATCATCTTCTCGTGGTTGCGATTGAACGGCGCGTAGAGTTCGCGCATCACAGCCTCGGTGTCCTCGCTGTCGGTGCCGACGATGATGCGGTCCGGCTTCATGCAGTCGGCGACCGCGGAACCTTCCTTGAGGAATTCCGGATTCGAAGCGACATCGAAAGCCAGGTCCTCGCGCCCTCTCTTCTTCAACGTGTCGGCGATCCTGGCCTTCACCTTTTCGCAGGTGCCGACCGGCACCGTCGACTTGCCGACGACGATCTTGGGTTTGTCCATTTCGCGGCCGATGGTCTCGGCGACGGCCAGCACATATTTGAGGTCGGCCGAGCCGTCCTCGCCCGGCGGTGTGCCGACCGCGATCATCTGGATCTCGCCGTGCCTGACAGCGGCGGCGGCATCGGTGGTGAACTTGATGCGGCCGGCGGCATGGTTCTCCTTGACGAGGTTTTCCAAACCGGGTTCGAAAATGGGAACCATGCCCTGGTTGAGCCGCTCGACCTTGGCGGCGTCGATGTCAACGCACACCACCTGATGCCCGACTTCGGCAAGCACCGCCGCCTGCACGAGGCCGACATAGCCAATTCCAAACACCGTCAAATTCATTCGGTTTCATTCCCATGCAAGGCAACGGACCGTTTTCGGCCCCGCCGGTTCAAATCGACTTTCCCAACTACTTTACACTGCATGCCAGCGATTCCGGAAATTGACAGGGTTCGCCGAGCGCCGTGAAGGCGACCCGCTCGACCTGCAGGGAAAGCTTGCGGCCCGGATCCGCGAACGCTCCCATCCAACCCTTCATCGTATCGCTGCCCCAAAAGCTGAAGAAGATCTTCTGTGCATGGCTGGGCAGCTTCGCCGGGTCGGTAATCGTGTTCACCAGTTGACCGTTGACGTACCATCGCAAGCTGTCCTTCTGCCAGACGAAGGCGTAGTCGTTGAAGGCCTTCTCCGTGCCGCCCGGCACGTCGACCAGTTTCTCATTCTTGCCCTTGCCCGCGATATAGGCATTGACCTGCACCTTGGCGGTGTCCTTGGTCAGGACCTCGAAGTCGATCTCGTCCCAGGGCTGCTTGTCGCTGGGGCCGATATAGGTGAAGAACGCCGCGTTGAGGCCGGAGCCGGTATCGGTCTTCAGCCGTGCCTCATAGGTGCCGTAGCCGAAGCGCTGCTTGGTCTGGATCTCGCCGCAAACGTAGTCGCGATCCTTCAGCGTCTGCTTTTCGAAGCCGAGCGACAGCACACCATTCGACAGGTCGACCATACTTTTCGACCAGGTGCAATTCTGATGGCTGCCGTTGTTCCAGCCGTCGGAAACATACCAGCGCGTGCGGTCGAAGCTTTTGAAATCATCGACAAAGGACGGCGATGTCGGAATGTCCTGGGCATAGGAAGGGGTTGCCAGGAAACCGCCAAGAGCAGCCAGCAGCAACGCACCGAGCGATCCCAGCCGCCGCCGGGCGGCCTGTCCGGTCCGATATGCGAGAGGCGGTGCGTCAATTGCTGTCGTAGGTTTCGGATTCGAATTCATACCAAACTCACCTTTGCGCTGTGTGTCCCCAACCCAAAGTCGACGTTCGAACCGCTCCTGAACGGGCCAACCTTGACTCCCTTGTGACCCTCTCGATTGCTTCCCGCCTTGCATCAAATCTGTTGCAACAGTTCCGAGCCTTCACGTTCAACCTCTGCCGGCGCCTGCCGGCCAGGCGAATTCCGCCGCGGCGACCGAGGAGGCATCCTCGTCGAAGACCATATCCAGCGAATGACGGAGCTCTTTCATCATGCCGTCCTGGCGCGACAGCGCCGCGATGCGGCGCTCGCAATTCAGGATCGACTGTGTCAGTGCGCTGACTTCCGAAGACCGCTTGTCGGAAGCAGAGCCGTTTTCCATCGCTTCGACCAGAAAGGCGGCGTTGGTCGACGTCGTCCGGTAGCGATTCTCAAGCCCGGTTCTCTCGGCCTCGATCTCGGCCGCAATCTGCTCGAACAGCTTTGCCAGACGATCAAGACGTGAAACATCGGCCTGCCGGTCGCGGGCCGGATCCCTTGATCTGAAACCGAATATCGAGGCCATGAACTCAGGTTCCTGTCATCGCCGGCTTGTGGGCCGGGCTTCTGGCCGATCCCCGCAGCCGGGGCTCAAAGACTCGTGTTGCGTTGTCCTGCTCCTTTTGAGGGAGAGACATCAGACCAATCCGATCGGGGGCCAGTTCGGCTGGTCGTCCACTATGCTGCACCGCAACATAGACTGCCATCGTCGGAGCCGCGAGGCAACCACCCAATTCGTAAACTCATAAATCCGGCCGAAATGGTTTGCGTGATGACATGCCGCGAGCGGGCAAATCGCAAGCACCGGGTCCGCTCTCAGCGTTCCTTGCCCGTGCTGGTTCCGGCCATCAGAAAGCGCAGTGGCGGCACAGGCTTTTGGCTGGACACAAGGCCGACGCGACGAAACAGCGCCTCGAGCTTGTCGGAAGCCACGCCCTGGACGATGGGGACGAGGTTGGACAGGCTGGCGAAGGCGTAAGCCGCAGCCGATGCCAGCCCCCGCTCGGCCTTGACGTCAAGGAAATTACGCAGCCGATATTTGTCGCGCACGTGCCGTTCATGGCGCCGCAGCACCGCCTTCGAGCCTTCCGGCAGACTGTCGATTGTCAGCAGCGCCAGATCCGCATCGGCCAAACGCTTCAGGTCCTGGGTCTTGTGGCGGCCGCTCAGGGAATCGGCGCGGACGATGGCGCCGTAGCCGCAGGAGCGAATGACCTTGAACCGCGCCCCGCATGCAACCGCGCGGGCGTAGAGTTCATAGTCCTCGCCCAGCCGCAGGCTCTCGTCGTAGCTCAACCCATGGCGGTCGAGGAAGGCACGGCTGATCACCGGCTTCAAAAAGCCCAGTTCGCCCCTCTGCACGCGGCGCCTGGAGATGTTGCCTTCGACGAAGCGCTCGAAATCGAGGAATTCCGGCTCGGCGGCAAATTGCGGCGCGACGATTTTCGTGGCGTCGCCCGTCGCATCATCCCTGATCAGCATGATGTTGTCGGCCGCGAAATCCCAATCGGCGCCGGCAAACAGGTTGCGAAACCGGCCTTCGAGGAAAAAATCGTCGGCATCGAGAATGCTGATGAACGGCGATTTCGAGCCGGCGATGGCTGCGTTGCGGGCAAAGGAGGGGCCGCGATTGACATCGAGGCGCATCACGGAAAGCCGCCCGCTGCCATCATCGGCGGATCGTGCGACATCGGCGGTGTC
>NZ_RZQL01000051.1:29748-31111 GCF_003997935.1 Mesorhizobium sp. M7A.F.Ca.US.006.01.1.1
TCGGTGGAGGCATCGTCGACGACGACGACCTCCGCCACTTCCGGTTCGCGCAACGCGGATGCGATGGCCACGGCGATTGTCGCTGCGGCGTTTTTTGCCGCGATGATCACGCAGACTTCGGATTTCGTCATCGACATGGATTTGCCTCTCGTACAGGTAATATCGATTTGCCCTCGCCCCGTACTCGTTCGATGCACTACAGAATTGCCATCAGCACCCAATTTGCCTTCATTCAGCGACTCCCCGGCCGCTCGAAGATGCGGCGACTGATATCGGCGGACGCCGCCCAGCCTGCTTCGGCGAGATAGCGGACCGGCGCGCGACCGCACAGTTCCCACAGCACCGTTCGCCGCTGTGGCCACCGCAGCGACGGCAGCCACGGCGCGATGACCATGCTGAGCAGATCCTCATTGCCGATGCGCGACAGGATCCTGGTCGCGCGCTGCGACAGCAGCGTGCCGGCACCGCCGAGTAGCACATCGGCGGCGCGCAGGCCAAGCAGCAGCGTGTCGTCCAAACCTTGCGCGGTTGCGGCATCGAGCAAACGCTGCTGATCCGCCTCGTCGAGGCGGCCGGCGCTGGCGCCGATATCACAGACGTAGCCCGCGCAGGGTTCCCGGTTGAAAAGTGCCTTGGCGACGCTGATGCAGGACAAAAGCAAAGTATCGGCCACCGAGGTGAACGGCACCGTCGCACCGGCGATTTCGACCTGTCGCCTGCGCCGCAGGAACCCGTCCGCGTCGCGCGGGCTTGGCGACCCGGGCTGCTGGAGGCGGTAGTGGAGATCGACGGTGGACGACCTCGGCCCGTCGCCCCGGGTCATGTGCTGTTCGCCGAGGAAGCGGACCCACCAGACGGAGCTCGACTTCACGGATACCTCATAGCCGATGTTGCGAAGGGCATCACGCGCCCTGAAAAATCCGAGCGGCGAAACCAGAATGTCGACATCGCCCGAGGGCTTCATAAAATGGTCGTCGTAGAGAAGCTGCTGCTGGAACGGACCCTTGAGAAAAACGAAATCGATCTCGCTGGCGCGCAGCACATCATGGATCGCCATCGAATCCATGATGCAGGACGCGTTCATCGAAACCGTTTTCCTGCGGTAGGTGTCGAGCCATTGGAAAAGTTCAGGCGGCCTCTGAACCGCGGGTGCGCGTGAAAGGGCCTTGAGGACAAAGACGGCGACCTTGTTCAGCCTGGCAATGTCGGCAATTTTTTCACCATCAAGATCGCGCATCGAAACGTCGCCCGCGCTCGACCCGGCGAAATACAATCGCAGGCAGGCCTGCACGTAGGCCACCTCGTCGGCACAGCCGGCGGCGCGCAATCGTTCGTATGAGCCATCCGGCAAGGCCATTTAGCG
>NZ_RZQL01000521.1 GCF_003997935.1 Mesorhizobium sp. M7A.F.Ca.US.006.01.1.1
CCGCCTGACTGCTTACGGTCCACCAGCGCTGGTATTGCGCCGGGCGATCCAGCTTTCTGACAGCGGCAAGCCTTTAGAAGCCTTTCCGCTGCTGGCAATTGCGGCACGCGCCGGGATTGTCGAGGCCGAATACCGCGTCGCTCGTTGCTATCTCGAAGGTTTGGGTGTGCCGCCAAGCCGGTCGGAAGGCGCGCGTTGGCTGCGGCGAGCGGCCGATCACGGCAGCCCCGATGCCCAGTCGCTCCTCGCCGCGCTTTACGTGGCTGGACTGGCGGCGCAGGAGCCCGACGGCAATGGCTTGGAATCGCAAAGCTTGTTCGAACGGGATTCCTCGCGGGAGCCGGAATTCGCGGCAGCGTTCGGGCTCGCGAAAAAGGCAGCCGAAGCTGGCTCCGCAACCGGGCAGGCAATTCTCGCCTATATCCTTAGCAGAGGCCCCGAAGCGATGCGGGACCTGGATGCGGCGCATGGCTGGTATGAGAAGTCTGCGGCAGCCGGCTGCCCTGAGGGATGCCTGGGCCTTGCTCTTTCCCTCGCCCGGCGCGGGCAGCCTGCGCAGACGGCCAAAGTTGCCGCCGAGGTTCGACGCGCTGCCGACGCCGGTCTGCCAACCGCAATCTACCTTCTTGGGGTCCTGACTGAG
>NZ_RZQL01000522.1 GCF_003997935.1 Mesorhizobium sp. M7A.F.Ca.US.006.01.1.1
CTGCAGCCCGGAAGAGATGGGTGAGTGCGCTGCCGATATTGCCAGCGCCAACAATGCCGATTTTCATGTTCGTGCCTTTCTGAGTGGGGGTGAGAATGCTGACAAACCATATTGACCCTTGCATTCTATCGTTATCCGTGCTGCCGTTTGCCAGCGCGAACCGCGTGTCCGGTGTCGCCGCGTCGCCCACTGTCTCACCTTCCTGATGGAAAGGGACGCACCCGGTAAATGAGTTTTCTGTCACCCGCCGAACGGTCTTGAGTTCTGACGTGGCCGCCGCCTCCACGTCCCCGCGACCGGCACCGGTCGCCGCACAAGGTTCGCGCCCGCCGCTCGTACTTGTGGGTACGCGCCCCCGGCGCTCTTCGTAAGGACCACTCTGGAGACCACCTCGATACTGACATTCGGGCGAAGCTGCTGCTATCGTGCAACGCGCGCTGCTCGGTGCCGTTTCGCCGAGGCTTCGGGCGGTTACCTGCGGCTGGGAAGGGTTTGAGATCACGCTTCGCCTGGTGTTTGACGGCGAGGTCGTCGATCAGGATTTTGAAGACGCCGGGATCGTCGCAGCCGACGTGGCCGCCGACTTCCCGGCGCCTGGACCGTAGACGAGGACATCGCTCGACTGGACTATCCTGATG
>NZ_RZQL01000523.1 GCF_003997935.1 Mesorhizobium sp. M7A.F.Ca.US.006.01.1.1
GCATTTTCGAATGTTGTCCATCTTTCTTCTGGCAAGGACGGATTGCGCGGCTGTTTTGTTGTTTTGGCGGCGGTGGAAATGCTTCCTGAAGACAAGGACGTTTCGGTTCGCATATCCCGGTTGTTTCGGCGCTTGCAGGACCTTTATGCAGCTGCGATCATCAGAGCTCAGGCCTTGGGCGAAATTGATCCCGGCCTGGATGAACGGACACTTGCCAGGTTCCTCGTGTGCCAGATCCAAGGGATGAGGGTCTTGGGCAAGGCGGGAGCGGATCGCCAGGACATGCGAGCCATGATTGACCTTGCGCTAAAACCGTTGGACTGACTTTAATTTGGAACCAAAAGGTTCCTAAATATTGCAGTTGTGCACGCTGTTCGCTCGTGTCTCACGGGCGATATGGAGACAAATGTGGATTATTCCCGAGACCCTGAGCAAAAGCCTGATCCGCGCAGATGGACCGCGTTGGTCATCCTGTTGGCTGGGGCTTTTCTGCCCCCGTTGGATTTCTTCATCGTCAACGTGGCGCTGCCTTCGATACGGGAGGACTTCCAGGCCTCCGCATCAACGATGCAGCTGATCATCTCAGGTTACGCCACGACCTACGCGGTCATGCTGATCACC
>NZ_RZQL01000524.1 GCF_003997935.1 Mesorhizobium sp. M7A.F.Ca.US.006.01.1.1
TGCTGACAAAGAGGACAGGATGTACGCCAGTAAAAACCGCCCCATCAGCGGAGCGGCTTAGGGGAGGGGAGGGCGCTTCCACCCGCTCAAGGCGGTAGGCGGGCTCGCTTTGCCGGCTGAGGCTTGGTCGAAGGCATCAAAAGCAATGGCCGACCTCCTCCATCATGACGAGACGCAAACGTCCAAAGCTCGGACCGACCCCAATTCGTCTCTAGCGGCCTCAAACGATATTCGCTGACATAGGGTAGGTCAGCGTGCCTCCTGCAGGTGCATTTGCATGCGGAGGTCAACCGTTACCCGACTGAAAGCCGATCGCTGGAGACCGCAGTTCGCGCACCATCGTTTTGAGCGGTGCGGGCGAGCGCCCGAAACTTCCTTTATCTGCTCGCCAAGGGAGCGTTCGCAACCGACGAGGGTGCCACCCGAGCGTTGATAGCAGACGCTTGGTGATGAAATCCGGCCTGAGGTAGAAACCGAATTTGTCGGCTCGGGAACAACGATGCCAAGACCATCATTCCCGGCTCTATGGTGTCACTCTTGGCCCTTGAGGTCGCTGTCGCCGTAGGCTGCCGCGGACACCGTTGAACAGCTGATCTCGGGAAGGGGAGG
>NZ_RZQL01000525.1 GCF_003997935.1 Mesorhizobium sp. M7A.F.Ca.US.006.01.1.1
GCTCAATGGCCGCCTTGGTCAGCGAGCCATGCCGGGCCGTTGCCTCGAAGGCGCGCAGCGGGTTGAGGGGCGGCAGGCGATTGGTCATGGTGTCAACTTTGTTGTGAGATTTTCTCACAGAAACCACCCTAACAATATCAATTGATTTTTCAATGCCACTGCCAGACACTTGAGTTCGGAACAGCATCAAGACGTGAAATCTGCAGGCAGCCAGCGGGACAGCGGCCCGGCCGGATGACGGTCGGTTCGCAGGCGTCACCGGCGGCACTGCATCAGCCCAGGAGGAGCGGATATGGGTTACGATCGTGGCAAGCTCGACGCGTTGCGTCGCAAATATGGTGAAAGCCATGGCGGCGAGATGTTCGACCCGAAATTCCGCAAGGTCGCCGACAAGATCTTCTCCAAAAGCGGCACGCGGCTGGCGCCCTATTCCGGCATCCCGACCTTCCTCGCCGCGCCCTACCGCGAAATATCGGCCGACAATCCGGATTTCGGCGATTTGCAGGTGGCGATGATCGGCGTGCCGATGGATCTCGGCGTCACCAACCGGCCAGGCTCCCGCTTCGGGCCAAGGGCGCTGCGTGCCATCGAGCGCATCGGTCCCTAC
>NZ_RZQL01000526.1 GCF_003997935.1 Mesorhizobium sp. M7A.F.Ca.US.006.01.1.1
GCCATAGATGATGGCATCGTTGGTTCGGCCCATAGCGGTCAGGAAATCCGGATGGGGGGCGGGGATCGGCGCCGTTCCGATGCCGTCGATAACGTTCTCCAGCGGGAATTTGAGATCGTTGATCTTGTGCAGGGCAACCTCGAGCGCGCGCGCAACGATCTGCACGCCGCCGGCAAGGCTTTGTGTCGGCGCATAGAGGAAGGTGAGCTTCTCCGTCGCCAGTCCAGTTGCCTTGCCCACTTTCTCAACGATCGCGCGGGGAGGCGGTTCGGCCGTCTCAAGGATAAGCACCGCGGACGATGCGATGTCGCGATAGGAAAGTGTTTCGAACAGCGGTTCGACCCGGGCGAGGGCGCGCGCCGGCCCAGATCCCATCGCGAAATAGTTCTGGCCAGACAGGTTCCAGCCCGCATACTGGCTGCCCAGGCAGGCTAGCACCGGCTGCGAAGATCGCGCTTCGACAGTGAACGGCCATTGCTGTGACGAGCGATCCATGAACACCGAAACGCTGCCGAGACCGCCCATCGCAGCCTCAGCCATGCGCATCCCGGCTTCGACGCTGCCGACGGTCTTGGCGCCGGCATCGATCAGGCGCTCGCCCAA
>NZ_RZQL01000527.1 GCF_003997935.1 Mesorhizobium sp. M7A.F.Ca.US.006.01.1.1
CCGCCACACTGACCTTCGAAAAGGCCGGCGCCGTCAGCGTCGATTTTGCTGTCGAAGGCATGGGCGGTGGCGCCATGGACGATCACGCCAATTGACCGCGCCAGTTCGACAAATTTTGAAAATCCGAGGGACCATCATGAACAAATATCTTTTGTCGGCCGGCGCACTTCTCGCGCTCGGAACCAGCGCCGCCTTCGCGCACATCACGTTCGAAACCCAGGAGGCGGCGGTCGGCTCGACCTACAAGGCCGTTTTGCGGGTGCCGCATGGCTGCGACGGCAAGGCGACCGCCGTGCGCGTGCAGATTCCGGAAGGGGTGATCGCGGTGAAGCCGATGCCGAAGCCCGGCTGGACGCTGCAGACCAAGAAGGGCAAGTACGACAAATCCTACCAGCTCTATGGTCAGGCGATTACTGACGGGGTCAAGGAGGTCGATTGGAGCGGCGGCAGCCTGCCCGATGAATTCTATGACGAGTTCGTCTTCCGCGCGACGCTGACGGCGGATCTCCCCGTCGGTCAAAAACTCTATTTCCCGGTGGTGCAGGAATGCGACGGTGCAGCCGATCGCTGGATCGAGATTCCAGCGGCGGGGCAGGATGAAGA
>NZ_RZQL01000528.1 GCF_003997935.1 Mesorhizobium sp. M7A.F.Ca.US.006.01.1.1
GCATCTGCTCGATGCGCCGGTCGATATAGTGCTTCTCGATCTTGAAGTCGGGAATGCCGTAGCGCATCGAGCAGATGCAGGGGGAGGGCGTGACCTTCCATTGCGGCGTCAATGTCGGTGTCGACAAGCCGGTTGCCGAGCTGCTCGCCGAACATGATGCCGTGCTCTATTGCGGCGGCTCGGAAACGCCACGCGCGGCCGGCATTCCGGGCGACGATCTCGGCGGCGTGCATGACGCGATGCCCTATCTGGTGCAGCAGAACAGGCGGGTCGGCGGCGAACCGATCCAGTCGGTGGCGTGGCCGTCGCATCCGATCATCGCCGGCGGTCAGCATGTCGTCGTCGTCGGCGGCGGCGATACCGCGTCCGACTGTGTCGGCACGGCCTTCCGCCAGGGCGCGGTGCGCGTCACCCAGCTCGACATCCGCCCGCAGCCGCCGGAGAAGGAAGACAAGCTTTCGGTCTGGCCCTACTGGGCGACCAAGATGCGCACCTCGTCTTCGCAGGCCGAAGGCGCGGAGCGCGAATTCCAGGTGGCGACGCTCGAATTCATCGGCGCGGATGACGAATTCGCTGCCGGCGATCGGCTTGCGC
>NZ_RZQL01000529.1 GCF_003997935.1 Mesorhizobium sp. M7A.F.Ca.US.006.01.1.1
TGGCGATGATATCGGCTGTTTCCCAGAGTGACACGGCCGTCGGCACGATCTCGACGCCAGCCTTGGCATAGGCCTCGTCGGAGAAGCCTGCCGCAGCGCCCGCGCCGGTCTCGACGGCACAGGAGAAGCCAATTTTCTGCAATTGCAACGCGCTCTCAGGCGTCATAGCTACGCGAGCTTCGCCAGTTGAAATTTCTTTAGGTGTTCCAATTTTCAATTTCATCCGCCTCCGGCTGGGCCGCCTCCCAAAAAACTATTTCTTTGATGTCCAATTTTGCTTCGTCAAGGTCTTAGGTGAAGGCCACAGCCGGCAGGACAACAGGCCTCTCATTGTTGTGACAGTATAGAACCACGGACGAACGTGCCTTTGAGCAACTTTGGCTGTTGTCAGCGAAGATCGATGAATCAGTGTAGTTAGCGGATATCCAAGATACTACAGCCGCAGCGCGGAGGAGCCGCGCCAGGCAGGTTGTAAGCGGCTCCCGGCTTCTCATCGGTGCGGAAGGATCATGGAAGGGAGCGCTACGCTTGCGTTTGCAGCGCGAGCCCTCCGATCGCACGGAGATTGACGCGAGGATTAATAGCCCTTGC
>NZ_RZQL01000530.1 GCF_003997935.1 Mesorhizobium sp. M7A.F.Ca.US.006.01.1.1
GCCAAGCACGATCGCCCCCCCGCATGTGAGCCAGTTTGCTTGAGCCGAGTTTACCGACAGCGCCTGCACGGCAGATGGCTGCAGCATGATGCCGTTGGTCACCGCGCCGAAAACGAATACCAGGATCACATCCAGGGCTAGGATGCCGATGGCCATCGACTCGCGATTGCGGCGAAGCTTGGAGAAGAAGTTGTGAGGCTGAGCCTGGTTTTCCAAAATGTTTACCTCCTGCGCCATGTCTCTCAAGCCCCCGCCGTTTCGGCATGGCGACCCATCATCGCCGATACGATGTCGCGGATGGTCAGTCCGGAAGCCGGCTGGTCCATTGCGATCCGTCCGCGATGCAGCACGGCGATGCGGGTCGCCGTCGTCAGCATCCGTTCAAGATCGTGCGACACGACCAGAAGGGCGATCCCCTTGGAGGCAACGGCCTTGATGGCTTCGCAGACGAGGTCGCTTTGCCGCGGACCGAGCGCGGCTGTGGGCTCATCAAGCAGAAGAGCTTTCTTGGCGCGCAGCAGCGAGCGTGCGATCGCGACCGCCTGCCGCTGTCCACCTGACAGGTCCTCGACCTGAAGCGTGGGCGTGATG
>NZ_RZQL01000052.1 GCF_003997935.1 Mesorhizobium sp. M7A.F.Ca.US.006.01.1.1
CCGGCGACATCATCGCGCTGTCGCCGCCGCTGATCATCACCAAGGGCCAGATCAACGAATTGATCGACCATGTGCGCGAAGTGCTGAGGTCGATAGATTGACGGACTGGGCGCGGATATCCCTCCCCTCGAGGGGGAGGGGGACGCCGGCGCCCCGCAATCGATGAGGTTTTAGAGCATGGCCGCACCCGGCGAGAATCTGCGAATCAATTCAGACCGTTTGTGGGATTCCATCATGGAGATGGCGAAGATTGGTCCCGGCATTGCCGGCGGCAACAATCGCCAGACCGTGACCGACGAAGACGGCGAAGGGCGGCATCTGTTCAAGCGCTGGTGCGATGCGGCCGGGCTCGAAATGGGCGTCGATGAAATGGGCACGATGTTTGCCCGCCGCGAAGGCACCGATCCCAGCCTGCCGCCGGTCTATGTCGGCAGCCATCTCGATACGCAGCCGACCGGCGGCAAGTACGACGGCGTGCTCGGCGTGCTGGGCGGGCTTGAAGTGGTGCGCTCGCTCAACGATCTCGGCATCAAGACCAAACATCCGATCGTCGTCACCAACTGGACGAACGAGGAGGGCTCGCGCTTTGCGCCGGCGATGATGGCGTCCGGCGTGTTCGCCGGCGTGCTCGACCAGGCCGATGTGTACGGGCATGTCGACAAGCAGGGCAAGAAATTCGGTGGGGAGCTCGAGCGCATCGGCTGGAAAGGCAGCGAGAAGGTCGGCGACCGCAAGATCCACGCCTTCTTCGAACTGCATATCGAACAGGGTCCGATCCTCGAGGACGAAGATATCGACATCGGTGTCGTCACCCATGGCCAGGGCCTTAAATGGCTGCAGGTGACGCTGACCGGCAAGGAAGCCCACACCGGCTCGACGCCGATGCCCAAGCGCCGCAATGCCGGGCTCGGCATGGCGCGGGTGATCGAACTGGTGCACGAGATCGCCATGGACTACCAGCCCGATGCCGTCGGCGCGGTCGGCCACATGGAGGTCTATCCCAATTCGCGCAACATCATCGCCGGGCGCACCGTCTTCACCGTCGATATCCGCTCGCCGGAAAAGGAAGTGCTGGACGCGATGGATGGCCGCATCCGCGAAGGCATCGACACGATCTGCGATGCACTCGATATCCGCTACGAGATCGAACAGGTCGGCGCTTTCGATCCGGTGACCTTCGATGCCGGCTGCGTCAAGGCGATCCGCGATGCCGCCGAACGCCTCGGCTATTCGCATCGCAACATCGTCTCCGGCGCCGGCCACGACGCCTGCTGGATCAACCGCGTCGCGCCCACCGCCATGGTGATGTGCCCTTGCGTCGATGGGCTCAGCCACAACGAGGCCGAAGAGATCACCAAGGAATGGGCTTCGGCGGGTGCCGACGTCTTGTTCCACGCGGTGGTGGAGACGGCTGTCATCGTGGAGTGAGCTTAGAATCCACCTTCCAAACGACGCTCGTAAAGAAGCGCGAAGAGAACAAGGGAACAGTTAATGACCAAAGTCATCCGAAACGGCACCATCGTCACCGCCGACCGCACCTGGAAGGCCGATGTGCTGATGCAGCATGGCAAGATCGTCGCCACCGGATCCAACCTGCGTGGCGACCACGAGTTCGACGCCACCGGCTGCTACATCATGCCCGGCGGCATCGACCCGCACACCCATCTCGAAATGCCGTTCATGGGCACCTATTCGGCCGACGATTTCGAATCCGGCACCCGGGCAGCCTTGTCGGGCGGCACCACCATGGTGGTCGATTTCTGCCTGCCGGCGCCACAGCAGTCGCTGCTCGAAGCCCTGCAGATGTGGGACAACAAGACCTCGAAAGCGTCCTGCGACTATTCCTTCCACATGGCCATCACCTGGTGGGGCAAACAGGTGTTCGACGAGATGGCAACCGTCGTCGACAAGGGCATCACCTCGTTCAAGCACTTCATGGCCTACAAGGGCGCGCTGATGGTGGATGACGACGAGATGTATGCGTCGTTCCAGCGCTGCGCCGACCTTGGCGCGCTGCCGCTGGTGCACGCCGAGAATGGCGACGTGGTCGCGGCCCTTTCGCAGAAGCTGCTGGCAGCCGGCAATAACGGTCCCGAGGGCCACGCCTATTCGCGTCCACCGGAAGTGGAAGGCGAGGCGACCAACCGTGCCATCATGATCGCCGACATGGCCGGCGTGCCGCTTTACGTCGTGCATGTCTCGTGCGAGCAGAGCCACGAGGCGATCCGCCGGGCGCGCCAGAAGGGCATGCGGGTGTTCGGCGAACCGCTGATACAGCACCTGACGCTGGACGAAAGCGAGTATTTCAACAAGGACTGGGATCACGCGGCGCGCCGCGTGATGAGCCCGCCCTTCCGCAACAAACTGCACCAGGATTCGCTGTGGGCCGGCCTGCAGGCAGGCTCCCTGCAAGTGGTCGCGACCGACCATTGCGCTTTCACCACCAAGCAGAAACGCAACGGCGTCGGCGATTTCACCAAGATCCCGAACGGCACCGGCGGCCTGGAGGATCGCATGCCGGTGCTGTGGACCAAGGGCGTCAACACCGGGCGGCTGACGATGAACGAGTTCGTCGCGGTGACCTCGACCAACATCGCCAAGATCCTCAACATGTACCCGAAGAAGGGCGCCATCGTCGAAGGCGCGGATGCCGACATCATCGTCTGGGATCCGAAGCGGAAGAAGACGATTTCCTCGAAGAAGCAGCAGTCCGTCATCGACTACAACGTGTTCGAAGGCGTCGAGGTGACCGGCCTGCCACGCTTCGTGTTCTCGCGCGGCGAACTGTCGATCGAGGAAGCCGAGGTCAAGGCCAAGTCCGGCCATGGCCAATTCGTCGGCCGTGAGCCCAACGCGGCGGTCAACCGCGCGCTGTCGACGTGGAAGGACATCACCGCGCCGCGCAAGGTGGAACGGTCAGGCATCCCGGCGACGGGGGTCTGAGCTTGGCGCGTTCGGCCGCGCTGATCTCGGCGGCTGTTGCCGGTGGTCCGGCAAGCGCGGCCGGCGTGCTGCCTGGCTCCTGGGGCAACGATGTCGGCTGTGCCGGCGTAAAGGCCGGCTACCAGGACAGCGATATCTATATCCTGCTGACCGCGGAAGGCATCGAGACCTATGGCAGTGGTTGCCGGTTCGACCAGCAATTGACGTCGGCGCTCGGCACGCAATCGTTGCGTTCGACCTGTTCCGCCGAGGGTGAGGCGGGGACGACGGTCGAAACAATCCTGGTCACCAAGAAGGGAGAGGCTGGCTTCTTCGTCACCATCCCTGGCCTGAAAGAACTGGGGCCGCTGCAATCATGTTCTTAACTTTGGGCAATGGGGGAACGGGCATGCGTGGTTCTGGTCTGTCTGTTGCGATGATTGCCGTTCTGGCCGCTGGCCAGGCTTTCGCGGCAGGCATCGACCTGTCGAAACCCTATGGCGACAAATATGGCTGCATCAACCGCAACGGCCAGGAAGTCGCCGCCGATCAGATGCTGCTTTTGACCGACAAGGAATTGATCACCGCCGCCAGCGCCTGCACGTTCACGAAGACGCAAACGCTGGCTGACGGATCGCTCGTGGTGACCGCGACATGTGAGGCGGAAGGCGAAGAAGGGCAGGAGCCGACCAAATTCACCATCAAGCGCAGCGCCAAGAACGCCAAGAAGCTGACGGTCGCCGATGAGGACGGCAATGTGATGGGGGAAGTCGCGCGGTGCAAATGACCGCGCTCCCGTCAGCGTCAGGCGACCAGCGCATCCAGTTCCGGCAGCAGGACGACGCTTTCCTGTTCATTGGGATCGGTGCGGGCGATGACGGCCGAAGACGGGGCGTTGCTCAGATTGGCCGGAAGATGCGGCACGCCGGCCGGAATGTAGAAGAGATCGCCGGCCTTGACGACGATGTGATGTTCGAGCCTGTCGCCGTACCAGGTATGTACCTCACCGGAGAGCACGTAGATCGCCGTTTCATGGCTTTCATGCAGATGCGCCTTGGCGCGAGCGCCGGGCGGCATGGTGAGCACATGCATGCAGATGCCGGAGGAGCCTACCGACTCTGTTGCAATACCGGCGGAATAGGTCAAACCCTGCTTGCCTTCATAAGTGCTTTCAGGGCGGATAAGATGACAGGTGGGTTTGGGCGACATCGGGGAAACTCCGGGCGTCGATTGAGCAAAACAGGGCCAATGGGACAGGGCGAGTGGAAAACAACATCGCGATAAAAGCAATCGGAATCCGGCCGGCGCCCCTGTGGCGGGAACAGGCAGGCCGCGGCCGATGACAGGGATTTCGCCAGCCGTCGTCGCGGCAAGCAAACTTGGCCTCACGTTCCAGACCAATGACGGACCAGTCCAGGCGCTGTCCAATGTCGACCTGACCATCGGCAAGGGCGAGTTCGTCTCCTTCATCGGGCCGTCGGGCTGCGGCAAGACCACCTTGCTGCGCGTCGTCGCGGACCTGGAGAAGCCGACCTCGGGAACGATCTCGGTCAACGGCATGACAGCAGAACAGGCGCGCGAGAAACGCGCCTATGGCTACGTCTTCCAGGCCGCCGCCCTGTTTCCCTGGCGCACCATCGAGCGCAACGTCGCGCTGCCGCTCGAGATCATGGGTCTGTCCAAGGCCGAGCAGGGCGAACGGATCAAGCGCACGCTCGACCTCGTCAACCTCGCGGGTTTCGAGAAGAAATATCCCTGGCAGCTGTCCGGCGGCATGCAGCAGCGCGCCTCGATCGCCCGCGCGCTGGCCTTCGACGCCGACCTGCTCTTGATGGACGAGCCGTTCGGCGCGTTGGACGAGATCGTGCGCGACCACCTCAACGAGCAATTGCTGGAGCTATGGGCGCGCACCGACAAGACCATCTGCTTTGTCACCCACTCCATTCCCGAAGCCGTGTATCTCTCGACGCGGATCGTCGTCATGTCGCCGCGACCGGGCCGGGTCAGCGACATCATCGAATCGACGCTGCCGAAGGAGCGGCCGCTCGACATCCGCGAGACGCCGGAATTCCTGGCAATTGCCGCGCGCGTCCGCGATGGCTTGAGGGCAGGCCACAGCTATGATGATTGAGGGCTCCGAAGAGCGAGCTGCCCAGCGCGCCTTCGTCATCCTAGGGCGAAGCAAGCGCGAAGCGGCTTGCGCAGACCCTAGGATCCATGCCGCGACATTAGCCGAAGAGTGCAAACGGCTCAGAATACTCGCCAAACAGAGCGAGGCGCAGGTGGCCATGTTCCGCACCGCCGCCGAGCGGAGAGGTAGCGGCATGGATCCTAGGGTCTGCGCCGCGTCGCTTCGCTCCTTGCTTCGCCCTAGGATGACGAAGAGAAAGGCGCCCGGCCTTCGCTTCGCTCCGGCCACCCTCTCCCCGGCGGGGAGAGGAGAAGGGGAGCGCTAGATGGACACCGTCCGCGACAAGCTCATCCCCGTGACCTCGATCCTCTTGGGCGTGGTCGTGCTCTGGTACGTCTTTGCCGTCATCCTCAACGCGCCGTTCCAGCGCGATCTCGATAGCCGTGCCAACGAAACCCCCGGCACCGTAGAATTCATCGGCAAGACGCTGGCGCAGCCGAAACCGACGCTGCCGGCGCCGCATCAGGTGGCGGTGAATTTCTTCGAAAACACTTTTCTGCGGCCCATCACTTCGAACCGCAGCCTCGTCTACAATGCCTGGGTGACGCTGTCCTCGACGCTGCTCGGCTTTGCCTTCGGCACCGCGCTCGGCATCATCATCGCCGTCGGCATCGTGCATGTGGCGACGCTCGACCGCAGCCTGATGCCGTGGATCATCGCCTCGCAGACCATTCCGATCCTGGCGGTGGCGCCGATGATCATCGTCGTTCTGGCGGCGGTCGGCATCACCGGACTGATCCCGAAGGCGATGATCTCGACCTATCTGTCCTTCTTCCCGGTGACGGTGGGCATGGTGAAGGGTCTGCGCTCGCCCGAGATCATGCATCTCGACCTCATGCACACCTACAATGCCAGTGCCTCGCAGACCTTCTGGAAACTGCGCGTGCCGGCCTCGGTGCCGTTCCTGTTTACCTCGATGAAGGTGGCGGTGGCGGCAAGCCTGGTCGGCGCCATCGTCGGCGAACTGCCGACCGGTGCGGTCGCGGGCATCGGCGCCAAGCTGCTCGCCGGCGCCTACTATAGCCAGTCGATCGACATCTGGTCGGCGCTGGTTGCCGGTTCGATCGTGGCGGCACTTCTGGTCATGGTGGTCGGCATTGCCGGACGCCTCGTCGATCGCGCCATGGGCGGGAGGCCGGCATGAACTGGCTGAAGCCATCCTGGCAAGCGGTGCTGGCGATCGTGCTGTGCGTGATCGCAGTGGCGCTCGGCGCGATGTCGAAGCCGGAAGCGGCAGCGCTTGCGGACCCGACCGCAAGCATCAATTACCCCTACCTCGGAACGAAGAGCTTGATGCTCGGCTTGGCCATAGTGGCGGCGCTGATCTCGATGACCAGGATTCCTCCTCTTGCGGAAG
Source organism: Mesorhizobium sp. M7A.F.Ca.US.006.01.1.1 (assembly GCF_003997935.1). Lineage (GTDB taxonomy): Bacteria > Pseudomonadota > Alphaproteobacteria > Rhizobiales > Rhizobiaceae > Mesorhizobium. The sequence goes on from NZ_RZQL01000052.1 coordinate 6,471, forward strand.
CCGTCGTCCTGTTTGCCGGCGCCCATCTCGTCGCCTGGTTGCTGATCTCAGGCATTGCAGGTTTTGAAGGCTCGGCACTGGCACCGTACTTTCTGCTGCTCACGGCGGCCTGGCTGCTTGGCTGGCGTTGCGTGGCGGTGCTGTCGGGGCTTCGCCCGATGGCAAATTGGGCCCGCACCGCGCTCCGCCTGATCATTCCGGCCATCTTCGGTGCCTGGATCCTGATCATCTGGGAAGCGGTAACGCGTGGCGCCGGCATTCCCTTCATCCTGTTGCCGCCGCCGAGCGCCATCGGCGTGCGCATCGCCGGCTCGCTGCCGACACTCGGCGCCGATGTCCGGCAGACCATCTTCAAGGCGGTAATCTTCGGCTACGTCGTCGGCAGTGGCGCCGGCTTCATCACCGCGATCCTGGCCGACCGGGTGCCGTTCCTGCGGCGCGGGCTGCTGCCGATCGGCAACATGGTCTCGGCGCTGCCGATCATCGGCGTCGCGCCGATCATGGTGATGTGGTTCGGCTTCGACTGGCAGTCCAAGGCGGCGGTGGTCATCATCATGACCTTCTTCCCGATGCTGGTGAACACGGTCGCCGGTCTGGCCGCCTCCGGCCATATGGAGCGCGACCTGATGCGCACCTACGCGTCGGGCTACTGGCCGACGCTCTTGAAGCTTCGGCTGCCGGCAGCAGCTCCCTTCATCTTCAACGCGCTGAAGATCAACTCGACGCTGGCGCTGATCGGCGCCATCGTTGCCGAGTTCTTCGGCACGCCTGTCGTCGGCATGGGCTTCCGCATCTCGACCGAGGTCGGGCGGATGAACATCGACATGGTCTGGGCCGAAATCGCAGTTGCAGCACTTGCGGGTTCGGTCTTTTATGGCGTGGTCGCTCTTGTCGAAAGAGCCGTCACGTTTTGGCATCCCTCTGTCCGTGGTGGATAGGGGCGGTGGGTTTAGGGCACTAACTTCAGAGGGTAAAAAATGAAAAGACTGATTATTCCTGTTCTGGCCGGCGCGATGTCGCTCGCCGCGTTCCAGGCAATGGCCGCCGACAAGGTGACGTTGCAGCTGAAATGGGTCACGCAGGCCCAGTTTGCCGGCTACTATGTCGCCAAGGCCAAGGGTTTCTATGAGGCCGAGGGTCTCGACGTCGACATCAAGCCCGGCGGTCCCGACATCGCTCCCGAGCAGGTGATCGCCGGCGGTGGCGCCGACGTCATCGTCGACTGGATGGGCGGTGCGCTGGCCGCCCGCGAAAAGGGCGTGCCGCTGGTCAACATCGCCCAGCCGTTCAAGAAGGCAGGCATGGAGCTGGTCTGCCCGAAGGACGGGCCGATCAAGACCGAAGCCGACTTCAAGGGCCACACGCTCGGTGTCTGGTTCTTCGGCAACGAATATCCGTTCTACGCCTGGATGAACAAGCTCGGCCTCAAGACCGATGGCGGCCCCGACGGCGTCACCGTTCTCAAGCAGAGTTTCGACGTGCAGCCGCTGATCCAGAAGCAGGCGGACTGCATCTCGGTCATGACCTACAACGAGTACTGGCAGCTGATCGATGCCGGCTACAAGCCGGAACAGCTGACCGTCTTCAATTACTCGGCGATGGGCAACGACCTGCTCGAGGACGGGCTCTATGCCTCGGAAGACAAGCTCAAGGATCCTGCCTTCGAAGACAAGATGGTGCGTTTCGTGCGCGCCTCGATGAAGGGCTGGAAATACGCCATCGACAACAATGACGAAGCCGCAGGCATCGTCATGGACGGCGGCGGCCAGGACGAGAACCACCAGAAGCGCATGATGAGCGAAGTCGCCAAGCTGATCGACAATGCCGACGGCAAGCTTGACCCGGCGACCTACGAGCGCACCGCCAAGGCGCTGCTCGACCAGAAGATTATCACCAAGGAGCCGACCGGCGCCTACACCACCGCGATCACCGACAAAGCCGTCAAGTAAGCCTGGTCGGTAACGTCTAGATATTTCAACGCGGCGCCTCCGGCAGAAATGCTAGAGGCGCCGTTCCTTTATGGTGTTCATGACGAAGCTGGTTTCGATCGAGGCGACGCATTTCAGCCGCGCGATCTTCTCCTTGATGAAGCGCTCGTACTGCTCGAGGCTGCCGGTCACCACCTTCAGCACATAGTCACGCGACCCGGTGACGAGGTGGCATTCCAGCACCTCTTCCCAGCCGCGGATCGCGTCCTCGAACATGACGATCTCGTCCTCGTTCTGGCGGCTGAGCCGGATGGTGGCGATGGCGACCATGCTCCAGCCGAAGGCTGAGGGATCGACCAGGGTGGTGTAGCCTCTGATCACGCCGGTCTCCTCCAGCCGCCGCACCCGCCTCAGGCAGGGCGACGGCGACAGGCCGATCCGCTCGGCAAGCTCGTTGTTGGTGATGCGGGCGTCGGCCTGCAACTCATGCAGGATTTTCAGGTCGAAATCGTCGGCTATCTTCTGCTGCATTTTCGGTCTCTCCAGGCAATTAGTTGCGGGAATGCAGCCATGCGAGCCCAAGAATAGCAAGGACTGGCCGATCGGGATCGCATAAATTGCTGCGCGATATCACTCGAAAAGGCAGGAAAAGCCATGACCGCGCCACGCCCGTCGAAAACCCATATCGGCAATCACAAGCTCCACCCGGAGACGTTGATGCTGAGCTATGGCTTCGATCCGCAGCTTTCGGAGGGCGCCGTCAAGCCGCCGGTGTTCCTGACCTCGACCTTCGTGTTCAAGTCGGCGGAGGAGGGACGCGACTTCTTCGACTACACGTCCGGCAGGAAGGAGCCGCCGAGCGGCACCGCCTCCGGCCTGGTCTATTCGCGCTTCAATCATCCCAACAGCGAGATCGTCGAGGACCGGTTGGCGATCTATGAGGGGACGGATGCCTGCATCCTGTTTTCATCAGGCATGTCGGCGATCGCCACGACACTGCTCGCCTATATCAGGCCGGGCGACGTCATCCTGCATTCGCAGCCGCTTTACGGCGGCACGGAGACGCTTCTGACGCGCACGCTCTCCGGCTTCGGCATAGGCGCTGTCGGCTTCGCGGATGGCGTGGATGAGCCGGCGGTGCGCACGGCCGCCGACGCGGCCGTCGCGAAAGGCCGCGTGTCGGTCATCCTGATCGAGACGCCGTCAAACCCGACCAACAGCCTTGTCGATCTCGCGCTGATGCGCAAGATCGCCGACGAGATCGGCGCGAGCCAAGGGTCAACGCCGATCATCGTGTGCGACAACACGCTGCTCGGCCCGGTGTTCCAGCGGCCGATCGAACATGGCGCCGATGTCTCCGTCTATTCGCTGACCAAATATGTCGGCGGCCATTCCGACCTCATCGCGGGCGCCGCCATGGGCAGCAAGGCGGTCACCAAGCCGATCAAGGCGTTGCGCGGCGCGATCGGCACACAGCTCGACCCGCATTCCTGCTGGATGCTCGGCCGCTCGCTGGAGACGTTGTCGATCCGCATGGAGCGGGCCAACGACAATGCGCGCGCGGTCGCCGAATTCCTGCGCGATCATGCCAAGGTCGAGAAGGTGCATTACCTGCCGTTCCTGGGCGAGGACACGCCGGCGGGCCGCGCGTACAGGGCGCAATGCACTGGTGCCGGCTCGACTTTCTCCTTCGATATCAAGGGCGGGGAGAAGGCGGCTTTCGCCTTTCTCAACAACCTGCAGATCTTCAAGCTGGCGGTGAGCCTCGGCGGAACCGAGTCCTTGGCCAGCCACCCGGCAGCCATGACCCATTCGGGCATACCCTTCGAGGTGCGCCAGCGCATCGGCGTGCTGGAGACCACGGTCAGGCTGTCGATCGGCGTCGAGCATCCGGACGATCTTATCGCCGACCTGACGCAGGCGCTGGCGGCGGTCTGACCGCTATCGCTAAAGCCGGACAGGACGGGCCATCGGATCTCTATACGTCATCACAAAACCGTGTGGTTGGATACATTGTGCTGCCAAGCCGTTCCGTTGGCGCATGCGCGCGCCGGGGAGCCGCGACGTGTGCGCAGTCAATCGGAGGTTCTTCATGCGCACCCAGTCCTTCTTACCGGCGCTGTCGGCGCTGGCCATTTCGACCGCTTTCCTGTTCGCATCGCCGGCCCTGGCAGCCATGGAAAAGTTCAAGGCGACGCTCGACGGCAGCCAGCAGAGCCCGCCCATCACCACGAAGGGTAAGGGCACGGCCACCTTCACCTTCGACACGACCAAGAAGAAGCTCAGTTGGAACGTCAAATATTCCGGCCTCAGCGGACCGGCGACGGCCGCGCATATCCATGGCCCTGCGGCGATGGGTCAAAACGCCGACCCTGTCATCCCGTTCAAAAAGCTCAAGAGCCCGATCAAGGGCTCGGAAACGCTGACTGATGCCCAGGCGGCCGACCTGGAGGCCGGCAAATATTACGTCAACGTCCATACCGCAGCGAACAAGGATGGCGAGATCCGCGGCCAGATCGAAAAGGCGAAGTAGCTTGAATGGCAGAGGGCGGAAAGCCGCCCTTTGCCTCAGCTCTTATCGCGGATCTGGGTCATCGTCTTGGTCGGCGTGATCGCTTCGGGGTCCAGCCTGATTTCGACGATCGCCGGCTTGCCGCTGGCGCGGGCACGTTCGAAGGCCGGAGCGAAGTCGGCGGTCTTCTCCACCGTTTCGCCATGGCCGCCATAGGCGCGAGCGAGGGCCGCAAAGTCGGGGTTCTTGAGATCCGTGGCCACCACGCGGCCGGGATATTCGCGCTCCTGATGCATGCGGATGGTGCCGTAGATGCCGTTGTTGACGACGACGACGATTATCGGCAGGTCATACTGGACGGCGGTGGCGAATTCCTGCCCGTTCATCAGGAAGCAGCCGTCGCCGGCGAAGGCGACCACGGTGCGCTCCGGGAACAGCTCCTTGGCGGCGACGGCCGCAGGCGTGCCATAGCCCATCGAGCCTGACGTCGGCGCACCTTGAGTGGCGAAGCGGCGGAAGCGGTGGAAGCGATGCACCCAGGTGGCGTAATTGCCGGCGCCGTTAGTAAGGATGGCATCGTCGGGCAACATCTTTTCGAGGTAGTTCATGATCGGGCCCATCTGGACCGAGCCGGGGCCGCCTTCCGGCGGTGTCGACCAGTCGAGATAGGCGGCATGCAGCTTTGGCGTTTCGGCTGCCCAGGTGGGCTCCGAGGCCGGGTTGCGCTTGGCGAAAGCGTCGATGAAGGCGGAAGGCGAGGCGTTGATCGCCAGTGTCGGGCGATAGACGCGGCCGAGTTCGCCGGCGTCGGCATGGACATGCACCAACGTCTGGTCGGGATAGGGGCTTTTCAGCAGCGTGTAGTCCGAAGAGGGCATTTCGCCCATGCGGCCGCCGATCAGCAGCACGAGATCGGCCTGCTTGATCGCTGTGGCCAGCTTCGGGTTGATGCCGATGCCGACATCGCCGGCATAGTTCGGATGCAGATGATCGAACAGCATCTGGCGGCGGAAGGAACAGCCGATCGGCAGCGACCAGGCCTCGGCGATCGTGCGCATCTGTGCCACGGCATCGGTGTCCCAGCGCGTGCCGCCGAGGATGACGAACGGCCGCTTGGCCTTAGCCAGCAGTTTTTCCAGCGCATCGAGCTCCGCTTCGCCCGGCCGTGTCTCAACCGGCGTGTGCGGCAAGGCGATGGGCGCTTCGACGATACTGGTCAGCATGTCTTCGGGCAGCGAGATCACCACCGGGCCGGGACGGCCCGATGTCGCCACCGCGAAGGCGCGGGTGACGAATTCGGGGATGCGCGAGGCGTCGTCGATCTCGACCACCCATTTGGCGATGTCGCCAAAGAACCTGACGTAATCAACTTCCTGGAAAGCCTCGCGCTCCTTGGCGTGGCTGGCGACCTGGCCGATGAACAGGATGACGGGTATCGAATCCTGCATGGCGATGTGGATGCCGGCCGAGGCGTTGGTGGCGCCGGGGCCACGGGTGACGAAGCAGATGCCGGGCTTGCCGGTCAGGCGGCCGTGGCAGTCGGCCATCATGGCGGCACCGCCTTCCTGGCGGCAGACGATGGTGCGGATCGCTGAATCATGCAGCGCGTCGAGCACCGCCAGATAGGATTCACCCGGCACGCAATAGATGCGGTCGGTGCCATTGGCTTCGAGCGCGTCGACGATGAGTTGTCCGCCGGTCTTCATTGTCCAGACTTCTCCAGTTCGGCAAGGATTTCTTGCGTGTGCTCGCCCAGGCGTGGCGAGGGGCGCTCATAGACCAGCGGCGTGCCCGACATCACCATCGGCGCACGCACCGAAGGCAGAAGATTGCCATGGCCGTCGTCGAGATCGAGCCGCATGCCGCGCGCAATGGTCTGCGGGTCGGCAAACATCTGCCCGATCGTGTTGATCGGGCTGGCCGGCACGCTGGCCGCTTCCAGCTTGGCCAGCAGCGGGTCGCGATCAAAAACCTTCAGCGCCTCGATCATGTGCTCACGCAACTTCACCCGGTTGGCGACCCGCGCCGGGTTGGTGGCGAAATCGGGATCTGCAGGCAAATCTTCCAGTCCGACGGCAGCGCAGAACTTGGCGAACTGGCCGTCATTGCCGACCGCCAGGATGATGTGCCCATCCCGGACCGGCACCACTTCGTAAGGGGCGATGTTCATATGCGCATTGCCCATCTGCACCGGCGACTTGCCGGAGACGAGATAGTTGAGGTTCTGGTTGCCGAGCGCCGAGATCTGAGTGTCGAAGAGCGCCATGTCGACGTGCTGGCCGTCGCCGGTCTGTTCGGCATGGCGCAGTGCTGCCTGGATGGCGATGACCGAATAGAGGCCGGTGAAGATGTCCGAGATGGCGACGCCGGCCTTTTGCGGCTCGCGGCCGACCTCGCCGGTGATCGACATCATGCCGGCCATGGCCTGGATGATGAAGTCGTAGCCGGCGCGTGGCGCATACGGGCCGTCCTGACCAAAGCCGGTGATCGAGCAATAGACGAGGCGGGGGTTGATCTTGCGCAGGCTGTCATAGTCGAGGCCGTATTTCTTCAGGCCGCCGAGCTTGAAGTTCTCGATCAGCACGTCCGATGTCGCGACCAGCCGGCGCACGGTCTCCGCGCCTTCCGGCGTCGAGAAATCGATGGCGATGGAGCGCTTGCCGCGGTTGCAGGAATGGTAATAGGCGGCCGACAGGTTCTCGCCGTCCTTGCCCATGACGAAGGGCGGGCCCCATTTGCGGGTGTCGTCGCCGCCATCGGGGCTTTCGACCTTGATGACATCGGCGCCGAGATCGGCAAGCAACTGCCCGGCCCATGGCCCGGCAAGGATGCGGGCGAGTTCGACGACGCGGACGCCTTTCAGCGGGGGCTCAGCCATGGATCACCGTGGTTGCCGCAATCACCTTGATTGCTGCGAAAGCAGAGCCTCTATCAAGCCCTGCAACGGCTGTCACGGCTCTTGCAATGGGCCAATCCGTCACGCTTTGAGGACTTCGTCGGCCCAGGCGGCGAAATCATCCATGATGATGTCGCGATTCACCTCGTTCAGGCTTTCGTGGCGGGTGTCGGCGTAAACCTTTGAAACCAGATTCGAAAAGCCCATCTTGCGCATGCGGCTGGCAAGATGCGTGATCCCTTTGCCATAGTCGGAAGCCGGATCCCTTTCGCCGCCGACGATGCTGATGGGCAGGTCGCGCCGGGTACCGGCAAAGCCGGCATCCTTGCCGCCGTTCAGCGCCATGCCGACGACGTCGCGCCACATCGACACCGAAGCGTCCCAGCCGCACAAGGGATCGGCGATGTATTTCGCCACTTCCGCTTCGTCGCGCGACAGCCAGTCGAACAATGTGCGGTGATCGGGCACCGCCTTGCCCCACGCCTGAAAGGTGAGTTTCGGCAGCAGGCGTGACGGCACGTCGGAGCCGAGCCGCATCCGTTCCCAGGCAAGGATGCCCAGCGCCAGCTGCCCGAGCAAGCCTTGCGAGAAATTACCGTTCCAGATCGCGGCGGCATGGACGCGTGGCGAGTGGCGCAACAGGTAGTTCAGCGCCACCGACGCACCCATCGAATGACCAAACAGGATGACCGGTCTGTTTGGCTGTTCGCTGGCGATAAGATCATGGATGGCGCCGACGTCGGCTATCACCTTGGCCGGGCCGTCGTTGGCGGCGAACCTGCCGAGCGGCGCGTCGGGGGCCTTGGTCGCGCCATGGCCGCGATGATCGTGGACATAGACGTGGAAGCCGCGGGAGCCAAGAAAATCGGCAAAGCGGGCATAGCGCGCTGCGTGCTCGGCCAGTCCATGATTGATCTGGACGACGGCGCGTGCCCGGCCACCGGCCTGCCTGACGAAAAGATTGAGCTCGGCACCGGTCGGCGAGGCAACCACGCGCTGCTGACTGAATGACATGCCGCCTGGTCCCGCCCTTGCTTTTGTCGTCGTTGGGTTTGTTTGCGCCGGCCCACATTATGCGTCAATCCGGCAAACCGGCTTTTCGCGACGATGTTTCTTGCGTTTGGCCAGCAAAATATCGCAATTCTGACATGGAGACAGCTTCAGTCTGTCGCCCACTTGTCCAGCCGGGGATTTTCCATGCGTATTGCTGTCGTTTTCGGATTGGCCATGCTGGCCGCGTCGCTGGCTGGGGCGGCGCGTGCCGACGTCAAGATGAGCGGCTCCTTTGTGGCCGACGCTGCCTGCCCGGCGACGCAAGCGATCAAGAACGGCAAGAACCCCGGCAATGTCTCGACCGATGCCGGGCAGAGCTATCAGCTGCTTGCCGGCAACAAGGATACGCCGACGCACTATCTCATCCTGGTGCCGGGCGCCGACCCGGAGCGCCGCTGGGTGAAGGTCAGCTGCGGCCATGTTTCCGGCAGCAGCGCGGCGACCGTGCCGGCCGCACCTGACGGGCAAGGCAAGCCGGCGGCATCGGGGAAACCCGAATACGTCTTCGCGCTGAGCTGGCAGCCGGCGTTTTGCGAGACAAAGTCGAACAAGACCGAATGCAGGGCGCAGAGTGCCGGTGATTTCGACGCCACGCATTTCACCTTGCACGGCCTGTGGCCGCAGCCGAACGGCAATTTCTATTGCCAGGCGACGGCTAGCGACAAGGCCAACGACAATCCGGCCCACTGGAAAGACCTGCCGCCGGTCAATCTTGACGCCAACACCCGCACGGAGCTCGATCAGGTGATGCCTGGAACTGCCTCCCACCTCGAGCGGCATGAATGGATCAAGCATGGCACCTGCTACGGCAAGAGCCAGCAGGACTATTTCTCCGACGCGCTCAACCTGATGCGCGCGGTGAACAGCTCGCCGGTGCGCGATCTCTTCGCCAAGAATATCGGCGGCAAGCTGACGGCCGACCAGATCCGCGGCGCCTTCGACACTGCCTTCGGGGCGGGAGCAGGGGATCGCGTGCGCGTTTCCTGCGTCATCGATCCATCGAGCGGCAGGCGGCTGATCGGCGAACTGACGCTCGGCCTCGCCGGTCCGATCGGTCCCAACAGCTCGCTCAAGGATCTGCTGCTGGCTTCGGTGCCGACCAACAAGGCCGGCTGCCCAACCGGCAATGTTGACGCGATCGGGTTCCAGTAAGGGCGGCTGAACGGCCTCCAGACTGCACGAGCAGCGGTCCACGCTTGTCCGTGTGATTGGCCTGATCTGGCAAAAGCGATTGCCGTTCGCCGCCGCATCGCCTACATAGCGGCCAACCTCCACTCAATTCGACAGATCCAGTCAGTTTTCTGGGCCAGTCAGTTTTTTCAGGGAAAGCGCGCGTGGCACGCCAGTTCATCTATCACATGGCCGGCCTCAACAAGGCCTATGGCACCAAGAAGGTGCTCGAGAATGTCCATCTCTCCTTCTATCCGGACGCCAAGATCGGCATCCTCGGCCCCAACGGTTCGGGCAAGTCGACGATCCTCAAGATCATGGCCGGGCTCGACAAGGAGTGGAACGGCGAAGCGTGGCTCGCCGAAGGCGCCACTGTCGGCTACCTGGCGCAGGAGCCGGCGCTCGATCCGGACAAGACCGTGTTCGAAAACATCATGGAAGGCGTCGCTGCCAAGACCGCTGTCATCGAACGCTACAACGAATTGATGATGAACTATTCCGACGAGACGGCCGACGAGTCGGCCAAGCTCCAGGACGAAATGGACCGGCTCAACCTCTGGGATCTCGAACAGCAGGTCGAGATGGCGATGGAAGCGCTGGGCTGCCCGCCCAAGGATTCGGAAGTCACCAAGCTTTCGGGCGGCGAGCGCCGCCGCGTCGCGCTTTGCCAGCTTTTGCTGCGCCAGCCCGACCTTCTGCTGCTCGACGAACCGACCAACCATCTCGATGCCGAAACCACGGCGTGGCTGGAAAAGCATCTGCGTGCCTATCCGGGCGCCGTGATGATCATCACCCACGATCGCTACTTCCTCGACAATGTCACCGGCTGGATCCTCGAACTCGATCGCGGCCGCGGCATTCCCTATGAGGGCAACTACACCAAATACCTCGAAGCCAAGGCCAAGCGCCTCAAGCAGGAAGGCCGCGAGGACGACGCCCGCCAGCGCGCCATCGGCCGCGAGCGCGAGTGGATCCAGTCGAGCCCCAAGGCCCGCCAGACCAAGTCCAAGGCGCGTATCCAGGCGTTCCAGGACCTTTTGGATGCAGCCGACAAGCGGCGTCCGAGCGATACGCAGATCGTCATCCCGCACGGCGAGCGGCTCGGCAATGTCGTGATCGAGGCGGAAGGCCTGTCGAAGGGCTTTGGTGACACGCTGCTCATCGACGGCCTGGAATTCAAGCTGCCGCCCGGCGGCATCGTCGGCGTCATCGGCCCGAACGGCGCAGGCAAGACGACGCTGTTTCGCATGATCACCGGCCAGGAAAAGCCGGATGCGGGTTCTGTGCGCGTCGGCGAAACGGTGAAGCTCGGCTATGTCGACCAGAGCCGCGATGCTCTCGATCCGTCGAAGACGGTGTGGGAAGAGATTTCCGGCGGCGCAGAAGTGGTCAAGCTCGGCAAGTTCGAGGCCAACACGCGCGCCTATTGCGCGTCGTTCAACTTCCGTGGCGGCGACCAGCAGCAGAAGGTCGGCAACCTCTCCGGCGGCCAGCGCAACCGCGTGCATTTGGCCAAGATGTTGAAGACCGGCGGCAATGTGCTGCTGCTCGACGAACCGACCAACGATCTCGACACCGAAACGCTGGCCGCGCTCGAAGACGCGCTGGAAAATTTCGGTGGCTGCGCGGTCATCATCTCGCACGATCGCATGTTCCTCGACCGCCTGGCGACGCATATCCTCGCCTTCGAGGGCGACAGCCATGTCGAATGGTTCGAGGGCAATTTCGAGGATTACGAGCAGGACAAGATCCGCCGCCTCGGGCCAGATGCCGTCAACCCGCACCGCATGACCTACAAGAGGCTGACGCGGTAGGGGGCCGGGCGGCGATCTCACCAGCATGAGGAGCTCAAATGGCTGATTGGTCCGCCGCCCAATATCTGAAATTCGAAGACGAGCGCACGCGGCCCGCGCGGGATCTTGTGGCGCAGGTGCCCGTCGACTTTCCACGCCGGGTCGTCGACATCGGCTGCGGGCCGGGCAATTCGACCGAACTGCTCGTCGGGCGCTGGCCGGATGCTGAGGTGAGCGGCTTCGACACCTCTCCCGACATGATCGAAAAGGCGCGGGCTCGCTTGCCCGAGGTCACCTTTGATCTCGCCGATGCCTCCAAATGGCAGCCGGCGGAGCCGGTCGACGTGATCTTCGCCAATGCGGTGTTCCAGTGGCTGCCCGAGCATCCCGCAGTGTTCCAGCGGCTGATGGGTTTTCTCGCGCCAGGCGGCGCGCTGGCCGTCCAGATGCCCGACAATATGGGCGAGGACTCGCACCGCCTGATGCGCGAGACCGCCGCCGAAATGCCATTTGCCGAAAAGCTCAAGGGCGCTGCGCGCGGGCCGTTGCCGCCGGTGTCGTTCTACTATGACCTCCTGTCGCCGCTCAGTGATCGGCTGGACATCTGGCACACCATCTACGACCACCCGCTTGCCGACGCCGAAGCGATCGTCGAATGGGTGAAGTCGACGGGCCTGAAACCGTTCCTCGATCCGCTGGGCGCCGACGAACGGGCGATGTTCCTCGAAAGCTACACGGCCAAGATCGCCAAGGCCTATCCGAAGACGGCTAGCGGCAAGGTGCTTTTGCGCTTTCCACGCATCTTCATCGTTGCCAAGCGGGCCTGATTATCCACGTTGCACGAGGACCAGTCCGGCCTAAACCTTTGGTTTAAGCCGGCGTAAACCGCCGCGGTGAGAAAACTGTTGCGCCGGAGCGTTCCGGCGCCCACATGAAGCCCGCAACGCCTGCGGATGGGACGGACTGGATATATGCATCGCGTCATCATCAGCGGCATCGGCGTTGAAATTCCCGAACCCACAATCACCAATGAAGAGCTGGTGGCCAGCTTCAATGCCTGGGTCGACATGGAGAACGCGCGTCGCCTTGGCACCGACGAGCCGCCGCTGTCGAAATCGGACAGCGACTTCATCGTCCACGCCTCGGGCGTGCGCACCCGTCATGTCATCGAGCGCGAAGGCATTCTCGACCCGACCCGGATGGCGCCGCGCATTCCGGCACGGCCCGACGATGCGCTGTCGCTGCAGGCCGAGTTCGGCATCGCCTCGGCCAAAAAGGCTCTCGACCACGCTGGCCTAAAACCGTCCGATCTCGATTTGGTGATCTGTTCGGCCTCGCATCATCAGCGGCCCTATCCGGCGATCGCCATCGAAATGCAGGAGGCGCTGGGGACAAAGGGCGCCGGCTTCGACATGGGGCTTGGCTGTTCTTCGGCGGCGGCCGCCTTGCACGTCGCCGTCAATTTGGTGCGGTCCGGCGCGCACAAGCGCATTCTGGTGACGACGCCGGAGATCATCACCGGCCACCTTAATTTCCGCGACCGGCAGACGCATTTCATCTTCGGCGACGCTTCGGTGTCGATGGTGGTCGAAGGGCTGGCCAAGGGCGACAAGCGGCCGGGGCGCTTCGAGGTGCTCGACACGCGTATCTGGACGCAGATGTCGAACAACATCCGCACCAATCTGGGCTACCACACCCGCACCGCCCAGCATGATCCCTACATGATCAACCTGGAAGGCAATCTGATCAAGCAGGTCGGCAACAAGGTGTTCAAGGAAGTCACCGTCGCCGGGCAAAAATTCATCGTCGAATTCCTGGCCGAGCACGGGCTGACGCCGCAGGCGATCAGGCGCTTCTGGCTGCATCAGGCCAATGCGCGCATGAATGCGATGATCCTGAAGCTGTCGTTCGGCCACGAAGTCGACCACGATCGCGCGCCGATGGTGCTGGAGCGGCTGGGCAACACGGCGGGCGCAGGCGCCATCGTCGCGCTGTCGGAGAACCACGCCGACATGAAGCCCGGCGATTTCGGCCTGATCTGCGCCTTTGGCGCGGGGTATTCGATAGGTGGTGCGCTGTTGCGGATGCTTTGAGCTTGTCTGGTCAAGCTGGTGCGAACGGCACCAGCATCGGAACGCGCGCGGCATAGTCATCGTAAGCATGGCTGAGTTCTTCGCGCAGGAAGCTCTCCTCGAGCCTCGCCTTGACGACGATGCCGATGATGAGCAGTGCGGTTCCGGCTATGCCCCAGACGGTGCCCTTGGCCGCCATGGTGGCGAGGATCGCCAGCAGCAATCCGGTGTAGATCGGATGCCGGACAAGGCCATACGGGCCGGTGTTGACGACACGGTGCCCGGCCTTGGCGGTGATGGTGCCCGACCACAGCCTGCCGAGATGCAGGCGCGCCCACCAGGCAAAGGCGATGCCGACGGCGATCAGGGCGACACAGATCCAGGCTTCGGGGAGATCAGGCATCCACAGCCTGAGCCGGCCTTCATAGCCATGCGCTGGAATGAACAGCAGCACCGCGCCGGCCACCCAGAGACCCCGATAGCGGGCCTCTGCCCTGAACCCGGCGCGCCTCTGGGCAGGGTCGGACCAAAGGGCGGCGACGGCCCAGCTTCCAGCCCAGATCAACCAAAGCAACGTGATTGCCGTCACAGGTCGCATGATCAACCTCCGCAAACCGTGTGGACGTCACTATGAAACCGGCACCGCGCGGCGGCAATGCGGTGCGAGATCGATGACAGGTAAGAAGAGCGTGATCGCGATCCCATCGGCGCTGTTGATCGGACGATCAGCACTTTCGACTGGACGCCGCGAAGCCCGCCCGGCTAACTCGTCGAATGACGATTGGAAAGAACGCCATGCTGGATCTCTTCTCCGAGGCTGAAAAGCCGGTTGAAATCATCCCCGCGCGAAAGCTTGCCGCCAGGGCGGCAGCGCTTTACGTGGCGCCGGCGGATCATTTTCAGACGCGCCCGGTGGACGAATTGCAGTTTGGTTTCGACGGCATATCGGGCGATTTCCATGCCGGACCGACACGACGCTCGGGCGGGCGTGAACCCTGGTACCCGCGCGGCACGGAAATGCGCAACGAACGGCAATTGTCCATCGTGGCAGCGGACGAGCTGGCGGTTGCCGCCGAACGCATGGGCCTGGCCGCGATCAAGCCGGAGTGGATCGGCGCCAATCTTGTGATCGAAGGGGTGCCGAATCTCTCCATGCTGCCGGCCGGCACATTGCTGTTCTTCAAGGGCGGCGTGACCATCAAGGTCGACGCACAGAACGGCCCGTGCCGCATCGCCGGCCGGTCGATCGCCGAAAACGCCGGAATGGCCGACGTCGAAGCCGGCGCGCTGCTGTTCCCGAAGGTCGCCAAGCGGCTGCGCGGCGTCGTCGCCTGGGTCGAGAAGCCGGGAACGGTCATGGCCGGGGAAGAAATCTCGGTGCGCGTACCGGAGCAGTGGATCTATCAAGCTTGAGGGCAGGCTACGCCGCCTTATGAGGCGGCGTAGCAAAGTGCTGGACTTCAGCCCTTGCGGTTTTTCTTGGCGCCTTGCGCCATGGTGGAGACGTCGTCCCACTTCTCCCAGGTGGCAATGCGGTTGGCGTATTCCTGCTTGATCATCGGCAGGCCGCCGTCGCCGAAGAACACCCGCAGCGGCGGCTCGGCGGCGTCGACAATGGCCAGCATGGCCGGCCCGGTGGCCTCTGGATCGCCGGCGACCGAATTGGCGCGGCGCTCGGCCATCTTGGCGCGAGCCGGCGCATAGGCCTCGATCGGTTGGGACACCTTTGCCGACGGGCCGGCCCAGTCGGTGGAGAAGCCGCCCGGTTCGACCAGCGTCACATGGATGCCGAATTCCGCGACCTCGATGCTCAGCGACTGGCTGAAGGCCTCCAGCGCCCATTTCGAAGCGTGGTAAAGGCCGAGCGAGGCAAAGGCATTGACGCCGCCGATCGACGAAATCTGGATGATGTGGCCGGAACGCTGCGCCCGCATGATCGGCAGTGCGGCCTGAGTGACCCACAGCGCGCCGAAGACATTGGTTTCGATCTGGTCGCGGGCTTCCTGTTCGCTGACCTCCTCGATGGCGCCGAAATGGCCGTAGCCGGCATTGTTGACGACGACGTCGAGCCGGCCAAAACGCTTGTGCGCCTCGGCGACTGCGGCATCGACGGCTTTCTTGTCGGTGACGTCGAGCTTTATCGCGGCAATCCTGTCGTCGTATTTCTCGACGAGATCGGCGAGCGTGCCGGCATCGCGGGCGGTGGCCGCGACGCTGTCGCCGCGCGCGAGTGCGGCCTCGGCCCAGACGCGACCAAAGCCCTTCGACGATCCGGTGATGAACCAAACCTTGTTTGTCATGATCTTGGAGTCCTTGCCCCTGCGGGCGTGATTTTTGCGCGAAAGCGGAGGCTTCTCCGCTTTCGGGCATATACGGTCCATCCTCCGATTTTCCAGAGGCGACCGGAACCTTTCGAAAAAGACGCCTGAATTATCAGGGATAATTCACCTGAGACGAGCATGCCGGATCGTCATGCTTTTGCCAGTAGAGCGCCATCACGCGGCTGGTGATCGGTCCGACCTTGCCGTCGGCGACCTGGATACCATCGATCTCAGTCACCGGCATGATGCCGCCCGCGGTCGAGGTGATGAACACCTCGTCTGCCTCGCGCAATGCGGCGACGCTGACATCGGTCGCGGCGGCGGCAAGACCTTCTTCGCCACAGAGATCGAAGACGGTGCGGCGGGTGATGCCGGGCAGCACGCCAATGGAAGGCGTCGACAGTTTGCCATCCCTGACGCAGAAGACGTTGAAGCCCGGGCCTTCGGCGACATTGCCATTGAAGTCGAGAATGAGCGCGGTCTCGGCGCCGCGGTCATAGGCATCGTAGAGGCCGCGCACCAGATCGAGCCAGTGGTAGTTCATGATCGCCGGGTCGATCGAGGCCGGCGGAATGCGCACCTTGTCGCTGATGGCGACGCGCAGCCCGCGCCGCAACTGCTCGGCATTGGCGACCGAGCCGAACGGCACGGCGAACGCCATGAAGCGGTTGACCGCCTGGCGCGGGTCGCGGCTGAAGGTAGGCGAGGCGCCGCGCGTGCACAGCATTTCGACATAGGCGGCGCGATGACCGGACAGCGCCACGCAATTGTGCAGGATTTCGGTTACGCCGTCGCGATCGAACGGAATGGTCATGCGCAGCTTTTCCAGCCCGCCGAAAAAGCGCTCGAGATGCAAATCGAGGCGGAAGAAGCGGCCATTCCAGACATGCACGGTGTCGTAGGTGGCGTCGGAATGCAGAAAACCCCAGTCCAACACCGAGATCTTGGCCTGCGACATCGGCAGGTATTGGCCGTCGAGGAAAGCGACCCCCTCGGGATAGGAGTGCGGGTCGACATGGCGGTCGTCGACCACGGGCGGTCGCTTCTCGTCCTGTGTCGTCGCCGTGTGGCTCATCGGGGCCTCCTGTCGCGCAAGGCGAGATCAGCAGGCTATCGGCGCAGGGCTGAAGGCATAGAGCCACCCGCCCGGTGCTGTTCGGCCTCGATGACGATCTGACCGATACATTGGATCGGAATTGCCTTACATTGCCCGCTCTGAACGGGCGGGAGAAGATGGGCAGGCTTGGGGCCGTCATAGCAGCCATGGCGATGTTCGCCGCCGCGAGCGAAGCCAGCGCCCAGTGCGCGCGCGAAGGCGAGGAATTGTGCCAGGGCGGGCAGACCTATCGCTGCGAGAAAACCGGCAGCGAATTGACACCGATCTTCCAGAACCTGCCTTGTGCGGTGAACGTGCCGTCGCTGAGCGGCACCTGGCTCGGCAACGGCCACCAGAGCCCGGCGGGTGACGCCGGGGCCGACTGGGCGATCGCCATGACCATCAACGATGGCAGCGCGTCGATCGACTATCCTTCGCTCGGCTGCGGCGGATCGCTGTCGCAGACGTCCAGGGACGGCACGTCGGCTGAATACCACGAGAGCATCACCTACGGTCAGGACAAGTGCATCGATGGCGGCAACATCACCGTCAGGTTTTACAAGGGCAATCTATCCTGGACCTGGGTCGGCCAGGCCGACGGCCAGCCCTACAATGCGGTCGCAGTGTTAAAGCGGAAGTAGCCGTGGTCATTCCTCCTCGTCATCCTCGTCGAGCAGGCGTGTCGCGCGCCAGCGGGTGAGCACGATGTTGGTCTGCTCGATGACGAAGAAACGCGCCGAGTCGCGGTCGTAACCTTCGCTCAGCAGTTTCTCGTAATCGGTGTGCATGTGGCGGATATGGGCAATGGTCGCCAGCCATACGGCGATGCCCGGCGGCAAGGTCTTCATGTGGACCGCGCCGGCGTCGGTGCGGATCTTCTCCATGTCGGCATAGGGCGCCAGCGGCAGAAGTGCTGTCAGCGCCTTGGCGATGGCGCGGCGGCGGCCGGTCGGCGCTGTCATCGCCGAATCCGATCGGGTTCGTCGCGCCCTTCGATGGTCGCCTCGGCAATAGCGTCGGTCGACGCGAAATAAGGCTTGATGTCGATGACCGGCGTGCCGTCGAGCACATCAATGGCGTCGAGGTCGATGCGGCCGGTGTGTTGGTCAAGCCCAATGAGCCTGGCCACATGCAGCCCGATAGGGTTGGGGCGGGCAGGGGAGCGCAGCGAAAATACACCTTTCGCTTCAGCCGCATGGCGCGGTTTCTGCACAATCAGGTCCCGCGGCGCATGGTGCAGCCAGGACAGGATGATGATGTGGCTGGCGCGCGCCAGCCCCCGCAGGCCACTTCGGTACGGCGCGTCGACGGTCAGCACTGCCTTCTGCCCGGTCTCGCGCGCGGCGCGCATGTTCTTGGGGCAGGTTTCGCGCGTCGTCCACGGCGAGGCAATGCGGCCGATGAAGACGATGCCGCCATCAGGCGGCATCAGAGCCGGATCGTTTTCCAGCCTCTGCTCGCCTTCGCGCTCCTCGAACATCTCACGCGTTTCAGTCATGGCCCATGTCTCTTAAAACGCCACACAAGCGGCATTTTCTTGTCCGGAAGCGACATAGCGCTTGCAAGGCCGCGAAAATCGACATAAACATATGTTTATATCTTTTCAAAGAGAATACGCTGATGCATGTCTCGCTCGACACTATGGTGGATACGTTAAAGGCGGCGGCCGAATCCAGCCGATTGCGCATACTGGCACTTCTGTCGCGCGGTGACCTCACCGTTTCCGATCTTACCGAAATTCTCGGCCAGTCGCAGCCGCGCGTTTCGCGGCACCTGAAGCTGCTTCTGGAGGCAGGGCTGATCGGCCGCTACCAGGAAGGGTCTTGGGCCTTCTTCCGCCTGTCGGATGCGGATTCCGCGCGTGACTTCGTCATGGGGCTGGTTTCCGGCATTCGCGGAGCCGATC
Source organism: Mesorhizobium sp. M7A.F.Ca.US.006.01.1.1 (assembly GCF_003997935.1). GTDB lineage: Bacteria > Pseudomonadota > Alphaproteobacteria > Rhizobiales > Rhizobiaceae > Mesorhizobium. The sequence continues at coordinate 25,218 of NZ_RZQL01000052.1, forward strand.
CGCAGGTCGAGCGCGATCTTGAGCGCCTGGCCGCGGTCAAGCGCAAGCGGCAGGACCGGGCGGTCGAGTATTTTTCCGTGAATGCGGCAAGCTGGGACCATATCCGCTCGCTTCATGTGCCGGACCGCGCCGTCGAAGCCGCAATGCTGAAACTGGTCGGCAAGCGGCCGTTCCAGTCGATGCTCGATCTCGGCACCGGCACCGGGCGGCTGCTCGAAATCTTCTCGCCGCTTTATCGGCGCGGTGTCGGCATCGACATGTCGCGCGAGATGCTGACCGTGGCGCGCGCCAATCTCGACAAGGCCGGCGTTTCGAACGCGCAGGTTCGGCAGGGCGACATCTTCGCGCCGCCGGTCGAGCGCGATGCCTTCGATCTCGTCACCATCCATCAGGTGCTGCACTATCTCGACGATCCCGCCCGCGCCATCCACGAGGCGGCGCGGCTTTTGCGTCCGGCAGGGCGCCTGGTCATCGTCGATTTCGCGCCCCATGCGCTGGAATTCCTGCGCGAGGAGCACGCGCATATGCGGCTCGGCTTTTCCGACCGGCAGATCGCCGACTGGTTTTCGGAAGCCGGCCTCGATCTCGAGGATGCCCAGGAGTTCGAGCCGCGCGGCGGCAATGAGGCGAGGCTCACCGTGAAACTCTGGCTCGGCCGCGATCGGCGTCTGCTGATCGCCGATCCTTCCAGCGACACAAGGCAGACCAAAGCGAACTCGATGGGGGAAATCGCATGAACCAGTTCCGCTTTTCCCGCCGCCCCGACATCGGCGACAAGGTCCGGGTTTCCTTCGAATTCTTCCCGCCGAAGACGGACGAGATGGAAGCAAGGCTTTGGGAGACGGTGACACGGCTGGAGCCGCTGAAGCCGAAATTCGTCTCGGTGACCTACGGCGCCGGCGGCTCGACGCGGGAGCGCACCGCGCGCACTGTAAAACGCATCCTGACGGAAACCGGTATTCCTGCAGCGGCGCATCTGACCTGCGTCGGTGCAACGCGCGACGAGGTCGACGCGGTCATCCAGGATTACAAGTCGATCGGCATCAACCGGTTCGTGGCGCTGCGCGGCGACCCGGCCTCCGGCGTCGGCGAACTGTATCGGCCGCATCCCGGTGGCTACGAGAATGGCGCGGAGCTGGTTGCCGGGCTCAAGGCAATCGCGGATTTCGACATCTCGGTCGCGGCTTATCCGGAAAAGCATCCGCAAAGTCCCGATTTCGCCACCGACATCGAGATGCTGAAACGCAAGGTCGACAATGGCGCGACGCGCGCCATTACCCAGTTCTTCTTCGACAACGATCTCTACGAGCGTTATGTCGAGCGCGTCCGCCGCGCCGGCATCTACATCCCGATCGTGCCGGGTATCCAGCCGGTTCACAGTTTCAGGCAGGTCGCGAACTTTTCAGCGAGGGCGGGCGCGCATGTGCCCGGCTGGCTAGCGGAACGGTTCGAGGGCCTTGACCGGGACCCGCAGACTCATGCGCTGGTGGCGTCGGCGGTGGCAGCCGAACAGGTGATGGACCTGGTCGAGCGCGGTGTTGGCGATTTCCACTTTTACACCATGAACCGCGCCGATCTGGTCTTTGCCATCTGCCATATGATCGGCATCCGCTCGCACGAGGCGGCGGCCGCCGGATCAGCCGCTGCCTGAGGTCGGGTTTAACGACAAAAGGCCGGTAAAACCCGGCCTTTTGAATTGGTTGGACTATTTGGGTGCTGGTCTTCCCCGCTTTGGCGGTCAGGGAAGGAAGCCCATAATAAGGGCTCCGATAAAGGCGAACGCAGCACAGATCATCAATGCGTTGATAGGCCTCGTAAGTCCCATGACATAGCCTCCTCTTAAAGAGCTATGTCATGGAGTCTAGGTTCATTTGTGCCACAGGCAAGCGGAAAATGTGCTGCATTGCGACGTGATTGTGAAATCCGCGACATGTCTTTTGCCGTTAGGCTTTGAAACTCCTAGGCAAAAACCGGCTTCAGACCTGTGAATAAAATGTGGCCGACTCGTGTCGCTGCCGTGTCATGGCAGCGCTACCCCAGCGAAAGTCGACTTCGACTTTCGCGATGCGGGGGCAATCAAGTGGTTAGAGCGTCCTTTGCGCGTCCAGATGGACGCGCGGCTCTCTACCGTCGACCAAGCAGCCGCCCGTCGATGGTGACGAGGCCGAGCGCGATCAGCACCACGCCGCCGATTTCGAACAGCTCCAGCCGTTCGCTAAGGAACAGGAAGCCGAGCAGCATGGCGCTGGCCGGCACGACAAGGGTGACCAGCGAGGCATTGGTCGCGCCGGCCGAGGCGACGAGGTTGAAATAGAGGATGTAGGCGAAGGCGGTGGACAGAAGCGCCAGCGCCAGCACCGCCGCCCAGACCGGCGGCGAGGCCGAGAACAGGCCGGATGGACCGTAGGTGAAGAGCACGATCGGGATCATGATGATGGTCGATGCCGTCAACTGTCCGGTGGCGATGACCGGCGAGGGCACGCCTTTGAAGCGGCGGGCGACCATCAGCGCAATGCCATAGGACAGCGAAGCGCCGATCAGCGCGAATTTGGCCCAGACGGGGCCGCCAAGCCCGGCAAGCAGGCCGGGGCCGATCATCACAGCCGTGCCGGCGATGCCGAGCGCAATGCCGGCGAGCTTGTTCCAGGAGAGCTTTTCGTCTGATGTCAGCGCGTTGGCGAGGATCAATGTCCAGAACGGCGTCGTCGCGTTGAGCACCGAGGCGACACCGGCGCCAAGCTCTGTCTGGCCGGCGAAGATCAGCGAGAAGGGCACGACGTTGTTGGTGAGCGCCAGCAGGAAGAACAGGCCGGCATGCGGAAGCGCGAGGCGGAAGGACGGACCGCGCAGGCCGAGATAGATCTGCAGCGCGATCGCGGCGATGGCGACGCGAAACAGCACCAGCACCAACGGGGGAAGTTCCGCCACCGCGATGCGTGCAAAGAAGAACGAGCCGCCCCAGATCGCGCCAAGCAGCAGCAATTGCCCCCAGTCCTTGAGCACCATCGGCCCGCGTGGTGCTGATGTCGCGGCTATTGCCATGTGAGTCGCCCTCCCAGACGGCCTGAATGCCAGTCAGTCAGGCAGAAGCCATATCGGACTCAGTGACAAGGGCCACCCGAAACCTGATCGCTGGCAAAGACCTAGCGCCCCAGCGTCAGCCGCACGAGACACAGAATTGTTTTCATTAGCCGTTAGCTTGGATTAATTGTGCGCAGCCGAAGTGAGGATTCGTCCATGCAGCGATTCGAGAATGCCCGCGAGGCGGCACTGGCGCTTCGTCCGGACGATCCGGTCTATTGCTTCCGCCCGCAGGTGCTGATGGCGGATGCCAGGCAGTTCATGGGCATGTTCCCGGGCAAGACCGCCTATGCGGTCAAGACCAATGGCGAGCAGATCGTGCTGAAGACCCTGGTCGAAGCCGGCGTCAAGGCTTTCGACGTCGCTTCGCCGGGCGAGTTCGCCGCCGTGCGCGCGGTCTCCCCCGATGCCGAGATGCTCTACATGCATCCGGTCAAGGCGCAGTCTGACATCAAGCTGGCGCTGGAGAAATACGCCATCCGCGTCATTTCGCTCGACCATGAGGACGAGATCACCAAGCTGACACGCGTGGTGCGGGCTCTCGACATCGATCCGGGCTCGATCAGCGTGTTCGTGCGGGTGCAGACCAAAGGCCATGCCGCTTACGAACTGTCGAAGAAGTTCGGCGCCGGGCCGGCCTATGCTGTCGAACTGGCGGAGCGGCTGAACCGTACCGGCTACAAGGTTGGCCTGTGTTTCCATGTCGGCAGCCAGATCGAGGATCCCGACACCTATGAGCGGGCGCTGGCCTCCGCCGATTGGGTGCGCAACCGGCTGACCTTCGACATTGCCGGGCTTGATGTCGGCGGCGGTTTCCCCGCCGAATACGGCCACGATCCCAATCGCAAGCAGATCGAGATGCCGTCGCTCGGCCAGATCATGTCGCGACTGTCGGGCGATCTGAAAGAGTATCAGTTCGACCAGATGCCGCTGGTGGCCGAGCCGGGCAGGGTGATCGTGGCGCGCTGCCTGTCGCTGATCGTGCGGGTGCTGCTGCGCAAGGGCAAACGGCTCTACATCAATGACGGCATCTGGGCGTCGCTGTCGGATTCATGGACCGGCAAGATCACGCTGCCGGCGCGGTTCATTCCCGATCCTGCGATCCGCTCGCGCAATGGCGAGGAGAAGAACATCGTGCCGTTCAAGGTCTGCGGCGCGACCTGCGATTCCGTCGACATCCTGTCGCGGCCATTCTGGCTGCCGGAAACGGTCGATACCGGCGACTGGATCGAGATCGGCCATATCGGCGCCTACTCACTGTCGCTGCGGACCCGCTTCAACGGTTTTTATCCCGACACCTTCGTCGAGGTGACGACGCCGTTCGACGAGGGCGACGCGCCGCAGGGGTTTGCAAGTCTGGAGACGATGGCGGATTAGCGAATAGCGAATAGAAGATTTGCTGAGACAGCAGCAAGGGAGGACTACCTTCTATTCGCTATTCGCTATTCGCTATTCGCTAAAGCTTTGCCAAAAGCTCCGGCGTCGGCCAGCCATCCACCGGCAAACCTAGCCGCATCTGCTCCTTGCGGATCGCCTCGCGGGTGTTGGTGCCTAAAATGCCGTCGACGGTGCCGACATCGTAGCCCCTGGCTTCGAGCTTGGTCTGCAGCGCCTTCATCTGCTCGTTGTTGAGACCGGTCTCGGGAGTCCGCGGGTCGAACTGTTTTGCCCCCGCCAAGCGGGCGGCGAGGTTTGCCGCGGTCAGCGCATAGGTGAAGGACTGGTTCCACTCAAGATAGACGTCGAAATTGTCATAGGCGAGGAAGGCGGGGCCCTTGCGGCCCATGGGCAACGCAAGGCCGGCCTTGAGGCCGTTGTCGATCAGCGGCGTGCCGTCGGGGTTGGTGACGCCCCATTGCGCCCACTGCGACAGCGGCAGTTTGTTGGTGCGGCCGGTCTGATCCCATGGCATGTCTTCGGGTACGCGGACTTCCTGGATCCAGGGCTGATCGCGTTTCCAGCCGCGCGACAGCACCTTGTTGGCGGTGGTCATGATCACATCGGGCACGCTGCCGCGCAGGTCGATCTTGCCGTCGCCGTCTCCGTCGACGCCGCGTGCCAGATAGTCGGAGGGCAGGATCTGCGTCTGGCCGATCTCGCCGGCCCAGGCGCCCCTGACATCGGCCGGCAGCACGCCGCGATCGATCAGCTCCAGAAGCGGCACCAGCTGTTGCCGGAAGAGCTGCGGGCGGCGGCAGTCATGGGAAAGCGTCACCAGGGCGCTCAGCGTGTGGAAGTCGCCCTGCACGGCGCCGAAATCGGTCTCCAGCGCCCAGAAGGCGGCGATGATCGGCGCCTGGACGCCGAACTGCTGGTCGGCGCGGGCGAAGACATCCGCGTATTTCTTCATGCTCGCCGCACCTTGCTTCAGGCGATAGGCCGAAATCATGCGGTTGGAAAACTCGACAAAGGTTTGGGTGAAGACGCCCTGGGCGCGGTCGCGTGCCAACACCTTGTCGTCGAAGGTTGCCGCTTCAAGGGCGTCGAGACCCACAGTGCCGACGCCGGCCGCCTTGGCTTCCGCGGCGACGCCCTGCTTCCAGGATTCGAAGTCGCCGCCGCATT
>NZ_RZQL01000531.1 GCF_003997935.1 Mesorhizobium sp. M7A.F.Ca.US.006.01.1.1
GGCAACAATTCGCAAGGCATCCTTGCCCAGACCATCGGCGGTGGCGGCGGGGACGGCGGTTCGAACTTCGGCCTGTTCGCCTCGGGCGGCAGCGGTAGTCTCGGCGGTAATGGCGGTCCTGCCAATGTCGTGACCGTCGGCGTCACCAATTCGGGCGCGATCATCACGCATGGCCAGGAATCGAACGGCATCCTGGCGCAGTCGATCGGAGGCGGCGGCGGCAATGGCGGCAATTCGGGGGGGCTGGTGTCGCTCGGCGGCAATGGCGCCTCGACCACCAATGGCGGCATTGTCGAGGTGACAAACACTGCGGCCGGCTCGATCGACACCGACGGCAAGCAATCAGCCGGCATCTTCGCGCAGTCGGTTGGCGGTGGCGGCGGCAATGGCGGCACTTCCGGCGGCCTGTTCTCGGCCGGCGGTTCCGGTGGTGCCGGCGGCAACGGCGCGCGGGTGACGGTGACCAATGCCGGCGATATCGAGACCGGCAAAGATGGTGCCGGTTCGGTCAATTCGGCCGGTATCTTCGCGCAATCGGTGGGTGGCGGCGGCGGCAATGGCGGTGGGGCCTTTTCCGG
>NZ_RZQL01000532.1 GCF_003997935.1 Mesorhizobium sp. M7A.F.Ca.US.006.01.1.1
GATCACCAGCACGTCGCGCTTGCCCATGTCGATCAATCGGTCTCGCCACATGCTTTCCTGTCCGGCGAGGTGAAAGACATCCGGCTGGATGAGGGCGAGGTGGGCGGCCATGTAGCGGGCCAGCGGATCGGTGAAGCGACCGCCGATCAGGAAGGTCTTGCCGCGCCGGTCCGCCAGCCGGGCGGCGATGTCGGCGAGCTGCTTGTCGGACAGGTGCCTGAATGTCTCGCGCATGTTGTCGAGCGTCGCTTCCAGCATCGGCGACACCGTGCCATCGCCGGGCGAGGGCGGATTGAGCGTCCTTGTCGCCGGCGATTGCAATTGCGCCGCCAGTTCGTCCTGCAGGCTCGACTGGAATTCCGGATAGTTCTGAAAGCCGAGGCGGGCGACGAAACGCAGGATCGTCGGCGAGGAGACGCCGGCCGCGGCCGAAAATTCAGCAACCGTTTTCAGGCCGATCATCGGATAGTTGGCGATCAGCGTCTGGGCCGCGCGCCGTTCGCTGGCCGGCATGGAACCGATGCGGTCGGCGATCAATTCGGCAATGCTGGAAATCATGTTTTCCCCACCCTTGGC
>NZ_RZQL01000533.1 GCF_003997935.1 Mesorhizobium sp. M7A.F.Ca.US.006.01.1.1
AGGTAGAACTTGCCGTCGAGCGACAGCAGGGCGCGGACATGGCGGATGGAATCGCAGCAGCCGTCAGCCGCGACATAACCCTTGCCGCGCAAAGGCGGCCCAAGAGCCACCGGTGCCTTCGCAACGACGGCACCCTCGCCAATCGTCACCGTCATGTCGGCGCCGATGACCGCGAAAAACGCCGTGATCTCGTGGGTAATGCGAGCCGGAACCGCCGCCCCGTCCGCAAGCACGACATGCAGAAAGATGACGGCGAACTGATAGGCGGCCAACTCGCGGTTTTCGTTGCCGCGGCTTGCGCCCGGCGTGACGCGCGTGCGCAATTCATCCGGGCCGAGTTCTGCAAGCGGTGCTCCGCTGTCGGCATCGACGACCTTGAGCTTCTCGAAACGGACATCGCCGCCAGTGATATTCGTCACTGCCAGTTCGTAGACGATGTGACGCCTGCCGTCCGAGCCTGGAATCACATGCGGGGGAGCGATGATCTCCGCAACGAGTGGCGTGAGCTTCGAAGCTCACGCCACTCGTTGCGGAGATCATCGCTCCCCCGCATGTGATTCCAGGCTCGGACGG
>NZ_RZQL01000534.1 GCF_003997935.1 Mesorhizobium sp. M7A.F.Ca.US.006.01.1.1
ATATGGGTGACTGCGCCATGGCGTCCAGCGTGGCGCATGACGCCCACCACATCATCTGCGTCGGCACCAACAAGCAGGACATGGCGCTGGCGGTAAACCGTCTGGGCGAGGTCGGCGGCGGCGTCGTGCTGTTCTCCAAGGGCAAGGAACTGGCGCTGGTCGAAATGCCGATCGCCGGCCTGATGTCGGACGAGCGGGCGGAGATCGTCGCGGCCAAGGCCGAGAAGCTCACCGAGGCGATGCGCAAGATGGGCTGTTCGCTGAACAACGCCTACATGCAGCACTCGCTGCTGGCGCTGGTCGTCATTCCCGAACTCAGGATTTCCGATGTCGGCCTGATCGACGTGACGACCTTCCAGAAGGTCGATCTTTTCGTTTGAGATCAGCCGTCCGCGTTCGGCTGTTCACCCACCAGTGGCGATGGTCAGCACCTTGAACGGCGTGGTGATGACGATCTCGGCGACCGAGCCAACGGCCTTGCCGAGGCCTTGGCCGAGATTGTTGAGCTGTGTCGGGTCGGGTTCGTCCGAGGC
>NZ_RZQL01000535.1 GCF_003997935.1 Mesorhizobium sp. M7A.F.Ca.US.006.01.1.1
TCAATGGAGGGCGCGAATGGATAAGGCAAAAGTCTTTTGGTCTGGCGGATCGCAAGCAGTACGCATGCCGAAGAAATACCGTTTCGATACCGGCGAGATTTCAATCCGTCGCGAGGGCCGAACGGTCGTTCTCGAACCGCTTGCTCAGGAGTGGGTCTGGCTCGACAGTTTGACCGGGCCACTTGACGACGATTTTGTTGAGGCAGCTTTGGAAGGCCGATAGAGACTGGCGGCGCAAACCATAGGATCCATGCGTGACATCTGAGCGCTGCTGCGGTGCAGAATTCTGTTCCGCTGCACTCTACGGCCAAGGTCGCGGCATGGATCCTCGGGTCTCCGCGACGGAGCTTCGCTCCTGCTCCGCCGGTGGATGACGAAGTCGAGAAGCTTCGGTTAATTTTCCCAAGTCGCTACAGGAAATCGCCTCAGGCAAACGGCACGGCGGTTGTGCCCTTCGGCAGCTTGGCCTCGTCGTCGGGCTCGACATGGATGGTGACGCGCACCGAGGG
>NZ_RZQL01000536.1 GCF_003997935.1 Mesorhizobium sp. M7A.F.Ca.US.006.01.1.1
TCCTTATTGTCGATGTCGGTCATGTCATTTCACCTTGAGCGGCAGCCCCGCCACCATCAGCAGCACCGTATCGGCGACGGCAGCGACCTGCTGGTTGAGCCGGCCGGCGGCATCGCGAAAGCGGCGCGCCAGTGCATTGTCCGGCACGATACCCTGGCCGACTTCATTGGACACAACGAACCAGGGACCACGCGGCTGCGACAGTACGTCCGCCAATCGCCGGCATTCAAGCTCGAGGTCGTGATCGGCCAGCATATGGTTGGTCAGCCACAGCGTCAGGCAATCGACAAGCACCGGCCGATCGTCCGGCAAGGCGGCAAGCGTACCGGCGAGATCGAGCGGTGCGTCGATGGTCGTCCAGCCTTCGCCGCGCCGCGATCGGTGCAGCGCGATGCGTTTATGCATCTCGTCATCATAGGCTTGCGCCGTGGCGATATAGGTCCAGGGCGGCGGCAAGGCGGTCGCCAAAATTTCGGCGTGCGCGCTCTTTCCGG
>NZ_RZQL01000537.1 GCF_003997935.1 Mesorhizobium sp. M7A.F.Ca.US.006.01.1.1
ACCGAGGACAAGCCGAAACGCGGCGGCTGGTGGCAGCGGAAGGGTTTTTTCTAAGCCTTTCAGGTACCTGAGCTAGTTTGTTGACAAAAAATCCCGCGCCGTCTCGAAGACGGTGCGGGATTTTCTTATCTGGCGTTATGCCGGATCGCGAAAGGCTAAAACGCTTCTTTGATTCTATGCATGTCGTTGTCCCAAAACCGCTGCGCACTTTTGGGCGACATGCATCACGGCGCGAAGATCGACCAGTTCATCATCCTGGCCAGCTTTTCCAGCGCGATCGACCCCAGCTTGGAATTACCGTTGGCATTGAGGCCCGGCGACCATACGGCAAGCGAGGCGACGCCCGGCACGATGCCCAATATGCCACCGCCGACGCCACTCTTGCCGGGGATGCCGACGCGGAAGGCGAAATCGCCGGAGCCGTCATAGTGGCCGCAGGTCAGCATCATGGCGCCGATGCGGCGTGCCCGCTCGGCCGACACCACGCTATGCCC
>NZ_RZQL01000538.1 GCF_003997935.1 Mesorhizobium sp. M7A.F.Ca.US.006.01.1.1
GTTCCTTGCGGCGCGGGTTCTGCGTCGCCAATCGCACCTGGCCGCCGGCCTGGCTCGATGCTTCAAGCACCATCACCTTGTGGCCGCGCTCGGCCGCGACCCGCGCAACCTCCAGCCCACCGGCGCCGGCTCCGACGACCACGATTTTCTGCTTCGGTCCTTCGGTCCTGACGATGATGTGCGGGATTTCGGCCTCGCGGCCGGTCGCGGCATTGTGAACGCAGAGCGCTTCGCCGCCTTCATAGATGCGGTCGAGGCAATAGGTGGCGCCCACACAGGGGCGGATCTCGTGCTCGCGCCCCTCCATCACCTTTTTGATGATGTGCGGATCGGCGATATGGGCGCGGGTCATGCCGACCATGTCGAGCTTGCCGGTGGCGATGGCGTGGCGTGCGGTGGCGACGTCGGATATGCGCGCCGCATGGAAGGTCGGGAACTTCGTCGCCGCCCTCACCTCTCCGGCGAAATCGAGATGCGGAGACGAGCG
>NZ_RZQL01000539.1 GCF_003997935.1 Mesorhizobium sp. M7A.F.Ca.US.006.01.1.1
GTCTCGCTGAGGAAGGAACCGTCCGGGAGCGCCAAGGTCGGGGTCTCGCCCCACTGGTTCATCTTGAGGTGTTTCCAGCCGCGCTGCTCGCCGACCGGCGACATATCGTAGATCGTTTCATCGAACCGATCGGCGATGCCTTTCTCGTGCATGAAGATGCGCAAACGCTGCGGATTAGGGAAGGCCGAGGGAGAGGTGAAGAGCTTGAGTTTATCGGTCATGGCGAGCCTCGCTTTGTGTTGACAAGTCACCTGCCTGCCAGATGACAGGTAACCAACTACGACTTAAAACTTGCCCCGTCAACCCCTATCTGCCATATGGTAGGTAACATTCGAATATGGAGAGAACAATGAAAGAGAATGCGAGGGAAGCGATCCTGACGGCAGCGCGGGAAGCGGCAATGGCATACGGCTACGGTGGGATAAACTTCCGCGATCTGGCGCAGACCGTGGGCATCAAGGCCGCCAGCATAAACTACTATTT
>NZ_RZQL01000540.1 GCF_003997935.1 Mesorhizobium sp. M7A.F.Ca.US.006.01.1.1
GTGTCCTGTCTTGTCGCTGAATTTCGTTGACGAAGCCCGGCCCAACACGTTCGAGTTTGAAACCTCGGCGCTGATAAAGGCGTCCGGGTTTAGGGAATATGATGCGCGCTGGTGGTTTGGCCAGGTCGCGCCCGAACTTAACCTGATCGGCGTCCAGGCGCTCGGAATGGGGCTTGGCACGCTGATCCGCCGTGTCGGTGCCGGTCCCGATATCGTCACCGGGCATGATTTCCGCTCCTATTCGCTTGGCATCAAGCTGGCGCTGGTGTCCGGTTTGATGGCTGCAGGCGCTCGGGTGAGGGACATCGGACTGGCGTTGTCGCCGATGGCCTATTTCGCCCAGTTCGCACTGGACGTGCCTTCGGTCGCTATGGTCACCGCCTCGCATAACGAGAATGGCTGGACCGGGGTCAAGATGGGCGCGGCGCGGCCGCTGACTTTCGGGCCGGAAGAGATGAGCGCGCTGAAGCAGATTGTAATGG
>NZ_RZQL01000053.1 GCF_003997935.1 Mesorhizobium sp. M7A.F.Ca.US.006.01.1.1
GAGGAAACTGTCACCATCGAATTCAAGCGCTCGGGCAGGATCGTGGAGTGCGATGGACCTCGAGCGATGAAGGAGCTGCTCGCCGGCTTTGCCGAACCGCTCCACCAGGTCGACTGCCGAGAAGGCAAAATCACACATCAGCCGCTCGATGATCCAGCCACGGACGCGATCGTCGTCGGAAAGGGCAACGCCGCGGACGGCAGCCAACCCGCCATCCGCAACCATGCGCCCGTACCCGGCAGTCGAAGCCATGTTCTGCACGTAGCCTTGGCGAAAACGACCGATGGACGAAGGGCCAAGTCCGATCAGTGTCGGGCAGCGATCCTCAGTGTAGCCCTGAAAATTGCGATGCAAAACCCCTGCGCGGGCCGCTATGGCCAGCGCATCGTCGGGCTTCGCGAAATGATCGAGTCCTATTGCCTCATATCCCTTGGCGACAATTGCCCGCGCCGCGAGTTGAGATTGGGCGAAACGCTCAGTGGGACTCGGCAGCCATGCCTCGTCGATCATCGTCTGATGCTTCTTGAACCAGGGCACATGTGCGTAGCCGAACAGGGCCATCCGGTCTGGCTCCAAGGTCAGTGCCTGCGCCACCGTGGAACAGATCGTCTCGCGTGTCTGATTCGGGAGCCCGTAGAGCAGGTCCAGATTGACCGATTCGACGCCCCGCGAACGAACCCCGTCGACGACTGCCTTGGTCTGCAAAAAACTCTGCTCACGATTAATTGCTTTTTGCACTTGCGGATCGAAATCCTGCACGCCGAGGCTCGCCCGCGTTACGCCGATTTGAGCAAGTGCATCAAGGCGCGCCTTGTCCATGTCGTTGGTTTCGATTTCGATGCTGACCGTAGCATCCGGGAGAAGGTCGAAGCTGTCCCGCAAGGCCGCTCCAAGAGCAACCATATCATCGGGCCTCAGAATAGTTGGCGAACCGCCACCGAAGTGGATTGCACGGACATGTGCCTTGCCGCTCACCAGACCGGCAATCGTGACGATTTCGGCATTCAGCGAGCGCAGATAAGCGGCCACCGGCTCATATTGGTGCGTCTGCTTGGTGTGGCAGGCGCAGAACCAGCAGAGCTTGTCGCAGTAAGGAATGTGCAGGTACAGCGAGATTTCGTCGCCGCTTTCCAGCGTCTCCAACCAGCCACGGTAAATGGCAGCATCGATCCCCGAATGGAAATGCGGCGCCGTCGGATAGCTGGTGTAGCGTGGGACGTTCTCGCTGAGTTTGACAGCTATTTCCGATTGCATCTCGCGTTCACCGTGTTGCCCGCCGGAACACTGCACGCATCGCTGAAGCAGACCCTGATCTCGATCAGCCGCGCTCATGGACAAACCGCCGCAGGATTTCTCTACCCTGGATGGGTATCCTGCCGGCAGTTAGGATCGGGTAAGGCGAACGCATGACCTTTCGGCAAGACATTCATAGTTCCGGCATTCCTGTTCTTTGCTTCCCTTGCGAGGCACGGCGTCGCGGTGTCTGCGGTGCGCTCGATCCAGACAATTTGGTTGGGCTCGCCAAGACTTGCTCGCGTCGCCGGATCGAGTCAGGAATGGAGTTGACCGGCGAGGCACAGAACGTCGACAGCTACTCCAACGTGCTTTCAGGCGTGGTAAAGCTATCAAAGAGCCTGTCGGATGGGCGCCAGCAGATCGTCGGTCTCCAGTTTGCACCGGATTTTCTGGGACGTCCTTTCAAGGAGGAAAGCTCGATCAATGCGGAAGCGGCAACAGCAGTCACGCTGTGTTCGTTTCCGCGAGCGGCCGTCGAACGGATGATGAAGGCGTCACGGGAATTCGAGCATCGCCTGCTCAAACAGACGCTGAATGAACTCGATGAGGCGCGCGAGTGGATGGTGACGCTGGGGCGCAAGACAGCTCCGGAAAAGGTGGCGACTTTTCTCCTCATGATGGCCCGGAATATCGATTCCAGTCTCGATGCGGCTTCCGGGTCGGCCTCCTTCGATCTGCCGCTGACGCGTGCCGAAATGTCTGATTTCCTTGGAATCACCAGCGAGACCGTGAGCCGCCAACTGACGCGATTGCGGGCTGACGGGGTGATTCGGATTGAGAACGCACGCCATGTGACGGTGGACAGCATAAGCCGTCTGGAGAAGCGCTGTGGCGGCGGACGCGAGCGGCCCTAAGCGGCGAGGCCATGTCGCATGACTCCGGGGCGGGCCGTGTTTGCCTTTTAATGCGATGTCGCCGCGCCTTCGACGAAGCGGCGTCACGGTTGTCGAGACAAACAGCTTTCGGGCTTTGATAGGAACGTGACCAATCGCCAGGTGTGTTTCGGCACATACCGGCGAAGCATGGTCCTTAATCTGCCACGGCTCGGCGGAACGATCGCGTTCGTTTCCAATGGGATCCGAACAACGTTTGGCAGGGCATCGGCAATAGCATCCAACGCGCGCAGAGCCTCAGCTTTCGCCTCAGCGATCGCGTCTGCGCCCGCCCAACCCAGGGAACGCCTTCCATGAGGGAGTGAGCCCGCGCTGCGTTCCTCGTTCATTCGCCACCTGCTGATTGCGCCGCACAAAATCGTGCGGCCTGACATAGATCAGGGCGAGGGGGCGGCGGCTGCGCGATTAGTGCGCTGCGGATTTGGCATCCACCAGATTCGAGATCGGGATCTGCAATGAAATTCGGCACAGAGATCGTCCTTCTAAGCGTGTTCGCTTTTGCGGCCCTGGTGGCCGCCGGCTTCGGCGTGGATGAACCTTTCCGCCGACACATGTGGGTGTTGTTCTTCGCAGTGGCTGGTTTCACTGCGATCCTGTTGCGCAACACGGAGTTCAGGCCAGCAGCTCCGATTGACCCATCCGCTTACATGGATGGTCCGATCCGCTACGGCGCGATCGCCACCGTGTTCTGGGGTGTCGTCGGCATGCTGGTCGGCGTGGTGATCGCGCTGCAGCTCGCCTACCCCGATCTCAACATCCAGCCCTGGTTCAATTTCGGTCGTTTGCGGCCGTTGCACACATCCGGTGTCGTTTTCGCCTTCGGCGGCAACGCGCTGCTTTGCACGTCTCTGTATGTCGTGCAGCGCACCTGCCGCGCGCGCCTCTTCGGCCGTGATCTCGCCTGGTTCGTCTTCTGGGGCTACCAGCTGTTCATCGTCATGGCCGCGACCGGCTACCTGCTCGGCATCACCGAGGGCCGCGAGTACGCCGAACCCGAATGGTATGTGGATGTCTGGCTGACCATCGTCTGGGTCGCCTACCTCATTCTGTTCCTTGGCACGATCCTGAAGCGCAAGGAACCGCATATCTACGTGGCCAACTGGTTCTACCTGTCGTTCATCGTGACCATCGCGATGCTGCATGTGGTCAACAACCTGTCCATACCAGTCTCGTTCCCGGGCTCCAAGAGCTACTCCGCCTTTTCAGGGGTCCAGGACGCCTTGACGCAATGGTGGTACGGCCACAACGCGGTCGGCTTCTTTCTCACCGCCGGCTTCCTCGGCATGATGTATTATTTCGTGCCCAAGCAGGCGAACCGGCCAGTCTATTCGTACCGGCTGTCGATCGTCCATTTCTGGGCTATCATCTTTCTCTACATCTGGGCCGGGCCGCATCACCTGCACTACACCGCCTTGCCCGATTGGGCGCAGACGCTCGGCATGGTGTTCTCGATCATGCTGTGGATGCCGTCCTGGGGCGGCATGATCAACGGCCTGATGACGCTGTCCGGCGCCTGGGACAAGCTGCGCACCGATCCGATCATCCGCATGATGGTGATGGCCGTCGCCTTCTATGGCATGTCGACCTTCGAAGGCCCCATCATGGCGATCCGGGCGGTCAATTCGCTGTCGCATTATACCGACTGGACCATCGGGCACGTCCATTCGGGTGCGCTCGGCTGGGTCGGCATGATCTCGTTCGGCGCGATCTACTACATGGTCCCGAAGCTCTGGAACCGTCAACGGCTCTACTCGCTGAGGCTCGTCACCTGGCACTTCTGGCTGGCGACACTCGGGATCGTCGTCTACGCCGCGGTGATGTGGGTGTCCGGCATCATGCAGGGCCTGATGTGGCGCGAATATGGCGAGCAGGGCTTCCTGGTCTACTCCTTCGCCGAAACCGTCGCCGCCATGCACCCCTACTATGTCCTGCGCGCCATCGGCGGCGCCATGTACCTCTCCGGCGCCCTGATCATGGCCTGGAACATCACCAGGACCATCCTCGGCCACCAGCGCGAGGAGGAGCCGATGCCGAGCCCCGTCGCCATCCGACCTGCGCGATCAGGAGCCAGGTAATGGGCTTGATGGACAAACACGCAATCATCGAGAAGAACGCCACGCTTCTTCTCGTTGGCTCGCTGCTCGTGGTGACGGTCGGCGGCATCGTCGAGATCGCGCCTCTCTTCTATCTCGACAACACGATCGAGAAGGTGGAAGGCATGCGCCCCTATTCGCCGCTCGAACTTGTCGGGCGCAACATCTATATGCGCGAGGGCTGCTACCTCTGTCATAGCCAGATGATCAGGCCGTTCCGCGACGAAGTTGAGCGCTATGGCCACTACAGCCTGGCTGCCGAGTCCATGTACGATCACCCCTTCCAGTGGGGATCGAAGCGCACCGGGCCGGATCTCGCCAGAGTTGGCGACCGCTACTCGAATGCATGGCATGTCGCGCATCTTACCGACCCGCGCTCGGTGGTGCCGGAATCGATCATGCCGAGCTATGGGTTCCTGAAAGACACGCCGATCGACGTGAAGGATTTCTCGACGCATCTGGTCGCCAACAGGCTTGTAGCCGTCCCTTACACCGATGACATGATCGCCCACGCCAATGCGGATCTGGCGGCGCAGGCCGATCCCAATGCCGACACATCAGGCCTTGAGGCGCGTTACCCAAAAGCCAAGATCGGCGACTTCGACGGCAACCCGCAACAGGTCACCGAAATGGATGCCCTGCTCGCCTACCTGCAGATGCTTGGCACACTGGTCGACTTCAAAAATTACGACGAAGCCGCCGGCTACCGCTGAGGAGAACGCTGATGACCTACAATTTGATGCGGGCGTTTGCCGACAGCTGGGGCCTGGTTGCGATGGCGCTGTTCTTCGTGGGGTGCATCGCCTTTGCCCTACGCCCCGGCAGCCGAAGGCTGGCCGACGAAGCGGCCCGCATTCCGCTCGAGGACGAGTGATCATGAGCGACGAGCATATCGATGAAATCTCTGGCGTCTCGACCACCGGCCACGAATGGGATGGTATCCGGGAGCTGAACAACCCGCTTCCCAGATGGTGGGTTATCACTTTTTACGTCACCATTGTCTGGGCGATAGGCTACACCATTGCCTATCCAGCATGGCCTCTGTTGCACTCGGCGACAACGGGTGTGCTCGGCTATTCCAGCCGCAACGAGGTCAGGAACGAGCTGACCGCGGCTGAGGCCGCCAAGGGCAAATATATCTCGGCGGTGGAGTCCAAGAGCGTCTCGGAAATCGCCGCGGACGACGGCCTGCGCGAATTCGCAATCGCCGCCGGTGGCGCCGCTTTCAAGGTCAATTGCGTACAATGTCATGGCTCCGGCGCCCAGGGTTCCAAGGGCTTTCCCAATCTCAACGACGACGACTGGCTGTGGGGCGGCAAGGCCGAGCAGATCCAGCAGACGATTACGCACGGCATCCGCTTCGCATCCGATCCGGACACGCGCCTGTCGGAAATGCCGGCCTTCGGCGACATCATTACCGCCGACCAGATCGCACAAGTCAGCGCCTACGTGGCCAGCCTTTCCGGCAAGGTCCGCGATGCAAGTCTGATCCAACCCGGCGCCAAGGTCTTTGCCGAGAATTGCGTGGCCTGTCACGGCGACAATGCAAAAGGCAACAGGGAATTCGGCGCCCCCGACCTGACCGATGCGATCTGGCTCTATGGATCCGGTGAGACAGCCATCGCCGCACAGGTCCGTGCGCCAAAACAGGGCGTCATGCCGGCCTGGGTTGGCCGTCTCGGCGAGATCAAGGTCAAGGAACTTGCAGTTTATGTCCATTCGCTTGGCGGCGGAGAATAGGAATGGAAGGTCCTATTCTTCGGTCCCCCCTGCCAAGCGGACGAGGCCCGGCGTGAGCCGGGCCTCGACACCATCCCTAATGCGATCTGCACAACCCGGCAAGGCTATCCTACGGCGAGGCTTTACGACAGGTGCCCCTGACATTGGCTGGGAAAGTGGAGTTGCACATGCGTGACAAGACGCAGTTGACAGGGCTCGAAACAGAAACTGTCAATTCCGCCAAAACCCGCAAGCCGCTTTATGCCGCGCGTCAAAAGATCTTTCCGAAGCGCGCCTCGGGCAACTTTCGTCGCTTCAAATGGCTGGTGATGACGATCACACTTGGCATCTATTACCTGGCTGCGTGGCTGCCTTGGGCTCGCGGTCCATTTGCCCCGGACCAGGCAGTCCTGCTCGATCTCGCGAACCGGCGCTTCTACTTCTTCTTCATCGAGATATGGCCCCAGGAATTCTTCTATGTGGCCGGCCTCCTGGTCATGGCGGGCGTCGGTCTTTTCCTGATCACCTCGACTGTCGGCCGTGCCTGGTGCGGCTATGCATGCCCTCAGACGGTGTGGGTCGATCTGTTCCTCGTCGTCGAACGTGCGATAGAGGGCGACCGTAACGCTCGCATGAAACTCGATGCAGGCCCCTGGACCGCCCGCAAGCTGATGCTGCGCTTATCGAAGCACGCCGTCTGGCTGGTCATCGGTGCGGCGACCGGCGGCGCCTGGATTTTCTATTTTGCCGATGCGCCGACGCTGGTTGGCGAACTCTTCACCGGCACCGCGCCACCCGTCGCCTACATCACTGTCGCCGTGCTGACGGCTACCACCTACACGTTCGGCGGTCTGATGCGCGAGCAGGTCTGCACCTACATGTGCCCATGGCCGCGCATCCAGGCAGCGATGCTCGACGAAAGTTCTCTCACCGTCACCTACAATGACTGGCGCGGCGAACCGCGTTCTCGCCACGCCAAGAAGGTCCTTGCCGCAGGGCTGCCGGTCGGTGACTGCGTCGACTGCAATGCCTGCGTCGCGGTCTGCCCGATGGGGATCGACATCCGCGATGGCCAGCAGATGGAATGCATCACCTGCGCGCTGTGCATAGACGCCTGCGACGGGGTCATGGACAAGCTCGGCAAGGAGCGCGGGCTGATCTCCTATGCGACACTGTCCGACTACAACGCCAACATGATGCTGGCGACCGCGGGCGGCTCCAGTTCAGTCAACCCGTCGCAGGTCAGGACCGCTGATGGCCTGTTCTCCGACAAGGTGGCGCATTTCCATATCCGCAAGATCTTTCGGCCACGCACCTACGTCTACATGGGTATCTGGTCGCTGATCGGCCTGGGTCTGCTCTATTCGCTGCTGACGCGCGATCGGCTCGAAGTCAACGTGCTGCATGATCGCAATCCGCAATTTGTCACGCTGTCCGACGGCTCGATCCGCAACGGCTACACCGTCAAGCTGCTCAACATGATCCCCGAGCCAAGGACGATCGTTGTCGCGATTCAAGGCTTGCAGGGCGCCGAGATGAGCGTGGTCGGCGACGACATCCCGGAAGGCCGTTCTTTTGCCATTCCGGTCGAACCCGACCGCCTGAAAATGCTGAAGGTCTTCGTGCGCCAGCCGGCGGATCAAATCCAGGGCACAGCGCAGACCTTCAAGTTCCGTGTCGAGGACAAGGCGAGCTTCGAGGCGGACGAATACACCGCCACCTTCAACGCGCCGGAGACTGCCAGATGACCGCTAACGCTGAAAAACCCCGCGTATTCACCGGCAGGCACATGCTGGCCATCATCCTAGCCTTTTTCGGGGTGGTCATCGCGGTCAATCTGACGATGGCAACGCTCGCCAACACGAGCTGGACCGGCCTTGTCGTCGAAAACACCTATGTGGCGAGCCAGCAGTTCAACAAGAAGGCCGAGGAGGGGCGGGCGCAGGCAGCGCTCGGCTGGACCGGCAAGCTGACCATCGCATGGGGCGAGGTCCGCTATAGCCTTACCGACGCCGTCGGCAAGCCGATTGCCTTGCATGGCGTCAAGGTGCTGTTTCGCCATCCCGCCTACGAGAAAGAGGACAAGGCGGTCAACCTCGCCCTCGCCTCCGGCCAGGAATTCGCAGCCCAGCACATGCCGAAGGATGGCGTCTGGATCGTCGAAGTCGACGCTGACGCCGGTCTGGCCGAGCCCTACCGCGAAGTCCGCAGGATCATGATTTCCCATGGAGCGCTGAAATGAGTTGTTGTGCACCGGGCGCCGAAATGGCGCTTGATCTGGGCAGCACCACGTCGGTCCTGCCGTCTAGTCAAGAGATCAGGCTGGCGAGCCGATCGCTTGGAGATGATCTCCGCCAAACCGATCTTTCGGTGCCGAGCGTTCATTGCGCAGCTTGTATCCAGACGATCGAGACGGCGTTGGGAACGCTCGATCGCGTCGAGAGCGCCCGCGTCAACCTGTCGACGAAACGGGTCTCGGTCCGCTGGCGTGGCGACGAGGTTCCACCGTTCGTCGCCGCGCTTGGACGGCTCGGCTACCAGGCGCATCTCTTCGCCCCCGAGATTGATGAAAAGGACAGGACGCTTTCGGAGTTGATCCGCGCCGTCGCGGTTGCCGGGTTCGCGGCGGGCAATATCATGCTGCTTTCGGTCTCTGTCTGGTCCGGGGCCGAAGGGGCTACCCGCGACCTGTTTCACTGGGTCTCCGCATTGATCGCCATCCCAGCGCTCGCCTTCGCCGGCGGCATCTTCTTCCGCTCGGCCTGGAATGCACTGCGCCACGGCCGCATGAACATGGACGTGCCGATCGCGGTCGGAGTGTCGCTCGCTTACGCCATGAGCCTCTATGAGACGATCAACCATGGCGACCACGCCTATTTCGACGCGTCGGTTTCGCTGCTTTTTTTCCTTTTGATCGGCAGGACGCTGGATCACGTGATGCGCGAACGTGCCCGCACCGCGGTGAAAGGCCTGTCGCAGCTGGCCGCACGCGGCGCCATGGTGCTGCGCGGCGATGGCGCGCGCGACTATCTGCCGGTTGGCGAGATCGAACCGGGGATGCAGCTGCTGATCGCGGCCGGTGAAAGGATCCCCGTCGACGGCAAGATCATCCACGGAGCGTCTGATCTCGACTGCTCGCTGGCCTCAGGCGAAAGCGCGCCGAAAAACGTGGCGCCGGGCGAAGCCGTGCAGGCCGGCGTGCTCAATCTTACCGGCCCGCTGACGATCGAGGCGACCGCCGCCGCGAAGGATTCGTTCCTCGCCGAAATGGTTCGGCTGATGGAAGCCGCAGAGGGCGGTCGCGCGCACTATCGCCGCATCGCTGATCGCGTGTCGGCACTCTACGCGCCCGTGGTTCATCTCACCGCCTTCGTGACATTCCTGGGTTGGATGGCGGCGACGGGCGACTGGCACCGGGCGATGACGATCGCCATTGCCGTTCTGATCATCACCTGCCCGTGCGCGCTCGGCCTCGCCGTACCGATCGTTCAGGTGGTCGCCGCGCGGCGTCTGTTCGAGAACGGCATCATGGTCAAGGACGGTTCGGCCATGGAGCGCCTGGCGACGATTGATAACGCAGTGTTCGACAAGACCGGAACGCTCACGCTCGGACAACCCCGGCTCCTCAATGCATCGTCGATCGATCCGGCCATGCTGGCAATCGCGGCAGACATGGCCGCGCACTCGCGTCACCCGTTTTCAAAGGCCATAACCGGCTTTGCCGCTCCTGGCGGGCAACACAAATTCGATGCCGTCACAGAGCATCCGGGGTTCGGGATCGAAGCCACTGTCGCCGGAAGCATCTGGCGGCTGGGTCGACGCGGATGGGCTGGATGGAAGGCCCGGACCGGTGGTGAAGGCAACCATGGCTATGGCGGAACGGTGCTGACAAAAGACGGGTTCATTGTCGCGACCTTCGATTTCGAGGATGCGCTGCGCGCCGACGCGGCGGCGGCGATCAAGCGATTGAACGATACTGGGGTGTCGATGCAAATGCTGTCGGGCGATACCGCAGGTGCCTGCGGTGAAGTTGCAAGAATGCTGGGTGTCGAGGACTTCGTTCCGTGCCTGCTGCCGTCGGGCAAGGTCGAGCGCATCGAGACCCTGGCGAAAGACGGACACAAGGTTCTGATGGTTGGCGACGGCCTCAACGACACGCCGGCGCTGAGCGCGGCGCATGTCTCGATCGCTCCGGCCACCGCCGCCGACATTGGCCGCAATGCCGCCGACTTCGTATTCCTGCGCGAAAGCCTTCTGGCAGTGCCTCTCGCGCTGGACGTCTCGCGCAAGGCGGGACACCTGATCCGCCAGAACATCGCGATTGCGATCGTCTACAATGCCGTCGCCGTGCCGATCGCCATCCTGGGCCACGCCACGCCTTTGTTAGCGGCGATTGCCATGTCTGCCTCATCGGTGCTTGTTATTGGAAACGCATTGCGCTTGCACGGCTTCGGGGCGAATGCGACGCTGCAAGTTATTCAAAAAGTCGGACGCTCCGCAGTCAGCTATTCGGCATAATCCTCGTGACGACGTTGCTCTATCTCATACCAGTGGCCCTTTTTCTGGGTGCACTGGGTGTGTCCGGCTTCGTCTGGGCATTGCGAAGCGGTCAATACGAAGATCTCGACGGAGCCGCCGAGCGGATACTAATTGATCGGGACGACAAACCGGAACGCTGATTTCAATCCGCTGTGCATAAGATGCGCGGATCGCGCTCGTCAGTCGAGCCGGCTCGGTCGGGAACAAGCTGTCCATGCTCCATGCTCCATGCTCCATGCTCCATGCTCCATGACCATCTTGACCTAAGCTGCACACTACATTTGTGAAAAGCCTCTGTCGTGCGAAGGACTGCCTCCCATTGCACCCAGTATGAGGCGTGTGATGCCACGAGAGTACCTCGCGTGGCCGGACGAGAGCTTGGCAATGTGCGCACGGGTTCCAAAGTGGAACGTCACGGTCGATCACCTGACCGTGAACCGCCAGTGCCGATTGGTCATGTCTGGCTGATCCAGATCAGGGTCATACTCATCGGCGTGGTCTATTGACCAGTCTTCGACGGAGAAATGCATGACTTACGGAAAGATTGGTCGTCATTATCAGCACCTTCACGGTTCTGGGTTTTCTGTCGTGTGGTCGGCCATGCCTTGTGCTTACGGCGCAGCCATTAGCTGACCGGCGTCGTGTGTATCTCGCTTGCTGGCTGACCATCCGCGTGGCTTGCGCGGACAGGGGGCCGATCAACAGCTTTCGCCTTTGATGGGTTGTGTGCGTCGTTGCCGATCCATCCCGATTCCCGGCCCGCGCCTTGAGGCTATGCGACGGTACCGGAACCCAGCGCACGTCACGCGGTTCCGCGCGCGTGGTGTCCGCTCGTCACGACGATGAACGAACAAGCGGCTGGAGTACCATGAACACCGTACACATCATCGACTGCCACAATGCAAATGACTACTTCGCCGACAGGCAAGAGGGACCGATCGTGCAGCACTTGTTAAAGGCTGTCAACATCCGCGCGGAGCTCCAAATGGCGTTGAACCGAACGAAATTTGGTGAGGCTGTAGTACGAGCGATGGAGGCGGAGTGCGACGTGCTTCACATCGCCGGGCACGGCAATGGTGACGGGATCGCTTCGTCCAGTGGGCGAAGTGGCCTTCTTTGGGCTGACTTCGTAAAAATGTTCCAGGGCTCGCATCCAGCGCCGAAGATCCTCGTGATGTCAACGTGCTGCGGAGCATCATCGGGGTTGGGACGTGCGTTTTCGAAATCGATCAACCGTCCGAAGTTGATCATTGGTTCGAGTGACGCGCGCTATTTCGACGACTATGTCGCCGCGTGGGCTTTGCTCTATCGGCGACTGAATTGCAAGGACATCGACATCGAAGCCATGCAGCAGGTTCTTGATGAGATATGCGCGGTCGTGGATAAAAGTTTCCGCTACCTTGGCTGGGATGACGAGAGAGAGCGCTACGTTCGATACCCTCACCCTCGCAAGAGAGCCCGCTTCGACGTCGTGGAGCGTGAGTAGTATGCGCAAGGGTTCCAGGTGGAATGTGGCGATCGATGCGGCGCGGCCGTCGCTGACCAGCGTCGCGAGTGTCTCGCTTGCTGGCGGCGATCTGCGCGGCTGCGCGGCGAAAGGGCGGGATCGGTTAGCCGCATCCACCTCTGAGCGCTTTGAGTGCTTCGTTGCCGATCGATGCGAATCTCCCGGCCCAGCGCCTTTAGGCAATGCGGCGGGCACGGAGCTCATGTCACTCGGCTCAGTTCCACCGTTACACGAGGATAGGCGACCGGATGGCGGCACGCTGATGGGCTCTGACGATAATTTTGACATCGTTGTCGTTGGAGCCGGCCCGGTCGGCCTTTCGTTCGCTGCGTCGCTTGCCCAAAGCGAACTCAAGGTGGCAGTTGTTGAACAGAACACATTCGATAGTCTGGCGAATCCGGCTTTCGATGGTCGCGAAATCGCGCTGACCAACGCTTCGATCAGAACCCTTCGCGAGCTCGGCGCCTGGGATGTCATCCCGGCTTCGGACAAATCAGCACTTCAAGGCGCGCGCGTGCTCAACGGCTCGAGCGCATTCGCTCTTCGTTTCGATCCTCCCAGCAACTCTGGAGAACCGCTGGGGGTTTTGGTTCCAAATTGCCGGATCCGCGAGGCGCTGTTCAAAATCGTCCGCTTGCAGGATCGCGCCCGGCTGTTGTGCGGCCACTCGGTCGTCGATGCAACAAACAGCCAAGAAGGAGCAGTCGTAACGCTCTCTAATGGCGCGCGTTTAACTGCTCGGCTGGTTGTTGCCGCGGATTCGCGTTTGTCCGCCACGCGTGATCTGCTAGGCATCGGCGCCGATATCAACCGGCTTGGCCACTCGATGCTGATTTGCCGAGTGAGGCACGAGCGCGCCCACCACCAGATCGCCATCGAATGGTTCGATCACCATCAGACGATAGCGATATTGCCCCTCGCGGAGGGCATGTCGTCGCTGCTGCTCACATTGCGCTCAAACGAGGCCTATAGACTGCTTGCCTTCGATGATGATTTGTTCCTGTCGGAGTTGACGAAACGGTGTCGAGGGCGCCTTGGAAAAATGACCTTGGCAAGCAAGCGCCACACCTATCCGCTGGTCACGACCTGGGCGCACAAATTCCGGGCGCCGAGCGCCGCACTCATCGGCGACGCTGCCATCGGCATGCACCCGGTGACCGCTCACGGATTCAACATCGGTCTCAGCAGCCAGAAGCAACTCGCCCGTGGAATCATGACTGCGTGCCGCGACGGCCGCAATGTTGGCGACCCCGACATGCTGCATATATACGAAAGGCGGCTGCGCCTGTCGGCGGCGCCGCTCTACCATGCAACGAACATATTGGTTGGACTCTACTCCAGAGACCACCTGGCGGCACGGCTTGCAAGGCATCTGGGGCTTCGCTTTGCCCAACATGTTCCCCTTGTCCGGCATGGGATTTCGGCGGAGCTCCAGCGGTGATACTGCACCAGCAGTCGCATTTTTGCGCGTGCTGGGCGAGCGATGAGAGAGTGCATGATGCACCGGAGTAATCCTGCTCCCCGACGCTGATCTCCGATTGAAGAATTAACCCGTCCTTCAGGGGGGCTGCATAGGCTGCGGACAAGCAGGAGTAAGCAAGCTGACCCGTCCAGCCTTGGAAAAAGAAGATCCGCTGGAGGCGAGAATCCTTCAGGACCAGCTCGCTGATCTGAGGGCAGGCCTTTTCGTCTCAATGCCGATAAGCATTGTGCTGTCCGGGCTGATTTTGACCGTGCAGGCCCTTTCCGGGAACGGTCTTGCTGGCGCGGCCTGGTTTTCGGTCGTTAATGCGATAAATGCCGCCCGCCTTGCACTCGCCCGTCATCAGCTGAAGGAACCCGGAGTCCAGGATGATCTGACACGGGTTTGGCTGCGGCTTCGCTGGTTTGGCAGGCTTGCTCTTCTGGCGGGATTCACCTGGTCATTCCTTGCCGTCCTAACGGCTGGATACACGACGTCTCAAGCATCGCTGCATCTAATAATTCTGGCGGGCATTTCAGCTGGCGCGGTCACGTACGGCAGCTCATATGCTGCGGCAGCGATATGCTTCATCACACCGCCACTCCTCATTGCCGCCGCATGTTTGCTGACGAAGGGAGCCCCGGAAAACTACATTCTGGCTTTTGCCGTCCTGCTTTTCGAGGGCGGCCTGGTTCGATCCTCGTTCGTTGGACAAGCGCGCTTCCGTGACGCGAGCCGCCTGAGACATCAAGCCGAGCGGCTTGCCGCGGAAATGGAGCGCAATTCCAGGGAGGACCATCTTACCGCGCTCCTCAACAGGCGGGGCCTCGAACATGCAATCGATCAGTTTGAGAACACCGATGGACCCTTTGTGGCCATGCTGATTGATCTGGACGGGTTCAAATCTGTCAACGATACCTACGGTCACAGAACGGGTGACGAGCTGCTTGCCAGGATCGCCCGCCGAATAGAGGAAGAAGCACCGGAGGGCTCAACGCTCGCCCGCATCGGTGGGGATGAATTCGTGCTGGTTTTTTCTTCGCGAAAGAATTCTCCTTCTCCCACCAATCTCGCGTCCAATCTCATAGCCAAGCTTGCTCGCCCCTATCCTGGGATCGCATCAGTCCGCATTGGAGCGTCTATAGGAATCTACTTGGCTGAAAACCCCGGACTAACGGAAATGTTGTTGCGGGCCGACATCGCCCTTTACACAGCTAAGCGCCGCGGCAGGAATGAATTTTGTCTGTTCGATGCCGAGCTAGCCCGGGAGTTGCAACGCCGCCAGTCAATCGAACGCGATCTTCATTCGGCGATAACGATGAGAAGCTTGGTCGCTTGGTTTCAGCCAATCGTAAGACTCGAAACTGAAGCCGTCGTCAGTTTTGAAGCCTTGCTAAGATGGTCTCACCCGCTTCACGGTCCCATTTCTCCGCCCGAGATCATGACAGCGGCACGCGAAACTGGAATGCTTCAGCTGCTAACTCAAACGGTATTCGCCGACTGTTGCGCTCTTATCGAGGGCTTGGTCAAAGCTGACCGTCGTGATGTTCGTGTGGCGATGAATGTTTCACCGTGCGAGTTGGAAGCTGGCGATATTGACGAGATGATTCTTAATGGTCTGGCGGCAAAAGACCTCCCTGCAACGATGTTCGACATCGAGATTACCGAAGAAGCCCCAGTGGATCCGGACAGAGTGGATGAAAAGCTCGCCCGGCTTTCACATGCTGGCATTTCTATCGCGCTCGATGACTTCGGCACCGGTTTTTCGACGTTGGCATCGCTCAAGGACAGTCGGATCAGGAAGGTGAAAATAGATCAGGGCTTCGTTCGCGGCTTAGCCAAGTCCCGGGAGAATCGGCTGCTTGTCAAAGCGGTGATTGATCTTGGTAGGACGCTCGGGATCGAGGTCATGGCCGAGGGCGTTGAAACAGAGGCAGATCGGCAAACTCTGTACAAGCTTGGCTGCAGAACCGCGCAGGGCTTCCTGTTCTCTAAGGCAGTGCCTCTCCATTTGGCACTTGATTCGGTAGTAAAAGAGCACGCGAAGGAGTTGTGACCGGCCTCTCCGTCCGTGCTGCTCGCGGAACTTTCATGTGGGGTGGACCTGACGCGCGAAAGCCGTTTCGGACGGTAGAGTTATTACGGGGGCGAAACTGAGCACGTGGTTTGGATAGCAGCAATCCGGTCCACCGGCGCACATGCAGCGGCTTCATACAAGCGTTCAAGTTGCGAGATGAGCTTGAGTGAACGACGTCGGAGAATTGCGTCCTTTGGACGCTGGTTTCGCGGTTCCCGTAGGATTCGATTACGGGAAGCGTTCTTGGCTGCTTCTCGGCTCAGCGCTCATCGGGATGAACAACGTACCCGCGGTCAAGGTCTTCGCGACCTCAACCCAGTCACCATCCCGCAACAGCAGCGGTCGGGTCCTGATCAAGCGCTCAGCCTCAGCACAGGTGCTGGAGCAACGGTAGAGCGCGGAAAACGTGTATCGGAATGCGCTGGCTCACCATAGGAAGCTGCCACGGCATGTCGAATGTCCCCAGGGGGCGGACCGTTCCCTTGCATTTGTCTCGATGACGGGCTCTCAAAGCTAAAGCCAAGAGAGCTTTATAAAAATCGCACCCGATCGGCTGCGCAACGACGACCAGCTGAGGCCCGATCGGGTGCTAAGGTCGTGCCAAAAAAGGCGCGTCACTGTCGCATTTCTAGCCGGCTTGCGATCGGACGTCATCTCTTGGCGATCGCTGCCCCTTCTCTCAAATGCGCTTAGCGGCGCCGATGGCGAATAGCGCAAGCTTTTCCACCCGTTTCTACTCCACTACCGAGACTCGTCACCAACCTCCTTTTATTCGCTTCCATATGGCCCATCCTGTCTCCAATCGAGGAGGAGCGCGAACATGGGCCAAGCCGTAGAACGTCTCAGTCTCGGGAATTCTTCTGCTCGCCAAACTGCCGTTGTCGCCGGCACCATATTTGGCAGGGTGACAGTGCACGACAAGATATCAGGCGTTCTTGTCTGGGCTGAACTATGCTTGCAAGCCATAACCCAAAAATCGCCGATCCCTTTGAATTCGAGCCGGATGAATGGGTGTTTCAAAATTTTTGGCGGTTTTAGGCAGAACCCTCCGATGGCCCGCGTACCGGTCAAGCTTCGTGAGCACTTTAGGTTCGTCGATCAGGCATAGGTTTCTTTCCCATGCCACATGCTGGCCGTTTGCCTAGTTCGGAAGCCCTCGAGAGGCGTTGCTCGTCTTGGTATGGCGTCGCCCCTTTTTCCGATCCATCGGCCACGGAGCTAGAATGGTGTCTAGCTGTTGCCGCCTACTTGGTCATCCGGCATGGAGATGCCTATATACCGACCTTCGAAAGGCTGGAATACGAGGTCGAACAAATGCGGCGGAAGCTCGGAAATCGCGAGCGAGCGCAGCGCGTGCTGGCCACGCTCAACCTAAATGGCTCGGACAGCTGGAGCCGTGAGGTTGGTTCTCAAGGCCTGGATGGCGCCGCAATCACATTCGCCCGGGCGGGGTAAAAGCGATTTTTTGGAGCCACTCGCGCTTTTGCGCTAACGAAGGTCCCGCGCCGTATTTGGGCCGGATCCATTTGTGGCCCATCAGAGAAGCAATTACCTTCTCCGGCGCCTCAACTGCCGTCAGCCGGTCCTCGAAAGTGTGTCGCAGGCTATAAAGACTATGCTCGGAAGTCGGCAGAAGTTCCTTGCTGGCGAGCACCTTGTTGACGAGCGCTGAAAGTGACGCGGCCTTGTCGCGATAACGAGGAAAGCCGTCCGGATGGAGCTTGATGGCTGCAAGTGCGCCGCCAACCAAGGGAATGTCACGGGCTGAATGACCGGTCTTCAAGCGACGGCCATTGGGGCGCACCCGCACATGCGGGATTTCTCGATCGAGGTGGATTGTTTCGGTGGTGAGGTTTGCCGCTTCAGAAAGCCTGAGTCCGGTATCGGCAATCACATAGATTAGATGGCGGGCTTCGTCATTGAGTCCGTCGAGCGCGCCTTCAGCGAGTATCTTCTCCTGAATGAACTCCGCTGTGAACGCAGCGCGTTGCCCGGGGACGGCGCCGGAAAGACGCAGGTTTCGAAAAACCGGCTCCAGCTTGAGCTGGTGAGTCAGATCGACGACGCGCAGCATTTTCGAAACATGGCCGATGTCCTTGTTGGCCGTACCGATATCAAGTCCATCCTCAACGATCCGCTTTTGCCACCACTCGCGGAACGCGATTGCGTCGTCCCGAGTGAGGCTTGCGATCTCCTTGTCGCCAATGACTCCAACCAGATTGGCAACTGCGCGCTTTTTGGGGTTACGCCATTTCTTGATTTGGTTGGGCGACATGGTCAGCAAGTTCTGTTGCTCGATCGTCTCGAATTCCTTGATAAGACCGCTCAGGCGGACCGCTGGCCGCTTCTCCCCACCCATGACGGCCGAGACGTCCTGCGCGTCCTCGATCGATTTTTTGTCGAGGAGCAGCTTGATACGGGCCATGAGTTCGTCGAGCGGCCCCGCTGCTAGTTCCTCGTTAGTGCGATAGGCCAATCCAAATGACCGCGCGCGCTTCCTCGCGGCTTCGAAACGCAGCCCCGCCTCGGCGGATTGGCCTTCCCGCAGTCTACGCCAATACGCCTCCAGCCCCGCGCCGAGGCTTTGCACTGCATCTCGCGCCCGTACACCGCGGGGATCGTCAGCCACGGCGACGCCCGTGGAAATGCGTACTAGGCAGCGGCGATCAAACGCCGCGAATTCCTTCGGCACCCTGCGGACGAGATACCAGATGCCTTCACGTTTATGCGGCTTTGGCGCTGCGGAACGTCGCATTATCTTTCTCTAATGTTACACAGTTTGTTACACAGTCTAAGATATGTTTCGCTTCGTGCTGGTCAAGCGCAACAAGGAAGCTTTTGAAAGGAAAGGATTTTTATGGAAGCTAAATGGCGGAGAGGGAGGGATTCGAACCCCCGATGGGCTTGCACCCATGCCGCATTTCGAGTGCGGTGCATTCGACCACTCTGCCACCTCTCCGCGGTCATGGTCGGCCGTTGCCGGCGCGGCGCACTAGATAACGGCTGAACGGGCAGGTTACAAGGCCAATCCGTCAGTTATTTGGCTTGCCGGGCAAGCAGCGGATTCGCGACGGTTCAGCTGAGGCGAGGCCTGGGCAGGTCGGAGAGCAGTCACGCGTGCTTGCCTCCACTGCGGCAACGTGGTGCGGTATCTGCCGATGCGGCCAGTGCCTGCCCGCCAATAACAATCCCGGCGCGGCTGTTTGCCTTGACTCGCACTCAACCTTCGGTTAGGGACAGCGCGCAATCGGCGTGGAGGGTTCTTCCGCGCCGCTTGTTTTTTGAACCCGCAGACTGACAAAAAGACGGCTGAACTGCCTCAGGCGGTTCATCAAGGCCGACCGAACAGCGAAAGGCAAAAAATGTTCGCAGTCATTAAAACGGGTGGCAAGCAGTATCGCGTTGCCGCCAACGATCTCCTGAAGATCGAAAAACTCGAAGCCGCTGTCGGCGATATGGTCGAGATCGGCCACGTCCTCGCACATGGCGAAGGCGAGAATGTCACGTTCGGCGCGCCGTTCGTCGACGGCGCGATGGTCACCGCCGAAGTCGTCGAGCAGGGCAAGAACCGCACCGTCATCGCCTTCAAGAAGCGCCGCCGGCAGAATTCGCGCCGCAAGATCGGCCATCGCCAGCTTTTGACCACCGTGCGGATCTCCGAGATCCTGCTGGGTGGCGCAAAGCCGACGAAGACGGCAGCGGTCAAGGCGCCGAAGAAGGTGGAGGCCGAGGCCGCCACCGAGGTGCAGGCGGAAGTCGCGCCGAAGAAGGAGCCCAAGGCCAAGGCAGCCGAGACAAAGGCAGCCGAGACCGCGGCAGCACCGCTGTTCAAGGCGCCGAAAGGTGAACCGGACGATCTGACCGTGATCAAGGGCATCGGCCCGGTCGCAGCCAAGGACCTCAACGAGCAGGGCATCATCACCTTCGCGCAGCTCGCCAAGCTGACCGACAAGGATGTCGCCAAGATCGACGAGCACATGCCCTTCAGCGCCGACCAGATCAAGGACTGGCGCGAGCAGGCCAAGGAATTGGCTGCGAAGTAATCTTCTGGCGATTAGGTCGCCGGATCGGACTTGAAACGGAACGCGAACGCGTTCATAAGGCCTTTTAGGCGCCTTGCGGCGCAACGGAGTTAGTTAAATGGCACACAAGAAAGCTGGCGGCTCGTCGCGCAACGGTCGCGACTCGCATTCCAAGCGTCTGGGCGTGAAGAAGTTCGGCGGCGAAGCCGTCATCCCGGGCAACATCATCATTCGTCAACGCGGCACCACGTGGCATCCCGGCGTCAATGTCGGCATGGGCACGGACCATACGCTTTTTGCGCTCGAGACCGGCGCTGTGACGTTCAACAAAAAAGCCAACGGCCGAACCTACGTATCGGTCAACCCGATTGCCAAAGCCGCGGAGTAGCCGGTTCCGCACTAGAACACCGGCGCCCATCTCGGGAACCGGTGTCTGGCAAAGCCAGGAAATGGATCAGGGGAGATGGGTTTCCATCTCCCCTTTTTCTTGTGCCTGGAGGACTTTCAAATGGTTGCCGAAGCGGAAGACTCAGAAGACGAAAGTTACGCGATAGACTGCCCGGTGCTGGTCACCGAGCGACTGGTGATGCGGGCGCCACACGAGGGCGATATCGCGCAACTGGTCGAGCTTGCCGACAACCGCCATGTCGCCGAAATGCTGGCCCGCATGCCGCACCCCTATGGCGAGGCCGAGGCGCGCTCTTTCCTGGCCATGACCAAGTCGCGCCGGGCCGGCATCGCCTATGCCCTGACGCTGGCCGGCACCGACACTTTCGTCGGTTGCGCCGGCCTCAACACCACCGATCGCGGGCTGGAGCTCGGTTACTGGATCGGCGAGCCGTACTGGAAAAAGGGCTATGCGACCGAGGCGGCGCACGCGCTGGTCGATCTCGCCTTCCAGAGGACGTCGATCCAGGTTCTGCATGCCTCGACGCGGGTCATCAATCCGGCCTCGCGCCGCGTCATCCACAAGTGCGGGTTCCAGTATGCCGGCCAGGGCATGCTGAATTCGATTGTCGCCGGCCAGGTTCCTGTCGAGCGCTACCGGCTCGATCGCAAGACCTGGACCAGCCTGCGGAACTGGGTGCACTTCTAGGTGCGTCGATATTCAGGTGAGGCCGGCCTGCGAATGGCGGCTTCCTGCGCTTCCGGTGCTCACGTACTTTAGTACGCTCCGCTCCGGTTCTCGGAAGCCACCACTCTCGGCTCGGCCTGACCTGAATCTCGACACACCTCGGCGCGTCGCGTCGAACCGAAAGGGTCCGGAGCAAGTTTGGGTCAGCCCAGTTCGACCCACACTGGAAGATGGTCCGAGCCGACGGCCTTTCGGTCAACCCACAGGCGCTGCAGGGATCTGGCAAGCGAAGCGCTGGTGAAGATGTAGTCGATGCGCTTGTGGCGGCTGGGATCGGTGGGTTGCCTGGGATCGACCCAACTGATGAGATCGTCGCCGGTGGCGTTCAGCCGCAAGGCGGCATCGACGGCAAAGTCGGCGGTCAGCGGCATGCCGAATTCATGATCCGGCCGGCCGGCGAGTTCGACATATTCGGGCGAGCCGGCCAGCATGTTGA
Organism: Mesorhizobium sp. M7A.F.Ca.US.006.01.1.1; assembly: GCF_003997935.1. GTDB lineage: Bacteria > Pseudomonadota > Alphaproteobacteria > Rhizobiales > Rhizobiaceae > Mesorhizobium. Next base: position 21,180 of record NZ_RZQL01000053.1, read on the forward strand.
AATCGCCCATGCCGACAAAGGCTTCGGGATGCGGCAGTTCCGGCAGGCCGATCTCGGCGACGCCGGATAGTGCTCCGCCTTCGAGCGCATAGTTCAGCATGCGTTGGCGCAGGAACTGGATCTGGCTGGCGCGTTCGAGGGGGCTGCGGTGATCGAGATGGATGGAATAGAAGCGGATGAAACCAAGCGGCGTCTCGATCAGCGCCTCCAGCGCGCCGCGCTGGAAGTTCATCATCTCGAAGCTGCGGCTGCGCGGCAAAAGCAGGTTGCGCGACAGATGAATGGGGGTTTTAGACAGCACCATGTTGCCGAGCTGGAAGGTTTTCGTGACGGCACGGCCGTTGTCGATGTGCGAACCGATATTGGCCTCGAAATTGCTGCCATAGACGGCGAAATAGTCGGGCAGCGCTTCGCCGATCTCGGCCACCATGTCGCGGCCGCCGTTCCTGGGGTTGTTGCGGGTCACCTCCTGCAGCGCGATCACATCGGCGCCGCGCACGGCATCAGTGATGCGCCCGACATCGTATTGCCCATCGAGACCGATGCCGTACTGGATGTTGTAGGTTACAAGCTTCATTCCGACGTCTCTCCGGCCAACCCCACATGGCCATTGTCACAAAACGGCCTCGCCCTTCGCCGCGCCTTGGTTTAGAGCAAGGGCCAAGGTTTAGAGCAATGCCGCAAAGCCACTAGTAGAAACTGTACAATCCCATGAAATTTCTCGATCAAGCCAAGGTCTACATCCGCTCCGGTGACGGTGGCGCCGGTTCGGTGTCGTTCCGGCGCGAAAAATTCATCGAGTTCGGCGGGCCGGATGGCGGCGATGGCGGCCGCGGCGGCGATGTCTGGCTGGAGGCGGTCGACGGGCTGAACACGCTGATCGACTACCGCTACCAGCAGCATTTCAAGGCCAAGACCGGCGTCCACGGTATGGGCCGCAACATGACCGGCGCCAAGGGCGCCGACGTCACGCTGAAAGTGCCGGCGGGAACGCAGGTGTTCGAAGAAGACAACGAGACGCTGATCTGCGACCTGACCGTGGTCGGCCAGCGCTTTCTGCTGGCCAAGGGCGGCAATGGCGGCTTCGGCAATCAGCATTTCAAGACCTCGACCAACCAGGCGCCGCGCCGCGCCAACCCCGGCCTGCCGGGCGAAGAGCTCAACATATGGCTGCGGCTGAAGCTGATCGCCGATGCCGGGCTGGTCGGGTTGCCGAATGCCGGCAAGTCGACATTCCTGGCCGCCGTCACCGCGGCCAAGCCGAAGATCGCCGACTATCCGTTCACGACGCTGCATCCTGGCCTCGGCGTCGCCCGCATCGATGCGCGCGAATTCGTCATCGCCGATATTCCGGGGCTCATCGAAGGCGCGCATGAGGGCGTCGGCATCGGCGACCGCTTCCTTGGCCATGTCGAGCGCACGCGCGTGCTGCTGCATCTGGTTTCGGCGCAGGAGGAAAATCCGGGCAAGGCCTACAAGACCGTGCGCGCGGAGCTCGAGGCCTATGGCAACGGCCTGACCGACAAGGTCGAGATCGTGGCGCTTTCCCAGGTCGACACGCTCGATGCCGATGCACGCAAGAAGAAAGTCGCCTCGCTGAAGCGCGCCGCCGGCCGCGCGCCGATGCTGTTGTCGGCGGTCACCGGCGAGGGTGTCGAGGCGGTGTTGCGCGCGCTGATGTCGGTGGTGGCCGAGGCGCGTGCGCAGATCGCTGCCCCGGTCGAGACGCGCTGGGACAGATAGGACGATGCAGTCGCTGAAAAAATATCGGCGCATCACCGTCAAGATCGGCTCGGCGCTGCTCGTCGACCGTGCGACAGGCCTGAAGCGCGACTGGCTGGCCTCGCTCGCCGACGACATCGCCGTGCTGGCCCAGGGCGGCGCGGAAATCCTCGTCGTCTCGTCCGGCGCCATCGCGCTTGGCCGCACAATCCTTGGTCTCGGCAAGCGGGCCTTGAAGCTCGAGGAGAGCCAGGCCGCGGCAGCCGTCGGGCAGATCGCACTGGCCGGCGCCTGGTCGGATGCGCTTGGCAAGGACAGCCTGAAATCGGGCCAGATCCTGCTGACGCTCGGCGATACCGAGGAGCGCCGCCGCTACCTCAATGCGAGGGCAACGATCTCGACGCTGCTCAAGATGAAGGCGGTGCCGGTCATCAACGAGAACGACACGGTGGCGACATCCGAAATCCGCTATGGCGACAATGACCGGCTGGCGGCTCGCGTCGCCACCATGATGGGCGCCGATCTTTTGGTGCTGCTCTCCGACATCGACGGGCTCTATACGGCGCCGCCGGCGCGCGACCCCAACGCCAAATTCATTCCGGTGGTCGACCGCATCACGCCTGATATCGAGGCGATGGCGGGTGCGGCCGCTTCCGAACTGTCGCGCGGCGGCATGCGTACGAAGCTCGATGCCGGCAAGATCGCCACCGCCGCCGGTACCGCGATGATCATCACGTCGGGCACTCGGCTGTCGCCGCTGATGGCGATCGAACGCGGCGAGCGCGCTACTTTCTTTCGGCCGAGCAGCAACCCGGTCAAGGGCTACAAGACCTGGATCGCCGGCCAGCTCGAGCCAGCCGGCCGGCTTACGGTCGATGCCGGCGCCATCGGCGCGCTGCTGTCGGGCAAGTCGCTGCTGCCGGCCGGCGTCAAGCTGGTCAGCGGCAATTTCTCGCGCGGCGACACGGTGGCGATCCTGTCGCCCGAGGGCCGCGAGATCGCGCGCGGGCTGGTTGCCTACGATGCCGCCGATGCCGTAAGGATCGCTGGCCTGAAGACGGCCGAGATCGAAACAGTGCTCGGTTATGAGGCGCGCTCGGCAATGATCCACCGCGACGACCTTGTGGTGAGCCATTCCGGTGACCAAGTCAGGGCCGGTGACCATGTAGAGGCCGGTGGCGCTATAAGCGGAGGATGAGCCATGCTGAAACTGCATGAAAAATCCGGGGATGATACTGTCGCGCTGATGGCCGATATCGGCCGCCGCGCCCGCGCTGCCGCCCGACCGCTGGCCATCGCCGCGACCGCCGCCAAGAATGCTTCACTTCTCGCCATGGCCGAGGCGATCGTGGCTCGTGAGCGGGACATCCTCGACGCCAACGCCATCGATGTTTCGAATGGTCATGAATCCGGGCTTTCCGCCTCCTTCATGGACCGGCTGAAGCTCGATCCGGCGCGCATTCGCGTCATGGCCGACGGCATCAGGGAAATCGCTGCCCTGCGCGACCCGGTTGGCGACGTGATCGCGCAATGGGATCGGCCGAACGGCCTGCATATCGAGCGCGTGCGCACGCCGCTCGGCGTCGTCGGCGTCATCTATGAGAGCCGCCCCAACGTCACCGCCGATGCCGGTGCGCTGTGCCTCAAGGCCGGCAATCCGGTGATCCTGCGCGGCGGCTCGGATTCGCTCAATTCTTCCGCCGCCATCCACGCCTGCCTGGTCGAAGGGCTGAAGCAAGCGGGCCTGCCGGAGGATGCCATCCAGCTGGTGCCGACCGCCGACCGCGCCGCCGTCGGCGAGATGCTGAAGGGGTTGGGCGGCAACCTCGACGTCATTATCCCGCGCGGCGGCAAAAGCCTCGTCGGGCGGGTGCAGAGCGAGGCGCGGGTGCCGGTCTTCGCGCATCTCGAAGGCATCTGCCATCTCTACATCGACCGTTCGGCCGATCTCGAAATGGCGGTGCGGATCGCCGTCAACGCCAAGATGCGGCGCACCGGCGTCTGCGGTGCCGCCGAGACGCTGCTGGTCGACCGGGCGGTTGCCCCCACGCATCTGGTGCCGATCCTCGACGCCCTGCGCGCGGCCGGCTGCGAAATCCATGCCGATGCCGAGGTGCTGAAAGTGTTTTTCGACGCCAAACCGGCGACCGATGCCGACTGGATCACCGAATATCTCGATGCCATCATCGCGGTAAAACTGGTCGACGGTATCGGTGGTGCGATCGACCACATCGAGAATTTCTCCTCACATCACACCGAAGCGATCGTCGCCGAGGATGCGCAAACCGTCGAAAAATTCTTCAACGAGATCGATTCGGCGATCCTGCTGCACAACGCCTCGACGCAGTTCGCTGATGGCGGCGAGTTCGGCATGGGCGCCGAGATCGGCATCGCCACCGGCAAGATGCATGCGCGCGGACCGGTCGGCGTCGAGCAACTGACCTCGTTCAAATACCGCGTGTGCGGGTCGGGACAGGTGAGGCCTTGAATCTTTTCGTCGTCAGAGCCTGAGGCAATGCTGGCATCTTCCGAACCGGCGGTACCCTCCCGTTACCTGAAGATGCCGCATGCCGAAAAAGGCCTCGCCGTCGGTCTGTTCGGCGGCTCGTTCAATCCGCCGCATGCCGGCCATGCGCTGGTCGCAGAGATTGCGCTCAGGCGCCTGGCGCTCGACCAGTTGTGGTGGATGGTGACACCGGGCAATCCGCTGAAGAACACCAGGGAGTTGGCGCCGCTCGGCGAACGGCTGCAGCTGTCCGAGCAGATCGCCAAGAACCCGAAGATCAAGGTTTCCGCCTTCGAGGCGGCGCATCACGTCCGCTACACCGCCGACACGCTGGCGCTGGTCAAGGCGCGCAATCCCGGTGTCGACTTCGTCTGGATCATGGGTGCGGACAGTTTGCGCGATTTCCACCGCTGGCAGCGCTGGCGCGAGATTGTCATGACTTTCCCGATCGCCGTCATCGACCGCCCGGGCGCGACGCTGTCGTTCCTGTCCTCGGTCGTCGCCAAGACTTTCGACTATGCCCGCATCGACGAGGGCGATGCGCCGCGGCTTGCCCGCATGAAGGCGCCGGCCTGGACCTTCATCCACGGCCCCCGCTCGTCGCTGTCGTCGAGCGCGATCCGCAAGCTGGCGAAGGGGTGAGCCCGGCCGCCCGGCCATGTCGCTTTTATCGCTCCCTTTGCCTGTTTGATGGGCAATCCTGAGCAGGCATGTCGATTCCCAGGAAAAACCGCAGCGAAGCCGAGCAGGGCGCCGAGCCCACGCCGCTGATCGCGATTGCCAGCGTCATCGTGTCGATGGCGCTGATTGCCGTCGGCAACGGGCTGATGTTTGCCTATATCCCGGTCCGGCTTGGCGCTGAGGGTTTCGATCCGACCTGGGCCGGGCTGATCATCACCGGACTTTCGGCCGGCGGGCTGGCCGGCTGCATCCTGACCGGACCGCTGGTGCGAAGGGTCGGCCATGCCCGAGCCTTCATGGTACTGTCGGCGCTGATCGCGCTGGCCAACGCCGCTGTCGGCGCCGGGGTCCATCCGCTGCTGTGGATTGCCGCCCGCGCGCTCTACGGCTTTGCCATATGCGGCCTGTTCATCGTCGCGCAGAGCTGGCTGAACGATGCCGTTGCCAACGCCATCCGCGGCCGGGTGATGGCTTTCTTCTATGTCGCCTATGTCGCCGGGCTCGGCGTCGGCTACGCGACGCTGGCGCTGGTCGACATCAGGACGGCGGATGCGCCGCTGATCGGGATCGTCTTCACGGCGCTGTCGATCCTCCCCGTCGGGATGACCAAACTTGCCCAGCCGCCGGCACCGCAGGCGGCCTCGGTGGCGCTCGGCCGCGCCTGGCGGGTTTCACCGGTCGGCGTCGCCGGCATGCTTGCCGTCGGCGGCCTGTCGATGTCGATTGCTGGCTTCGCGCCGATCCACGCCACGGCCAAGGGCTACAGCCAGGCCGATGTGGCGCTGCTGCTTTCGGCGATGCCTCTCGGCACGCTAATCCTGCAGATCCCGCTTGGCTGGATTTCCGACCGAACCGACCGCCGCTATGTGTTGATCGCCGCATCCGCGCTTGCCATGGTCGCCGGCCTGTTTGCGCTCGGGTTCGATGGCGGCGCGTTGGCCGCGTTGGTTGTGATCTATATCGTGTGGGACGGCGCCTCGGAATCGATCTATTCGCTGGCCAGTGCGCATGCCGCCGACCGCGCCGGCAAGGACGACATGGTGGCGCTGTCCAGTTCGCTTTTGTTTGCCTGGTCGTTGTCGGGTTTCGTCGTGCCCGGCATTGTGACGGCGCTGTCGGCCGTCTTCGGAACCCAGGCTTTCATCTATGTGGCTGTTCTCATCGCTGCAGCCTTCTGCCTGTTCGTGCTTTTGCGTGTGTCCACGACGCGTGCGGTCCCGGTCGGTGAAACCGGCAGTTTCGCACCGATGACGGCGCAGGCGCCATTGCCGGTCGAACTTGCCTTCGCGCCGGACGATGAGGGCCGGCACTGAGCCAACCTACTATTGTCGACGGGCTTCCGGCGGCGGCAGCGGGATCGATATGCCTTCGCTATCGAATTCCTGTTTGGCGCGCTTGGTGAGATCGGTCTGGGTGGCGAAGAAGTCCGCCGACGATGTCCAGTAGCGCAAGGCAATCGAAACGGTGCTTTCGCCCAGTGTCGCAACGAAAGTGATCGGGGCCGGCTCACGCTTGATCCGCCGCTCGGCGCCGGCAATGGCAAGCAAAGTCTTCTGAGCGCGGTCTATGTCGTTCCAGAAGCCGATGCTGAGCGTGATGTCGCTTCGGCGCACGCCGTTGCGCGAAAAGTTGCGCACCGGCTGGTTCCACAGTGTCGAATTGGGCGCCAATATGTAGACCCCGTCGGCCGTCCTGAGCTTGGTTGCGAACAGGCCGATCTCCTCGATCGTACCGGCAATCGAACCGACCTCGACGGACTCGCCGATGCGAAACGGCCGTAGCGCCAGAAGCATGATGCCGGCGGCGATGTTCTGCAGCGTGCCTTGCAACGCCAGGCCGATGGCGAGGCCAATGGCACCGATCGCGGCAATGATCGAGGCCGTCTGCACGCCGAACTGGCCGAGCACCATGATGGTGACGAGGATCAGGATGGCGTAGCGGACGATCTTGGAGAAGAAATGCCGCAACGTCGCGTCGAAACCATGGATGTGGCCGAGACCGGCAAAGATCGAACGTTCGGCAAGGCCGGCGACGATGTAGCCGACAATCAAGAGGATGACGGCACCGATAGCCGAGAAGGAGTACGAAACAATCAGCGTGCTCAGTTGGGCGAGGCCAGCCTGGACGCTGAGGAAGGCGTTTTGCGGGTCGATCGGCATGGGGGAAATCCGGTTGGTCGATGAGCCGATAACCCATGCCGACGGTGAGGGTTCCGATCTTTTCCGGCATGCGGCGGAACCACAGCAGCGACAATACGTTCGTGCGAGGCAGGGTCCCGTCTTGAAACTGTCAGGGAACTCTGCCTATCTAAGCGGTGTCACCTGCTTCAAGGGGTGATTTGGTTGTTCTTGCTGCGAAAGGAAATACACTGAGAACAGCACTGCGGAAGAAGGCCGATATCATGCCTTCGCCGGCCAGGATCAGCGTAGACGACGCCGTGTCCCGCGCCATCAAGACAGTCCTTGCCAGTCTGGAAGACTCCAAGGCCGAAAACATTGTCTCCATCGACATCCAGGGGAAATCGAGCCTCGGCGACTACATGGTCGTCGCTTCGGGCCGATCGCACCGTCATGTCGCGGCTGTCGCCGATCATCTTCTCAAAGCGATCAAGGATGCCGGTCTCGGCACTGCGCGCGTCGAGGGGCTGTCCGGCGCCGACTGGGTCCTGATCGATTCTGGCGACATCATCGTCCATGTCTTCCGCCCCGAAGTCCGCGAATTCTACAATCTCGAAAAGATGTGGCAGGCGCCGGACCTCGAGGAAGAAACGCTCCACTAAGTCGTTCGCGCGGCTTACAAGGCGAGGATGAAGATATCAGTTCATGCCGTGGGCCGGATGAAAGCCGGCCCCGAAAAGCTGCTTGCCGACCGCTATTTCGAGCGCTTCGCCAAGAGCGGTCCGGCGGTGGGGCTTGAATTTGCCGGCATTGCCGAGATCGCCGAGGGGCGCGGCCAGACCGCCAACGAGCGCCGGCGCGAGGAAGGCCAGAAACTGCAGACGCAGCTGCAGCCCGGCACCGCGCTGATCCTGCTGGACGAACGCGGCAAAAGCTTTTCCTCGGAAGATTTCGCCGGGCGCCTCGGCCTGTTGCGTGACGGTGGCCGCAAGGCGCTGGTTATCGCCATCGGCGGCGCCGACGGCCACGATCAGTCGCTGCGCGACCAGGCCGAACTGGTGATGTCGTTCGGATTGCTGACATGGCCGCATCAACTGGTGCGCGTGATGCTGGGAGAGCAGCTTTATCGGGCGGCCACCATCCTTTCGGGACATCCCTACCATCGCTCGTGAACCGGTGAATTGGTGCGACGCACCCGGAATTCCGCCCCAATGTCGAGGCATGATTGCATCGAGTGGACGGTTTCGAACATGGTTGATTGTTCGTTAACGAAGCCGCGCATAGAGTCGGGCTTCAATGTCTGAAGACAGAAAATCAAGAACGGGCTCATGGCGCGCGCGCTGCGGCATCGCGGCGGCGGTGCTTGTGCTGTCGCTGCATGCGGGACGGGCGGAAAACACGCTCGACATGGCTCCCGATCCGGATCAGAGCCGGGCCGAATACGAACGGGTCTCGAAGGAGATCACGCTGTCGTCCGAACGATTGGCCAAACTCTCCGCCGACATCGCGACGATCAAGAAGGATCACGCCTCGATCACCGCCGCATTGATCCAGTCGGCGATGACCGAGCAGAAGCTCGGCCAGGACATCGAAGACATCGGCGCCAGGCTGGAAGGGCTGAAGGGCCAGGAGCAGAAGATCCGCGCCTCGCTGATGGCGCGGCGCGACGTTCTGGCCGAAGTGCTGGGCGCGCTGCAGCGCATGGGCCTCAACCCGCCGCCGGCGATCCTGGTCAAGCCCGAGGACGCGCTGTCGTCGGTGCGCAGCGCCATCCTGCTCGGTGCCGTGGTGCCGGAACTGCGCCAGCAGACCGATAGCCTGCTCGCCGATCTCAAGGAGCAGACCAGAATTACGGCGTCGATCGAGGCCGAACGGGCGCGGCTGACGGCGGCGGTCGGCGACCAGACGGCGGAAAAGAAACGGCTCGGCATGCTGCTGGAGGCCAAGCAGAAGCTCGAAGCCGACACGCAGACGCAAATGGCCGCCGAAAAGCAGCGATCCGAAGCGCTGGCGGCCAAGGCCGGCAGCCTGAAGGAGTTGATCGCGTCGCTCGAAGCGCAGGCCGACAAGAGCCGCAAGGCTGCCGATGCGGCCAAGGCCGCCGAGCAGAAGACGGCGGACGGCGACAAGACATCAGCGCCGGCGGAACTGGCGTCGCTGCCCGTTCCGGAAAGCAACCAACTTGCCGCCGCGGTGCCCTTTTCGGCGCTGCAGGGACAGATCGCGCTGCCGGTGACCGGCCGCATCAAGCGGCGATTCGGCGCCGATGACGGTAACGGCGCGGTGATGCTTGGCGACATGGTTGCGACACAATCGGGAGCCATCGTTACCGCGCCGGCGGATGGAAATGTGCTTTATGCGGGGCCGTTTCGCTC
>NZ_RZQL01000541.1 GCF_003997935.1 Mesorhizobium sp. M7A.F.Ca.US.006.01.1.1
GGCGGCTCGGGCGGACGGGCGATCGGCTTCATCGCGGTCGGCGGCAAGGGCGGCAGCTCCGGCAAGGGTGGCGACGTCACCGTGACCAACAACGCCGCCGGCGCGATTACCGTCGAGGGCTTGGGTGCGCACGGCATCTTCGCGCAGTCGATCGGCGGCGGCGGCGGCAATGGCGGCGGCGCGTTCGCCGCCAGCATCGTGCCGGTTGCGATCGGCGTTGGCGGCGATGGCGGCAGTTCAGGCGACGGCGGCGTCGTCACCGTCAACAACCATGGCCGCATCACGACGATAGAAGATGCGTCGGTGGCGATCTTTGCAGAATCGATCGGCGGCGGTGGCGGCAATGGCGCCATGAACGTTGCCGCGGCTCTCAGCCCCGGCGCCTTCACTTTCGGCATCGGCGGCGCCGGCGGCTCCAACGGCAAGGGCGGCGATGTCAATGTCACCAATTTCAGCGGCGGTGTGATCCACACAAAGGG
>NZ_RZQL01000542.1 GCF_003997935.1 Mesorhizobium sp. M7A.F.Ca.US.006.01.1.1
TGTCGCTGTCGGTGGCCAGGGCGGCGCTGGCGGGGCAGGTGGCCAGGTCGAGGTCAAAAACACCGCAAACATAACCACCAAAGGCGCGCTCGCGCACGGCATCCTGGCGCAATCGGTCGGTGGCGGCGGCGGCAATGGCGGCAGCGCCGGTGCGGTCGCGGTCGGTATATTCGGTGCGGCTGGCGTCGCGATCGGCGGCGGCGGCGGCGATGCGAACCTGAGCGATCAGGTTACCGTCACCCACAAGGGCGACATCCACGTCGGCGGCGCGGGCGCCAAAGCCATCCTGGCGCAATCGGTCGGCGGCAGCGGCGGCAATGGCGGCAACGCCTATTCCGGAGCCTTCAGTGCGGGTTTCTACGCATCGGCAGCGGTCGGCGTTTCGGTTGGCGGCGAGGGCGGCGATGGCGGCCCTGGCGGCAAGGTTACGGTCAGGGCGGACGGCAACATCATCGCCGACACGGACGC
>NZ_RZQL01000543.1 GCF_003997935.1 Mesorhizobium sp. M7A.F.Ca.US.006.01.1.1
GCCTTGTACCACTCGACAAACCGGCCGACGCCCTCCGTCACCGTCGTCGTCGGGCGGTAGCCGACCGCCTGCTCCAGCGCCGAGGTGTCGGCGAAGGTATCGGGCACGTCGCCGGGCTGCAGCGGCAAGAGTTCGACGATGGCTTTCCGGCCAAGCGCGTTTTCCAGCGCCTCGACATAGGCGGTCAGCTTCACCGGGTTGTTGTTGCCGATGTTGAAGATGCGCCAAGGGGCGCTGCTTGTGGCCGGATCGGGACGGCTGGAGTCCCAGGCGGCATTGCCCGTGGCCGGGTTGTCGCTGGCACGAATCACGCCTTCGGCGATGTCATCGACATAGGTGAAGTCGCGCGTGTGGTTGCCGTTGTTGAACAGCTTGATCGGCTCGCCGGCAAGGATGTTTTTGGTGAACAGGAACAGCGCCATGTCCGGGCGTCCCCAGGGGCCGTAGACGGTGAAGAAGCGAAGCC
>NZ_RZQL01000544.1 GCF_003997935.1 Mesorhizobium sp. M7A.F.Ca.US.006.01.1.1
GTGTCACATACTGTGCCCGCACCCGCTCGAAGATATCGCCGAAGATCGCCAGTTGCTTGTAGGTCTCCGACCCTGCAGCGTTCGCCGCCGAGCCGGGCGCGCCATAGACCAGGCTCATGGCGGACGCGCCCATCAGCGCACCGGCAAACAGAAGCGACAGTTTCCGCATTACTCACGTCCTTCCAGAAAAACGGTCCGCCCACCATGGGGCCGGATCGACGGGTTTTCCATCCTTGCGGAACTCGACATAGAGTTCCGGCGTGGCATTTCCATTCTTCGAAACCGAGGTGCTCGCCACCCGGGCCTCTCCCATCGCACCGATCGGCTCTCCTGCAAGCACTGATTGACCGGTCGCGACGCTGATTCTGCTCATCCCCGCCAAAACGACATGATAGCCGTCGCCTGCGTTCAGGATCAAGAGTTGACCATAAGAGCGAAACGGCCCCGCAT
>NZ_RZQL01000545.1 GCF_003997935.1 Mesorhizobium sp. M7A.F.Ca.US.006.01.1.1
GCTATCGCCTTGTGCGATGAAGAGGTCTATGCAGGCCCTGTACAAGGCTTAGGAGAGGCTTCGAATGAGAATCGCAATCTGCCTCGCATTGGCTGCGGCAGTGACCGGATGCGCGACCTCCCCGGTCGACTATGAGGCGTCGCTTTCGCAGCAGGACCAGAAATGGGCTTCGCCGGCATGCCAGCAGGCACGCATGGCGGCTTCGGATTACGCGGCTCGCGAGAAAGAGCATCCGGGGTGGGGTTTCGGCGTCTTGCTTGGTCCATACTCGATGGGGCTCGTCGCAGCCATCAAGGAGCATGAGCAGAAGCAACGCAAGCTGTTCGCCCGCGAGGTGCACCTGCAATGCTCAAGCCTGCCGCTGCCGAAGGAGTTGCAGGGCGATTTGAACCCTGGCGTGCCTCCGACGAAGTATCCATAGCCCTGCCGCGCCCTTGGCGGCGGGGGGG
>NZ_RZQL01000546.1 GCF_003997935.1 Mesorhizobium sp. M7A.F.Ca.US.006.01.1.1
ATGCAATCCTTCGAGGAGCTCTCCAAGAGCTCGGTCGTGGATCTCGATCCGGCATTTGTGGACACCTCCTTCGTTTCGGATCGCCTGGACGAAGACGATGAGGCATATCAGGAGTTGCTTGCGGCCATTCGGGAAAGAGGACAAGATTCTCCGATCCTGGTCAGGCCTCATCCTGAGCTCTCCGGTCGCTTTCAGACCGTCTTCGGGCATCGGCGCGTCAAGGTTGCCCGCCAGCTGGGACGGCCAGTACGCGCGGTCGTCAAGAAGATGGGCGATGAGGATCATGTTATTGCCCAGGGCCAAGAGAACGCCGCAAGGGCCAATTTGTCCTTCATCGAAAGGACCCTGTTTGCCGATCGCATTCTCAAGCGCGGCCACACGCCCGACACGGTGAAGTCGGCTTTGGCGCTCGATGACACGACCTTCTCGAAGATGCGTTC
>NZ_RZQL01000547.1 GCF_003997935.1 Mesorhizobium sp. M7A.F.Ca.US.006.01.1.1
GAGACGAGGTCACCTACAACATCGCAAACGCCAAGGTCACGACGCGCGGTACCGATTCCATCGGCATCCTCGCCCAGTCGGTGGGCGGCGGCGGCGGCAATGGCGGCTTCGCTCTCGGTGGCGCGGGTCTCGTGACTGTCGGCGTCGGCGGCTCGGCTGGTTCAGGCGGCTTCGCCAGGAAAGTCGACGTCACCACCGGCGGCTCTGTCGAAACCCTGCAGGACCGGTCGGGAGGCATCGTCGTCCAATCGCTTGGCGGCGGCGGCGGCAATGGCGGGTTTGTCGTGGAAGGCGCCCTCTTCGGAGCGAGCGTTGGAATCGGCGGCAAGGGCAGCGGCGGCGGCGATGGCGGCGACGTGTTCTTCCGCACCGCCAATGGCGGCCAGCAATCGATCATCACGCGCGGCACCGACTCGATCGGCCTCGTCGTACAGT
>NZ_RZQL01000548.1 GCF_003997935.1 Mesorhizobium sp. M7A.F.Ca.US.006.01.1.1
AAGCCGATCGGCTCATGCGGAGCCTTGAAACAGATTCCGCCGCAACATGAGGCAGTAAGAAACGACCTCAAATCGGTCGCTCCTTGCTGCGTAGAGCAGACATGGCTCGTCGTCGTCATGGCGCTGCTGTTCCGAGCGCAGCGGCCAGTACATCGGCGAGGCCGCGTCCGGCGCTGCCGTCCTCATCTAGGCGCGGATTGTAGATGGTGATCTCGAGGCCGACTGCCTTGCCGCTCGCCAAGGCAAGCCGGAGCGCGGCCGTTAACTCGTCCCACGACAACCCGCCTGGCACGCGAAAATCGACAGCCGGCATGATGACATCGTCGAGACAGTCGGCGTCGAGATGGATGAAGAAGCCGTCCAATTCCGCTCTCGTCAGGTGATCGACCGCTTCGCGTGCGGCGGCCTCGATGCCCGTGGCGCGCACA
>NZ_RZQL01000549.1 GCF_003997935.1 Mesorhizobium sp. M7A.F.Ca.US.006.01.1.1
ATCTCTATAGCAACGTCAAGGAGAAGCGCGAGGTGTTGCAGATGTGGTCAAATCACATCGAATGGCTGATCAAGCAGGCTGCGGATGACGCTCTGGCGGCGTAGCTGCTGGCATGGGCGGAAGATGCGGCGCAACAATCGTCAGAGCCTCATCGAATTGGAGATCATGCTTGACCAGCAAATGCGCGGCCAATGCTTCGATGGCTGACCAGTGATCGAGTACTAGCCGGGCCGTGCGATCTTCGATCCGCCTCCAACGGGGGCGGCGCGGCATCAGGAACCGCAACTCACCATAGATTCGCTTGGCATCCGCGTAGTCGCTGCTCCCCTCATTCCCATCGGACGCATTCATCGCCATATCGCGCGGGTCCAGATAGCCTTCGAATGCGGATTCTGCAAAAGGACCTGCCAGACACGCAACTATCTC
>NZ_RZQL01000550.1 GCF_003997935.1 Mesorhizobium sp. M7A.F.Ca.US.006.01.1.1
GCGCGGACGGGGCGACGGTTACCGGCGTCGAAGCGGGCACGGTTGCATCGGCCTCGGGCCATGTCGGCTCGGCCGTGGTGGGCAGCTACGGTTCAATCACGATCGACGCGAACGGCCACTACAGCTACACGCTCAACAACGGCGCCGCGGCGGTCCAGGCGCTGACCACCGGCCAGCATCTGACGGACACGTTCACCTACACGCTGACCGATGGCGACGGCGATACCTCGACGACAACGGTCGAGATCACCATCAACGGCACCAACGATGTGCCGACGGTCACCGTTCCGGGGGTGGGGGCGCCTGGGACTTCGGTTGACGAGGCCGGCCTTCCGGCCGGCTCGGCTTCCCTGACCAATTCCGAGACGACGGCGGGCACGTTCAGCTATACGAACGGCGACGGCGCCTCGACGGTGACG
>NZ_RZQL01000054.1 GCF_003997935.1 Mesorhizobium sp. M7A.F.Ca.US.006.01.1.1
GTCCATCAGATGCCGGCTATGGTCAAAACGGGTCTGTACCCGGCGAGCATAAAACTCGTACAGGCGAGCGTCGATACCGAGCTGCTCCGCAAGATATTTGATCGCAGCGGCTGGTAGCTGCTCGTTCTCCGACAATAGTCGCCCCGTTTGGCGCACTGTGCAAAGTTGAACCGCAAAACCCAGCTTGTTTTGCGGTCGGCGGCGAAGTTCGCATTCCAAGCGGTCTGCCGATTCCAACGTAAAATGTCGGATAAGGTTATCCTCGTCCACCGCTATGCCCAGAAGCGTCGCCGCTTCCTTTGAACTGAGAAGCCTTCTTCTGCTCATCCGCATTTCCCCCGATACATAACTTCGAGGGAAATTGGCCGCCACCGGCCACTTGCTTTCAACTGGCTGACAGCTTCATCTACAGATCAATTGCGAGCGTTCATGCTTCGTTCGACCTTAGCGTGTCGCTGGGAACAGTTCTTGTTCTGACCCCAAGTAGCCGATCGGGTAGCTTTTGAACTTCTTCCTTACTGGCTTGTCGCCTTCGGCATCCGGCAGCCGGCCGATGCCATGGCGCTGTAGACAGCGATGCAAGGGCGAACGCGTCAGGGGCGGGATCGTCGGCTGCAAGGCGTAGAGGCAATCGTCCAGCGGCAGCAGCGTGTATCGGCGGAAGGCGACGATAACGGCCTCTTTCTCGACAGATAGAACCGTCGATCTCGGCTCTCTCGGACCGGTCGGCAGATCGGTCGCCGAAGTCCGCTCCCGCCATTTGGCGACAGTCTTCTGATTGATGCCGTAGCGCTCCCATGAAGAACCTGGCCCATAGTGCATCCCTCGATTCAGAGGATAAGGATGCCCCATCAAAGCCTGGGATCAAACAGCTATTCGGCGAATGGATCCGTCGGAAGGGCCGTCGCCAGATCGATCACCACGGTCTTTACCTCGGTGAATTCACGGATCGCGTCCAACCCGTTTTCACGCCCAAAACCGCTCAGTTTGTAACCACCATACGGCAGCATATAATGGACAGGACGAAACGTGTTGACCGAAACCAGGCCGGCCTCAATCCGGCCGGCCACACGGTGCGCGCGCCCGACATTGGAAGTCCACAGCCCGCCCACCAATCCGTAATCGCTGTCGTTGGCCAGCGCGACGGCTTCGTCTTCATCGTCGAACGGCATGACGGACAGGACGGGACCAAAGACTTCTTCCTGAGCCAGGCGGGAGCGGTTGTCGACATCGGCGAATACGGTCGGCTCCACGAAGTAGCCGCGCGGCAGTCCCTCGGGCCTGCCACCGCCGGTCAAAAGGCGCGCGCCGGACTCTTTGCCGAGGGTGATGTAACTTTCAGTCTTTGTTCGCTGCTCGGCGGAACTGTGCGGACCGATGTGAGTCCGCTCGTCGAAAGGCATGCCAACCCGAATCCGGGAAGCACGGTCAGCGACTGCAGTGGCGAATTTTTCATAGATCGGGCGCTCGACGAAGATGCGCGACGCAAGCGAGCAGGATTGTCCGGTGGACCGGAACGCGCTGTGCACGGCCACCGAAAGGGCGCGCTCAAAATCGGCATCGGCAAACACGATATATGGCGATTTGCCACCGCATTCAAAAGAGCACCGCTTCAGATTGCCGCTCGCGGCCTGCATGATGCGCGCGGCCGTGGCGTGGTGGCCGGTAAAGGAAATCTTGCTTACGCGCGGATGAGCGGCGAGAGCGGCACCCGCGATCGAGCCGTAGCCTGGGACGACGTTCACGACGCCAGCAGGAAAGCCAGCTTCCTGAACGAGCCGGCCAATCTCAAGGAGGCTAACGGGGGTCTGCTCTGCTGGCTTGAGCACCACGGTGTTGCCTGCGGCAAGCGCTGGGCCAAGTTTCCACGAACAGAGGGATATTGGTGAGTTCCACGGCAGGATGGCGCCGACAACCCCAACCGGCTCAAGCCGGGTGTAGGCCAGCGCATCCGGCCTGTAGGGTATCTGCAGGCCGTTTATCTTGTCGGCAGCGCCGGCGAAGAACACGAGCCAGTCGGCGGCTCGCTGCACTTCGCCCAACGTGTCGCGCAACGGCTTGCCATTGTCGCGGCTTTCCATTTCTGCGAGCGTGCGGGCATCGCGCCGCATCAGACCGGCCAATGCGGCTATAAGCTCGCCGCGCCGCGTCGGCGAAAAGCCTGCCCATGGTCCGCGCAGGGCCTGCCTGGCTGCGTCGACCGCGGCGTCGACATCATCCGCGTCCGCCTCCGCGACATGCGCCCAAACGTCTTCCGTAGCCGGATCGATCGTCTGGATCAGCCGGCCGGATTTCGCAGCCACCCACTCACCGCCGATGAATAGACGGTCGTAGAAGCGCGGTTCGTTCGTGGGGGCGTCGGCGGCTACGCTCATGCCTTGTTGTCCGCGAAGGCCTTGACGGCCGGATTGGCGAGACGCGCTATCACCGTCTGCATGGTGTCCGTTTCCGGCGTCGCCGCGATCTGTGCGCCGACGGTCCGGGCGAGGTCTCCGAAGAGCCAGCCGGAATTGCGGGCGAATTTGTCAAGCACGTCGTCATTTGACAGCGGCGCCTCGGGACAGCCCGGATGGTGGGGAACGTGGCTCCGATACGTCTTGCCGCCGGCGGTGATCTCAAGGATAGCCGGGCAATGCGCGGGGTAGTCGGACTCGGGATCGACAGATGCCCGCACCAGCGCGGCGAGGTTCAGCACCTCCCTGTCACCGAGGCGGTCGGCGCGGAACGTCTCCAGACCGACATCGCCATGCACAAGCGCGGAAGCAACGCCGAACGCGAGGCTGAAGCGTGCTTCGTGGGGTGTTTGCGGCGCCTTCTTGCGCTCGTTCGGCTCGGTAACGAGTGTCAGGCCCGGTTCGGCCAGCTGACACGAAATACCGGTGATTGAAGACAGCGAAACGCCGTCCTGCTCGAACTCCTTAAGCAGCCGCTTGCTTGCCTCAATGAAGGCATGAAGCAACTGACAGCACGGATAGGGCTTGAAGGCGGTTTCGGGCAAGTACCAGCGGGTGCCGAAGCCGGCTCCGCCCTTGGCGAAATCGAGATCGCCGGTGATCGGGGTCAGGTGAGTCTGGAAGAAGCCGAACTTTCCCTCGAAAACACTGTCCGGGCCGGTGATGCCGGCCGTAGCGAGATCGATCGCCAGAATGCCCGCATGCGCTCCCCAGCCACCGTGCAGGATTTTCGAGGTCGAACCGGTGCGGGTCGATTCCTGGATGCCCGAGGCGAACGTACCGCCGATGCCCATTGCGTCGACGATCTGTCGTGTCGAGGTACCGACCAGGCGCCCAACGGCCGCGGCGGCACCGAAGGAACCGATCAGTGAACTCGTATGGTAGCCTCGCTCGAGGAACCTGTCGCCGCCTACGAAACCAAGCCTGATCATGATCTCGTAACCAACGGCGATCGCCGTGATGACTTCGCGTAGCGAGGCGTTGCGCTCTTCAGCCACGGCCAGAACCGCGGGGATTACCGTCGAGCCGGGACGGGCCAGCGAGGAGCCGTGCTTGTCGTCCATCTCCAGGGCCTGCGCAAGCGATCCGTTGAGCAATGCCGCCAGTTCGGGCCGCACCTTGGCATTTGTGCCGTAGACGGTCGCGCCTTCGCTGCGCCATTTCGCTGCAAGCTTGCGGATGATCTGGCCACTGTCTTCGTGGGGGCTGGCGCCGGCGATGCAGACACCGATGGAATCAACGATGTGCCATAAAGCAGCGCGGCGGACTTCGGCAGGTATCGCATTGTAATCGACGCCTACGGCGAATTCAGCCATGCTTGTTGCGAGTGTCTTGCTCATCGAATGCTTCCTATTGCCATGGGCTCTTGCTGGCGTCGATCAACCGCGAACGTCCTGCAGCGCAGAACCGAGCGCCGCTGCCGGGCTCACTTCCCTGTCAAGGTTGCCGACGATGTTCTGTATGCGCTCAACCGCTTCCGTCGAGATGACGCGACCGGCGAGATCACGGAATTTCGCCTGCAGCGCGGTGTCCGGTATCGGATTCTTGAAATGGCCGGGACGATAGATCTGCTCGTGCTTGTAGACATTGCCGTCCTTCATGGTGACGGTCACACGCACGGCGCGCATCTCATCCTTGCCCATGGCGTCGAGTTCGGGATCCACCGTGACCGTGAAGCGATCGGCCAGATCCATGATCTTCGGATCAGTCAGTTTCGCGGTCTGGTACTGGTCGATGAATGCATCGCCTTCGAGCAGCATGACCGCACCGGTGTAGGGCAGGTTCATCTGGGCAGCGATGGTTTCCGGCGGGTCCATCGGCTTGTAGGGCCATCCGCAGTGGACGAAGACCATGTTCGTCGTGCCGATATCGACCTTGGCGACGTCCTCGCCCCGAATGCCGTGCTTCTCTCGAATTATCCGCAACGCCTCGGCCGAAGTCTGGCTCGAGGCAAGCGACGAGAAGCGCTTGAAGCCATTTTTCAGGATTTCCCAATCCTTGCCCAGGCCTTTCGTCGCCCAGGACAGGTCGTAATCCCTCGCGTAAGACGAGCAGAAGCCGCCATACTCGGCTTCGAGCACGTCGCGGACGCCGGTGAGACCCTCGCGTGCGCAATAGGCGGCGATAATGCCGTTCTGCGAGGCTTTGCCGGAATGGAAGCGCTTTGCCATGGCGCCAAATTGTGCTGCCATCAACCCCGCCGCCTGCGACCCGGCCAAGCCGAGGGACGAGACGTACTGGTCTGTGTCGAGCTTGATAAGCTTGCCGATGGCCGCAGCCGAGGCGAAGGTACTGGTCAGCCCGCAGGGATGGAAGCCGGTATGAAATGCGGAAGGGCTCACCGTATTGCCGATCCGGGTTCCAAGCTCGAATCCCGCCACCACGGCAAGGATCATGTCCTTGCCCGACACGTCTCCGAAATCCTCGGCGCAAGCCATGACCGACGGGATGACGCCGGCGCCATAGTGCGACATCGACTGATCGTGGCAGTCATCGAGTTCAAAGCCCTGCGCTGAGGTGCCGTTGATGAACGAGGCACCCAGCACATCTGCCTTGCCTTTCTGGCCCCACGCGGAGGCCCGCTGGGCCTGACCGAGTTGGTTCACCACGCGCGTTACCGCTTGGGTCCACGGGGTCTGCGCACCGAAAACGCCGCATCCGAAAGAGTCGAGAATACAACGCTTGGCCATTGCTATGACGCCTGGCGACAAGTCTTCGTAGCGAAGCCCGACCGCGAAGTCGGCCAGGTTGCGTGTGGTTGCCGGGTTACCTGTCACGTTGATGTTCACGATGTACCTCTTAAAGGTTGGAGCCGCCACGCAGGGCGGTGTCTGCGATACTGGAACGCAGAGTTAAGAGTTGTCTGCTGTCCAGCTATTGGATGACCTCGACCATAGCAGTCCAATAACCTTTGGCCCCCGAGCATGACGAACAGGCATGCCGCCGGAGCTTACTCCACCGCTTTCGTGGCCGGCGCATCGCGCTTGGACAACGCTGATCGTGCCGCGCCGATGCCTGACAGGCGCCCGAATACCGAACCGCTGGTGAGCCCGCTGGCGCCCGGATAGTTGAAATAGAACAGTCCGCCGACCATCTCGCCTGCCGCGAACAGGCCGGGAATTGGATTGTGGGCGGTGTCAACAACCTGTCCATCCGTGGTGATACGGATGCCGCCAAAGGCGAAGGTTATACCGCAGGTAACAGCATAGGCCTCGAACGGGCCGGTATCGATGGTGTTGGCCCAATTCGATCTGGGGACGGACAACCCTACCGCGCGGCGGCCATCCTTGACGTTGGGGTTGAAAGGCACATCCTGACTGACTGCTGCGTTGAACTCGCTGATCGTCCTGGCAAGCCGGTCGCCATCCACCTCGTCCATCTGCGCGATGAGCCCTTCCAGCGTATCGGCGCGCAGCTTCGTCACGTGACGGGTGCGGTATTCGTCGGTCAGCAGATGCAGTACCTTGCTGTCGTAAATCTGCCACGCCACCTGACCGGGTTGCCTGAGCACTTCGCTGCCGTACTTCGCATAGGTGTAGTTGCGGAAATCAGCGCCCTCATCGATGAAGCGATCGCCCAGGGCGTTTACGACGATGCCGAACGTGTAACTGTGGCGCTGATATTGCGGGGTGATTGCCATGTCGCCGAAGTCGGAGGCGTAGCGCTCCCAGGCGGTGGCGTGACACCCCGACCAGTGACCGAAAGGCTGCGCTCCGATTTTAAGGGCCATGGCCAGCCCGTCGCCCGTATTGTACTTGCTGCCGCGCACCTTTGCGAGATCCCAGCCCGGCCCAAGATATTTGGCCCGCCATTCGGCGTTGGCTTCGAAACTGCCGCAAGCCAGCACCACCGCGCCGGCCTTGATGCTGAGTATATCACCTCCAAAATTGACTTCGACGCCACTAACGCCGAGCCCATCAACACTGATGAGATCCCTCGCCCATGCCTCATAGCAGACAGTGACGCCAAGAGCCTCGGCGGTGCGATAAAGCGCGTCGACCAGACCCGGGCCTCCCGTGGCGACCACCAGCGTCGTGCCGCCCCAAAATTTGAAACGCCCGTCAACGCGATAGGCCTGACGACCGTAATTGGGCATGAACCGGACGCCCTTTTCCTTGAGCCAGAAAAGGATTTCGCGGCTTTGGCGGACAAGGATTTCGCAAAGGTCGGGATCGGTGCGATATTGCGTGATCCGCCCCATATCGTCGAAGAAATCCGATTCCGTGTAGGTGCCGAAATCGCTGGCCGCGACCTCGTCGTCGGTCAGGTCCGGAACCAGCGCGCGCACATCCTCCACACCATTGTAGACTGCACGGAATTTCCCGTCGGTATAGGTGCTGTTGCCACCGCGCTCGGCGTCCGGGGAGCGTTCCAGCAGCAGAACCCGCGCGCCATTCTCCGCGGCCGAGATCGCGGCGCAAAGAGCTGCGTTCCCGCCGCCAACGACGACAACATCATACTCGCGATTGGCGTCGAAAGTCATCCTACCCCTCATGGTATCAAGGAATTGCTGGAATAATAAGCAGTTTCGTTGCGTATAAATTTCCAAATTGAAATAAACATCTACATTTATACTTAATAGTGTTTTCCACGCATGCTCTTTACAGCGTCGAACTGGCGACGATTGCCCATATTGGCCATTGCGTTCTAACGTGAACGCAGTATGCTTTCACACAATATTATGTTATTCTAGCATCCAATAACGCCATACCGGAGCGGTGTATGAACCTTCAGCAACTGCGATACGTGGTCGAAATCGTTCGTCACGGAAACCATCTCTCTGCGGCAGCAGAGGCCCTCAACACGGCACAGCCAGGGGTTAGCCGCCAGATTCAGCTTCTGGAGCTGGATCTCGGTTTCGAAATCTTCCAGCGCACCCGCAACCGCATCATCGGGATCACGGAACCGGGGCAGCACGTCCTGGCGATCGCCCAGCGCGTGACCACCGATATCGCCGCTTTGCGTTCGTTGAAGAGCGACATGAACTCAGGCAACCGGGGTACGCTCACCATCGGAACGACGCATACGCAGGCTCGCTACGTACTGCCAGGCGTGATCGAGGGATTTATAAAGCGCTACCCCCATGTGCGCCTGGTCCTGAAGCAGGGCGACCCCGAAGAAATCTGTTCGCTTGTGGAATCGGGAGAGGCGGACTTTGCGGTGGGCACAGAGACCATCCGGGCGTTTCCGGGATTGGTGCAACTGCCATGCTTCGAACTGCCGCGATCGATAATCGCCAAGAAGGGCCATCCGATCCTCGACGTGCCCGACCTCACGATAGACGTCGTTTCGCAGTACCCGATTATAACCTATGACACCCGCTATAGCGGGCGCTGGAAAGTGATGAAGGTGTTCAAGGACCACGGCATCGAACCGAAGGTGACGCTTAGCGCCATCGATGCAGATGTCTGCAAGACCTATGTTGAAATGGACCTGGGTATCGCCATCCTGACATCGGTCACCTTCGATCCCAAACGTGACACCGGGTTGCAGGCGCGCGATGCGAGCCACCTGTTCCCGTCGAGCATGATCAAGATATCGCTGCGGCCCAATGTCTATCTCAGACCGTTCCTGGTCGACTTCATCAGCAATATCGCGCCGCAGATTACCATCTCGGTATTGCGCGCCGCCCTGAGCGCCGCTCCCTCGCGTGCTGGCATGTATTAGCCTCAGGCGACCACAGTCGTCTGCAGCGTCATGCGTTCCAGCTGCGCCTCGTCGAGCGTGAGACCGAGGCCAGGTCCGGTCGGGACCGTGACGGCTCCGTCGACGATGGACATGGCGCCATCCGCGACAAGCGGATCCGCTCCCATCGTGCCGACCCCGAAGACAAACTCGGCTGCTCCAAAAGTGCGCCTGACCGGTATCGTGGCGCAGAAATGCGCCGAGGCGGCCGCCTCGAACTGGGACGCGACGGCCAGTCCCCCACAATTGATCGGAATTCCGTTGGCTTCGGCTATCGCAGCGATCTTGCGCGCCGGAGAAATGCCACCGACCTTGTAGAGCTTGATGCAGAAGACATCCACGGCGCGCGTCGATGCAAGTTCGGCCGCGTCCTGGACGGTGAACAGGCTCTCGTCAGCCATCACCGGCACTCCCTTGGCCTGGACCCGGATTTCGCCGAGGCCGCGCACATCGCGGCGCAACACTGGTTGCTCCATGTACCCAAGGTTGAATACGCTCATTTCCCTCATGGCGCTGATCGTGTCCGCAACCGTCCATCCCGTGTTGGGATCGACGCCTATGACGATGTCGTCTCCCACAACCTTGCGAACCGCCTCGAAATTGACGACGTCACGCTTCCATCCTCCCTGTCCGGCCGCCTTGAGGCATAACACCTTGATGCCATAGTCCTCGACAGCCCTGCGGGCCTCCGCGATCATCACCTCGACATCGTCGGCAAGGCTGACCGACCATTCAAGAGGTATGACGGGCTGGCAGCAGCCGCCGATCAGAGCGTTGACCGGCAGACCGAGCGACTTGCCCAAAGCATCATGCAAAGCGATGTCGAGCACGGCGCGTGCGGCCGGATTGCCCGCCAGCCGCAACGTCAAAACCTCGTCAATCGCTTCCATATCGGTGAGGCGCTTTCCAAGCAGCAATGGGCCGTAAATGTCGCGAATCGCGGCCACGACGCTGTGAACCGTGTCCGCAACGAAATGGCCGGGACTGATCGGGCGGATCTGGCCACAACCGACGACGCCACCGGCGTAAATGCGAACGAAGACCGGCTTGCCTAAAAGTTGACCGGCGGGGCCGGTGTCGTAGCTGCCGCTGGAAAACACGCGCTTCAGCCTGACCGGCATTTCAACGACGCGGACATCAATTCTTTCGATCATCATGCTCTTAATTCCGTACCATGCTTGGCCATCAGGCGGCGAGCGGGCTCGATGCACCCGGTAACTGGTTCGACCAGGCGCGTGCGATGATGTCCGCCGCGCGTTCGCCGAGCGCGATGGTTGGCGCGTTCGTGTTGGAAGACGGGATGGTGGGGAACACGGAGGAATCGACGACGCGAAGCCTATCGATGCCATGCACACGCAGCTTGGGATCGACGACGCTGTTGGTGGTGTCAGCGCCCATCGAACAACTGCCGACCACGTGCCAGGTCGTTTGGGTCGTTTCCCGGATATAATCGAGCAGTTCTTCGTCCGTCGCGGCCGCATCGCCCGGACGGGTCTCACGAACGATCATCCGCCGCAGGCTCGGATACGATGCAACGCGCCGCACCGCCTTTATCCCGGCAAGCAGAACATGCGCATCATCCGGATCGTCCAGGTATTTTGGATCAATCCTTGGATACACCATCGGATCGGCCGAGGCGGCGTGAACCCATCCTCGCGACTTCGGCTTCAGCGCCATGATGCCCACCGTAAATCCAGAATGCGGGTCCAATCCATCCTGTGGTCGTCGCGCGTATCGATCCTTGCCGGAGAAGGGCTGCAACTGCAGCTTGAGATCCGGCGAAACCTCGTCAGGCGTGGAGCGCATCACGGTGTGGGCCGTGGCCGAGCAGATCGAAAGCAAACCTTTGCCGAAGAACAGGTACTTCAAGCCTTCCCGCACTTTGGCGAGCGGGCTCTGCAGCACGTCGTTGATGGTGATCGGACTGGCGCACTCGAACGTAAGACGTGTGTTGGGATGATCCTGCAGCCCCTCCCCCACGCGAGGCAGTTCGTGAACGAGCGGAATGCCCAAGTCTTTCAGCAAGTCCGCCTGACCAATGCCGGAAAGCTCAAGCAGCTTCGGCGACTGGATCGGTCCCGCCGAGAAAATGACCTCCTTGCGCGCCTTGACCGCGCGCTTTTCTCCGCCGCGAAGGCATTCCACGCCAACCGCCCGCCGATCCTGGATCAGCGCGCGGGCAACCAGCGTATCGGTCCATACGACGAGGTTCTGCCGGCCTCGCGCCGGCTTCAGGTAGCCCGCGGCCGAACTCGAGCGATAGCCGCGGCGGGTCGAATATTGCAGATAGGCCGCGCCTTCATAGTGACCGTCATTGTAGTCCTCGACGACTTCGAAGCCGGCCTCGCGGCACGCCTCGACATAGGCATCGGCAAGCGCATCGAAATTCTTGAGGCTTGTCACGCCGATCGGACCGTCGCGGCCTCGCGTTACCGGACTTCCCTCCGCATAGCTTTCGATGCGCTTGAAGTAGGGCAGCATCTCCGCCCAGCCCCAGCCCGGCGCGCCCATTTCGGCCCATGAATCGTAGACTGCGGGATCACCCCGCACATAGACGTTGCCATTGATCGAACTTGAACCGCCGAGGACCCGGCCGCGGGTCCACAACTGCGTCCGGCCCTTGAGCGCGGCCTGGGGTTCGGTTACAAATGGCCAGGTGAAGTTGGGATCCTTGAGAAGGTTCACCACCATCAGTGGCACCTTTATGTTGATGCTGTTGTCCCTGCCTCCAGCCTCGATCAGCAGCACCTGGTCCTTGCCGTCCTGCGAAAGCCTGTTGGCCAAGGCACAACCGGCCGAGCCCGCACCGACGATGATGAAGTCGAATTCGCTTGGCTCGTGCAATTTACCTGCCTCCCTTCCCCCTGTCGTCAACGCGCGCAGCGACGCTTACCGGCGTCTGCCGACGGCAATCTAAGAGTTCGTTTTCATATCCGACAATAACCATTGACCGGGCGAGCATGCCTGCAGGCTATTCTCTGGTCTGTCCGGCATGCGATTGCAGGGATAAGCTACGCTTATCCTGAGCCATAAAAAATTCTTTGAATGGAATGGTAGCAGACGGTAACGACGACGGACCATTAATGCCGCCACGCGTTTGCGTGCGGCGCATTCTGGAGTTTGAAGGACAAGTGGGAAACATCGATACCTTGCCAAGCTACGAGCTCTACATCGGCGGTCAGTCAGTCGCGCCGCGCAGCGGGGAACACTTTCCGTCCTACAATCCCTTTACCGGTCAGCCCTGGGCCATGATCTCCCAGGCAGACGCTGACGATGTCGCACAGGCGATCGACACGGCTCGAAAAACCTTTGACACCACCTGGAAATCCACGACCGGGTATGAACGAGCCAAGCTGCTGTTTCGGTTGGCCGACATCGTCGAGGCGTCCGCCGAGCGAATGGGGCGCCTGGAGACCACCGACAACGGCAAGATCATCAGGGAGACGACCAGCCAGATGGTGTTCCTGGCGCGCATGTTCCGTTTCTACGGGGGTTATGCCGACAAGATCTGGGGCAAGGTCATTCCGCTCGATCGCACCGATGTCTTCGACTATGCAAGCATGGAGCCTCTCGGCGTCATCGGCATCATCACGGCGTGGAACTCTCCGATGGCCCTGCTTGGCAACAAGCTCGCGGCGGCGCTGGCCGCTGGCAATTGTGTTGTCGTCAAGCCATCGGAACATGCGTCCGTGACGACGCTGGAATTCTGCAGGTTTATCGAACAGGCGGGCTTTCCTCCCGGCGTCTTCAACGTCGTGACCGGCGATGCCCGCACGGGCCAGGCCTTGGCCAGCGCCGAGGGCCTGGACAAGATAAGCTTCACCGGCAGCGGTGTGGCGGGACGCGCGATCGCGTCGGCAGCCGGACACACGCTCACCCCGGTAATCCTCGAACTCGGCGGCAAGTCACCCAACATCATCTTTGCCGATGCCGATCTCAACAAAGCGATCGTCGGGGCGTTTGCCGGCATCTTCTCGGCCACCGGCCAGACCTGCGTCGCAGGTTCGAGGCTGCTGGTGCAGCGGCCCATCTACGAGCAGGTCGTCTCGGGCCTTGCCGCGCGCGCCGGCAAGGTCCGTCTGGGAAATCCGCTCGACCAGAGCACCGAGATGGGAACGGCGGCCAATCAGCCGCAGTTCGATCGCATAATGGGCTTTATCGAGTCTGCCAAAAGCGAAGGCGCCACGCTTGTCACCGGCGGAGGACGTGCGACTGGAGGCGAACTTGACCAGGGCCTTTTCGTCCAGCCCACCATTTTCCAGGATGTGCGCAACGAGATGAAACTGGCACAGGAAGAGATCTTCGGGCCGGTGCTGGCCGTGATCCCCTTCGATACGGAAGAAGAGGCGATCGCCATCGGCAATGACACCAAGTTCGGTCTGGCTTCCGGTATTTGGACCAAGGATATAAACCGGATGCACCGTGTGTCCCGCGCGTTGCGGACCGGTATGGTGTGGGTCAACACGTACCGCGCCGTCGCCGCCCAAATCCCATTCGGAGGTGTGAAGGACAGCGGCTACGGGCGCGAACGCGGTCACGAAGGATTGCTTGAGTTCCTGACCACGAAGAACGTCATGATCAACTTTTCAGACGTTGAGCGAGATCCCTTCGCGATCCAGACCTGACGCGAGTTTATCGCTGGTTACAGAAGGCACAGAACTGAACCGTCTGGGAGGACAATGCCATGTGTAGCGTGTGTCTGGAACGCGGCAAGGGCTGGCAGGGCTGGAACCGTGTTCCCGCGATGGCCGCGGGCAAGGCTCTCGGGCCGTGGGTCGACCTGTCGCATCCGGTCGGACCCGACATGCCATGCGCTTCGATCTTTCCCAGACCGGCGCTGTCCCTGCTGAAGGAAATGCCGGCAGATCCGTTCAACGTCACCGCATTGCAGATGGTCGTGCATGCGGGCACCCATGTCGACGCACCGCGTCACTATTACCTGGACGGGCCGGCCTTCGAGGACGTGCCGCTCGAGCGTCTTCACGGTCCAGGCGTCGTCTGGCGAATCGATGCGGCAGCGGATGCCGTCATCGATGTTGCCGATCTCGAACTTTGTCGTCCCGAATTGCGTCCGGGCGACATGCTAGCGCTCGATACGGGGTGGGCCGAGCGTTTCGGTTCCCATGAATACGAGCGTCATCCCAGCATGTCACCGGAAGCGGCGGCCTGGCTCGCGGAACGCGACATCAAGATGCTGGCCTGCGATTTCGCGACGCCGGACCTGGTCTATCATCTGCGGGAGCCCGGGTTCGACTGGCCGGTCCACCGCACATTGCTGAGCCGTGGCATCTTGATCTGCGAGCATCTGACCGGACATGCCGCGCTGGCCGGAAAGCGGGTGGAGTTCATGTTCGGCGCCTTGCCGATCCGGGGCTCGGACGGCGCGCCCGCCCGCGTGGTGGCGCGGCTGGTTGCAGACTGACCCAATCCGGCTCGAGGCCCGCGCCGCTGCGGCATCCATCCAAGGGCGGTTACGCCATTGTTCCGCCGTCTATCAAATAGGTGCCACCGGTGCAGAAGCTGCTTTCGTCGCTGGCCAAGAACAGCATGAGGGATACGACTTCCGAAGGCTCTGCGTATCTTGCGAGCGGAACCCGTGCGGCCGAGTCGCCGATCCGCCCGGCGGCGCGCATCGACTGGTCGATAGACTCGATCATTCGCGTGCGGGTAGCCGAGGGGTTGATCGTGTTCACCCGTACCTTGTCCGGAGCCCCCTCAAGGGCAGCGGACTTCATGAGGCCGACAACGGCGTGCTTGCTGGCGCTGTAAGCGCCAAGCCTGGCTGAACCGCGCAACCCGGCCACCGAAGATGTGATGATAATGCTGCCGCCGCCGGACGCTCGCATGGCTGGCAGCAATGCCGCGAGGCCCAGCCAGACGCTGCGCACGTTGACAGCCATCACATGGTCGAACATCGCGACCGGCACGTCCTCGATCCTGCCGATTTCTCCTTCGATGCCGGCGTTGAGCAAGGCTATGTCTACCTGGCCGAAGCGCCGCGCAGCATCCGCTACAAACGCCTTGACCACAGCCTCGTCCGCAACGTCCGCCTCGAAATAGACCGCACGATCTGGCGGAAACGCCTCGGCAAGGCGCTTGAGTGCGCTCTCGTCGCGGTCGACCAGGAAGACCCGCGCGCCTTCGTCGATAAAACGACGGGCGGCCGCGGAGCCGATACCTCCGGCCGCCCCTGTTATGATGGCGACTTTTCCGTCGAGGGCACCCATGTGCGTCTCCCTGTTGAGTGAACTGGTTTCTTGAATGGAGAACGATGTCCCGCGACGTGGATCCTTTCGCGGGAGAGGCGACCCCTTTGACGACGCCGCCTCGCGGGCTGCCTAGAACTGGCAGCCCGTCTTGTCTTCCGGAACAAAGGCTTGCTCCCCGGGAATCTTCCCGGTCAGCCTGTATAGATCGAAAGGTCCTGTCGACTCTGCCGGCGTCTTCACTTCAGCGAGGTTCAAGTCGTAGATGACGCGTCCGTCCTTGCGAATGCGGCCCTTGAAGTCGAGCTCGGAGACCGGCATTTTCTTCATCTGCTCCACGATGGCCTTGCCGTCTGTGGGCGAGCCGAGTTCATCGACTGCCTTCAGGTAATGCATTGTGGCCGCGTACATCATGAACTGATTTTCGGTCGGCACCTTGTTCATCTTTTCTGAAAAGCGTTTGGAAAAGGCGCGCGTGACGTCCGACTGGTCCCAGTAGACGCTGTTGGTCACGATGACGCCCTGGCCCACTTCCAACCCAAGCGCGATGGCGTTAGGCAACTGGAATGCCGGCGCAACGAACTGCATGGTGGTATTGAGGGCGAACTCGCGGGCCTGCTTGATCGAGGTCGACATGTCGGAGCCCGAATTGATGAAGGCAATGACATTGGCGCCTTCCGCCTGGGCCTGCAGCAGATAGGAAGAAAAGTCTGGGTTGCCGAGTGGATGTCGCACCGCGCCGACAATCTTGCCACCCTGCGAGGTAACCAGGTTGGTGACGAGAGCCTGCAACTGGTGCCCGAACGTATAGTCTGTGACAAGCAGGAACCACTTGTCCCCGCCCTTTGCCACCACGGCCTTCGGCGCGGCGTTGCCGAAGGCGAAGTTGTCCATGCCCCACACGACGGAATTGGGCGAACATTTTGCGCCATAGAGGTCCGACGTTGCTGGTCCCACTGGAATGGCGACCTTATTCGCCGAACGGGTGATTTCCTGCGCCGCCAAGCCGATCGTCGAAGTGGTGAACTCCATGGCGACATCCACGCCGCGCTCGCCGTACCACTGGCGCAGTATGCTCAATGCGACATCAGGCTTGAGCTGATCGTCTGCAAAGACAACCTCGATCGGCTTGCCGTTGACGGTACCGCCAAAGTCAGTCACCGCCATTCTTACTGCCTCCACGCCACCTGGGCCGACAACGTCTGCAAAAGCGCCGCTCATGTCCGTCAGGACACCGATGCGGACCGCATTCTCATCAGCCAGGCTGGGCACGGTCATACCCAGAAACAATGCCAGTGCCAGTTTCTTGATCATGCTTTCCTCCCATTGTGTTTGGTTTTCAGAAGTTTCTTGGCGTCAGGGCTCTACCCTTCCGAAGCGTTCCCCACGTCTCCGAACGCAGCCCATCCTCCGTCGACGGACAGCGTCGAGCCGGTGATGTAGCGTGCGCTGTCGGATGCCAGGAAAAGGATCGCTTCGGCGATCTCTTCCGGGGTGCCCAGCCGACCCATCGGAATTCGGCGCGACAGCCTTGCGGGGTCGATCGCTCCCTTGTCGATGAGCCCTTTGACCATCGAGGTAGCGACGTATCCCGGCGCCACCGCGTTGACGCGAATTCCCTTCGATGCCCATTCGCAGGCCAGCGAGCGCGTCAGGGAGTGAACCCCCGCCTTGGCCGCGCCATAGGAATTCCGCCGTGGCAGCCCAACCAGACCAGCGATCGAACCGACATTGACGATCGCGCCTTTTCCCCCGCGTTCCATCGCGTGATAGGCGGCGCGCGAACACAGGAACGTGCCGTTGACGATCACCTTCGTGATGCGATCGAAATACTGCATGTCCTGCTCGGTGGAGGGCTCCTGCGATCCCACGATCCCGGCATTGTTGACGAGCGCGTCGAGGCGTCCGAAGCGCGCGTCCACCGCCGCAAAGGCCGCGTCAACCTGGGTCTCGTCCGAAACGTCGCAGCCAAAGCCTTCGTGATTTCCGGAAAGCTCGCGCGCCCGTGCCCTAGCTGCATCGCCGTCAATGTCGAAGAGGGCGACGGCGTATCCTGCACGCGCGAAGGTCCGCGCCAATGCCCAGCCGATCCCGTTGGCTGCCCCCGTCAAAACGGCTACTTGTTGGTCTGTGATCATGCCAATTTCTCCCCTTCAAGCATAAAGCATTCCCATCCTCAGCCGATGGTGAAGCCGGAGTACCCGGACTCTCGCCCGGCCTGATTGATTTCCTGGAGGTACCGGACGGTTCCGCCCATGTAGAGAAAGTATCTGTTCGTCTTGCCCGTCACGTTTGTGCCCGTGTACCAGGACTTCGTCTTGCTGATCAGCGTCCCCTCTGCGATCCCTGCGATGTGGCGCCCCCAGGCTTCTTCGGATTCAGGCTTCGCTTCGATTGTCGTGCGACCATGTTGGCGAAGGAATTCGAGGCACTCGGTGATCCAGTCGACATGCTGCTGGATGGAGATAACGACGTTGGACAGGACCGAGGGGCTGCCTGGGCCGGTTACGGTGAACATGTTGGGAAAACCGGTCACCGTCAGGCCGAGATAATTCGCGGGACCATCCGCCCACTTCTCGCGTAGCGAGACGCCGGCGCGACCGCGCACATCGATCCGGTTCAAGGCTCCCGTAAACGCGTCGAACCCGGTAGCGAGAACGAGATCGTCGATCTCGTATTCCCCGCGTTGCGTCGCAAAACCACCCTGCGTCATGCCGAGCAACGGCTCGTTTCTCAGATCGACCATCGTGACATTGTCGCGATTGAAGGTCTCGTAGTAGCCATTGTCGACGCACAGGCGGCGCCCGCCGATGCCATACTCGGTCGGCACAAGGCTGGCCGCGACCTTGGGATCCTTTACCTTCTGCGCAACCTTCCTGCGGACGAACTCGGAAGCGTGCTTGTTAACGTCCGGATCCATGGTGATATCCGGATAGCAGTAGGTGAAACCCAGGCCGCCGGCCTCCCAGCGCCGCTCGAACTCGCGCTCCCGATCTTCGGCCGAAACCTCACGCCCCGGGATCGTTCCGGCATTGAAGAGATTGCTGCTGCGCGTTTGCAGGGCGGCTTGCCGCCTTTGCGCGTAGTTCCGCTTCCAATCGGCTTCATACTCCTGATCCATTGGAGAATTTCGTCCCGGGATGGAGTAGTTGGGCGTGCGCTGCAGGACGAACAGATGCCGCGCCTCCAGCGCGATCACCGGGACCGCCTGGATACCGGAGGACCCCGTGCCCACGACCGCTACGCGCCTGCCCGTGAAATCGACCGGCGTTTTCGGCCATGTCGAGGTGCGATAGATATTCCCGGCGAACCGGTCGAGGCCCGGGATGTCCGGTTCGATCGGGACCGACAGGCAACCGGTTGCGAAGATGATGTATCGCGTACGCAGCAAACGACCATCGGCCGTCCTGGTGGTCCACATCGCGTCGTCGTCGTCATAGGTGGCGGCAACAACACCGGTGTTGAGCTCGACGAACTTCCTCAGGCCGAACTTGTCGGCAACGAAATGGATATAGCGAAGGATTTCGCCCTGGCTGGCGAAGCGCTCCGACCACTTCCACTCCTGCTGCACCTCATCCGAAAACGAGTAGGAGTACTGCAAGCTTTCGACGTCGCAGCGTGCGCCTGGATAGCGATTCCAGTGCCACGTGCCGCCAATACCGTCACCTCGCTCCAGGACGATCGCCGAAAGGCCCATTTCCTTCATGCGATACAATGCGTAGAGGCCTGCAAATCCGGCACCGACGATGACGACGTCGTGCGTTTTAGTGATGCTATCAGACATTCCTTGGTCCCTGGTTCGCAGCCTGGCGTCGCCCGATCAAGGCATTGAGGCTGCCGACAACGCCCTGCCGGAACAGCAGTACGCACAACATGAAGACGATCCCGCTGATGACCATCACCGGGAATTCGCTCTCGGCGAAGAACCAGTCGAGCACCACGATGGAGGCTGCGCCGACGAGGGGACCCGCCATGGTGCCAATGCCGCCCACGACCGCGACAATAACGACCTCCGTGGAGGCCAGATATGTCGCGTCGTTCAGCGTGGCGATCTGGAACAGCAGCGCCTTCAGCGCCCCGCCGAGCCCGGCGATGCCCGCGGCAATAACCAGCAGCGCAAGCTTGTAGCGGTAGACATTGTAGCCGAGCGACGTCGCGCGCGCTTCATTGTCGCGAATGGCAATGATGATCTGTCCGAACGGCGAGTGCACGACCCTGTAGATGACTAGAAAGGCAAACAGGGTGAGCGCGAAGATGAAATAGTACATCGTCATGCTGTTCCGCAGGTCGATGAGGCCGAAAAAATCGCCGCGCGGTATGTCCTGCAGCCCATCCTCGCCCTGCGTGAACGAAGACTGGAGAAAAACGAAATAGACGAGTTGCGACAGGGCGAGGGTGATCATAGCGAACTGGATGCCGCGGCGGCGGATGGCGATCATTCCGAACAGGCATCCAACCGCCGCCGCCGTCAGAACACCCAGGGCGATGGCGGCAAGCGGCGGCACATGAAGCATCTTCGCCGCATAGCCAGTGATGTAGGCCGCACTGCTGATAAAGGCGGCATGTCCGAAGGACAGCATTCCGCCATAGCCGAAAAGCAGATTGAACGACGCGGCCATCAAGGCCATGCACATCATCTTCATCAGAAGAAAAGAGAAGAAATAGAGTGGGGCAACAGCCAGCAACCCGATCACTATCAAAACGGCTATTGTTTGCGATCTCATTTCAGGGTCCACATGATTTCAGGGCAGCGCGATCGGCGCGACCGCCTACTCTTGGCGGCCGAAAAGGCCTTCGGGTTTGAACACGAGAACGGCAGCCATGATGACGAATACCGCCATGCTGGCGGCCTGCGGGAACGCGATCTTGGTGACGGTCTCGGCGACGCCGAGGAGATAGCTCGCCGCGATCGTGCCTTTGATCGAACCCATGCCTCCGATGACGACGATGGCGAAGACGACGACCATTATGTTGGCGCCCATGAAAGGCCCCACCTGGTAGATCGGCGCCGCCAAGGTGCCGGCTATCGCAGCCAGCGCCGCGCCGAAGGCATAGGTTGCCGTCAGCAGCAGCGGCACGTTGACCCCGAAGGTGCGCAGCAGTTGCGGGTTTTCGTGTGCGGCACGCAGATACGAACCGGCACGGGTCTGCTCGATCAGCAACCACGTCCCGATGCACAGGACGACCGACGCAAGGACGACGAACAGGCGATAGCGAGGAAAATACATGAAGCCCAGGTTGACGGCTCCCGACAGTATGTCGGGCACCACGTAAGCCCGCCCCGCCGAACCGAACCAGTAGCGGAAAAGACCCTCCACGACCAACGTCAGGCCAAGCGTGAAGAGAAGCCCGTACATATGGTCGATGCTGTAGAGGCGAGAGATCATGGTTCGCTCGATGATTGCGGACACAACGCCCACGACGAGGGGCGCGACCGCAAGCGAAACCCAAAAACCCAGGCCGAAATGCACGAGCAGCAGATAGGACAGGAAAGCGCCCACCATGTACTGGGCGCCATGGACGAAGTTCACGAAGCGCAGAAGACCGAAAATAACCGTCAACCCGACACTCAGCAGCGCGTAGATCGAGCCATTGACCAGACCGAGAAAGATCTGTGGGACTAGGCTCGCGAAATTGATGTCCAGCATTTGCCTCAAACCCCCAAATTCACTTCAACCGCCTCGCGCGACCGACTGAACTCGTCGTGCGTGTAGGTGGCTGTGACTTTCCCGTCTTCGATCACGTAGAAGCGGTCCGCGACCTTCGAGGCGAAGTAGAGGTTCTGTTCCGCGATCAGGATCGAGATGCCCTTGGCCTTGAGGAGTTGAATAACCTCGCCAATCTTGTGGACGACGACGGGGGCGAGCCCCTCGGTCGGTTCGTCGAGAAGCATCAGCGATGCCCCGGCGTGAAGAATGCGGGCGATCGCAAGCATTTGCTGTTCGCCGCCGGACAGTTGGCCGCCCAGGCTCGAGCGCCGCTCCTTGAGGTTTGGAAAAAGCTCGAACAATTCATCGATGTGCATGCCTTTGCTCGACAGGACAGGCGGCAGGATGAGGTTTTCGTGGACAGTAAGTGAACTGTAGATGCCCCGTTCCTCGGGGACGTAGCCCACGCCCAGTCGTGCGACCTTGTGCGGGCTGGTGGCGATAGCGTCGGCCCCCCAAATGCGGATCTTGCCTTTCCGGCTAGGAACGATGCCGACGATCGCCCGCATCAGTGTTGTCTTGCCGACGCCGTTGCGTCCAAGCAGCGCAATGGTTTCGCCTCCGCCCACCGTCAGAGAAAGACCGTGCAAGACATGGCTCTCGCCGTACCAAGCATGAAGGCCTTCGACGGCCAGGGGAATGCTCTCACCCATCCGCGCCACCAATATAGGCATCGCGCACCGCAGAGTTCCTGCTCACTTCGGAATAGGGCCCTTCGGCGATGACCTCTCCGCGGGAAAGCACCGAGATGCGGTCGCAAATGTCTGAGACCACGGAGAGGTTGTGTTCGATCATGATGATGGCGTAACGGTCTGCCAACGACCGGATCAGGCTGCTGACGCTGGCGATATCCTCGTGGCCCATCCCGGCCATCGGCTCATCGAGCAGAAGCAGCTTCGGCTCAAGCGCCAGGGTCGTGGCAATCTCCAGCGTCCTCTTGCGCCCATACGGAAGCGACTTCGCCTTGACATTCCAGAATTCGCCCAGGCCCACCGAACGGAGCAGATCGAAGGCACGGTCGTTCAGTTGGGCAAGAATCTTCCGCGACCGCCAGAACTGGCTTGCCAGTCCGGCCTGCCGCTGCAGCGCAACTTCGAGGTTCTGGAGAACAGTCAGATTTGGAAACACGGCCGAGATCTGGAACGAGCGCACGATCCCGCGTCGCGCTATCTCCACCGGCGTCAGGCGCGTTATGTCCTGTCCGTGAAACCAGATCGTACCGGTGGTCGGCGCGAGGAACTTGGTCAGGATATTGAAGACCGTGGTCTTGCCTGCACCGTTTGGCCCGATGATGCCATGTATCCCCGCGGCACGGATATCAAGGCTGACATTCTTTACGGCCAAAAAATCACCAAACCTTTTGCTCAGACCCCGGACCTGAAGCGCATATCCCACATCTGACATTAAACGCCGCCCCTCCTCAAAGCAGACAGAATTACTAAAGTCACCCCGAATGAGACGAGACTTCCAATTCGACGGATTATCGACAAAAAAATGTCGAGTAAAACATCAGTCTATTCGTGATATATTGTAAGGTTTTTGTCTAAACTAATCGATATGGACTTTCCCCAATCTCCTGTCGGGCCATTGCTCCCATGGTCACGCTAGAAGGCCTCACCATCCAAGGATAATGCTTTTTCATACCCTCCGATAACGGTTGGGCATACTGACAGCCGCGCTGGGTCGACGCCGTCGACCTTGTCAGGCTAGGCGGATCAGACCCCTTCGAAATCCTCCCGATGGCCGATCTGGCCCCTTTTGCAGCTGATGTCGGCATTTCTGACCTGGGAGAAACCGCCGCGCCCCGCGTGAGTAGAGACACGCGCTGAAGGATGGCCCGAGCGGTAAATTGCGGACGTAACGGAGAAATCCCTGGCCGTACGCTGGCGCATACAACGGTTTCATACTGGAATGATCAGGCGTTCTAATCGGGCGACATAGGCAGATGCTAGGAGTCTTCCAACCGAGACAACTTCGCGAGAGGCTTCCCTATGGATTTCAAAGATGAGTACGACGTGATTGTCGTCGGCGGAGGAAATGCGGCGCTTTGCGCCGCCATTTCGGCAGCCAACGAACAAGCTCGCGTTTTGCTGCTCGAACGGTCTCCCGAAGAAGAACGCGGAGGAAACTCGTCGTATACGGAAGGACTGATGCGGTTCGCCTACCAGGGTGCCGAAGACATTCTCGCGCTTTCGCCGGACCTCAGCGACGACGAGAAGAACAGCGACTTCGGCGTCTATACCGAGGACGATTTCTTCAGCGACATGGCGCGCGTCACCGAGAACCGCACAGACCCGGATCTGTGCGAAATCCTGGTCCGCCAAAGTAACCCGACCATGCGCTGGCTGAAGGAACAGGGGCTGAAATTCCTGCCGCAGTTCGGACGCCAGTCCTTCAAGGTTGATGGTCGACACAAGTTCTGGGGGGGCGCTACGCTCGCCGTCTCCGGCGGCGGTCGTGGAATGGTGGATCACCTTTTCAAGATCGCGGCCCGGAAAGGTGTCGATATCGTCTACAACGCTTGGGCGCGCGAACTGATTTCGTCGGACCGGGGCGTGCACGGCGTTGTCGTTCAGGTCGCCGGCGAGACGACGAGCATCAGGGCGCGCAGCGTCGTGCTGGCGTGCGGCGGCTTCGAGGCGAATACCGAATGGCGCACGAAATATCTCGGACCAGGCTGGGACCTGGCGAAGGTGCGCGGCAGCCGCTACAACACCGGAGACGGACTTGACATGGCGCTGCGCATCGGAGCTCAACCCTGCGGCAACTGGTCGGGGTGCCATGCGGTGAGTTGGGAAAGATATGCCGAGGATTTCGGCGATTTCAGCGTCACCGACGACTATGAGCGCGACAGCTATCCCTTCTCGATCATGGTCAACAGCGAAGGAAAGCGCTTCCTCGACGAAGGCGCAGACATCCGCAACTATACCTACGCCAAATACGGCCACATCGTCATGCAACAGCCCGGCCAGTTTGCCTGGCAGATATTCGATTCCTCCGTCGTGCACCTGTTGCGTCCAGAATATCGGGCACGCCGGGTTACCAAGGTTGTGGCCGACACGATCGAGCAATTGGCCGTGAAAATGGGCGACGTCGACGCCACGCAACTCGTTGAGACCATCCGCGCTTTCAATGCCGCGGTGAAGCGGGAAGCTCCATTCAATCCTGCAATCAAGGACGGCCGCGGAACCACGGGATTGCCCATCCCAAAGTCGAACTGGGCGATCCCGCTCGAAAACGGCCCCTTCGAGGCCTACGCGGTGACATGCGGCATCACGTTCACGTTTGGCGGCCTCAAAATCACGACCGAGGGCCAGGTCGTGGATCGCAACAATTTTCCGATCACGGGCCTGTATACCGCTGGCGAGATGGTTGGCGGTCTGTTCTATTTCAACTACCCAGGCTCGACCGGCCTGACGAGTGGGTCCGTCTTCGGCAGACTTGCAGGACGGAGCGCCGCGCTTGCAAGCAGCCGCCTGACCA
The DNA here is from genome assembly GCF_003997935.1 of Mesorhizobium sp. M7A.F.Ca.US.006.01.1.1. Lineage (GTDB taxonomy): Bacteria > Pseudomonadota > Alphaproteobacteria > Rhizobiales > Rhizobiaceae > Mesorhizobium. The sequence continues at coordinate 23,536 of NZ_RZQL01000054.1, forward strand.
CGGCCGCGCAATAGCCATCGTCCCGCGAACCAAGCAGCCGATTTCGGCTTTGCCAGTCGCAAAGCCATGACGTAGGCTTGGGCACAGTCCCGTATGTCGCTGGTTCACGGGACGACTAGGAATTGTCGCAATGCAACTTCATCAACTCCGTTACATCCTGGAGGTTTGCCGATCGGGAAACCATATTTCCGCGGCGGCGGAAATTCTCCACACGTCCCAGCCCGGGATCAGCAAGCAGATCAGGCTTCTGGAACTGGAGTTGGGCTTCGACATCTTCGAACGCACGCGCAACCGCATCGTCGGCGTGACCGAGGCCGGAAAGGAAGTCATCAAGATCACGGAAATGGTCCTCTCCGGGATCTCCGACATCAAGAAGGTCGGTAGCGACTACAATGGCGAAAGCAGCGGCAAGTTGACGATCGCGACCACCCACACCTTTGCCCGCTACGTTCTGCCTCGCGTGGTGAAGACCTTCATGCAGAAACACCCGACAGTGCACGTCGGGCTCATGCAAGGAAATCCGACCGAGGTCTGTGAGTACGTCCAGGCTGGACATGCCGACATCGCCGTTGCCACGGATAGTATGAAACCGTTCCTGGGCGTGGTGCGGATGCCGTGCTTCACGATCACCCGCAGCGTCATCGCCAGCAAGGGGCATCCTATACTGGACCTCAAGACAATCGGGCTACAGGATTTGGCAAACTATCCCATAATTGCGCACGACAATTTCCGTAGCGGAGGTTGGACGATCCTCGACACGTTTGCGCAGGCCGGTATCAAGCCCAAGATCCAGTTCTCCGGTGTGGATTCGGATGTCGCCAAAACCTATGTCGAAATCGGGCTGGGAATCGCGATCCTGGCTTCGATTGCCGTTGATCCTGTCCATGACGGCGACCTGCAGGCGCGCGACGTCAGCAATCTGTTTTCCTCCAGCATCGCTTACGTTTCATTCCGCAAGAGCGCTTACATACGAAAGTTCGATCTGGATTTCATGAATATCCTTTCGCCCACGCTGACGCGTCGAAAGATCCTGGACGCGCGGGAGGACGCCAGCGAGAAGACGGCGCCCGGCGGAAGCGAGCCCCTCTAGAAACCACCGCAGTCCATCGCCCGAACGATCCTGGCCGGTTGGCGGTGCATGGGGCGCTCGCGAATTTAACGATGCGTCTTCGTCACCGTGCCCACTCAATGTCGGCGGGAATAGCAGGATGATCAAAACGGCAATGCCGGATCGATCGAATCGACGCTAGGTTATCGTCGGAAAGGGAGGTCAAATGTACGGCCATATATATCGTAACGTGGTCCGCCCGTCGGCAGAACTCGTCAGGGAATTTTCTCTCTTGCCCACCGCGACAATCTCGGACTCACTCGGCCGCCATGGAGCGGCCGACATCTCCATTCAGCCGCTCTACCACGAGATCAGCATGGCTGGAGTGGCTTTGACCGTCTTGTGCTATCCGGGCGACAACATCATGACGCATCGCGCCCTTGAGATGGTGCAGCCTGGCGACGTGCTGGTGATAGACGACGGCAACTATGCTACGGGATGCTTCGGCCATCGCAGCGCCATGCTCATGCGGTCGCGCGGCGGCGTCGGCGCAGTGATGAGCGGTTCCGTGCGGGATGCGCGCGAACTGAGGCATGACAAGTTTCCGATTTTTTGCCGCGGTGTCTCGCCTCGCGCGCCACAAAAGAACACGGCTGGATCAATCAACGTGCCGGTGCATGTCGGTGGCGTCGTGATTCGCCCCGGCGACATCGTTGTTGGCGACGACGACGGTGTCGTGGTGGTGCCCCTGGGCGAAGCAGAATCGGTGCTTGCCCGCTGCAAGGTGAGGGACCGGCATGAGCGAACGTCAAAGGTGAAGGAAGGCGACCTGCCCGTGGACCCCAACCATGGCCACCTTGATCTGGGCCGGCTCCTGCATGGAAGGGTCACTGAGCACGACGAAGTCGTCGATTGGTCCATGCCCGCAAAATCAACGTAGCTGTGCGCGGCGACCGACAAAGCGGGCGGAGCGTGTCGGCCTAGCCGAACGTCGCAACAACAGCGCCAAAGCGCGCGATAGGGAAAACGGATACTGCCCATGACAATCATTGACCAGGCTTTGCCGCAGCGGCAAGTCGACCTAGCCGACCCTTTTCTTTTGATCGCCTCGCTTGCTTCACGCGGAGCCGACAGGGGATTGCTGGATGAGGCGATGCCGTACGCGCTCAAAGCCAGCCGGACGCGCGAAGATCTTCCGGCCGATCTGTGCGACCGCCTGCGGAAACTGGTGCTTGATCATGTCGCGCGGCCGGATGTGCCGCCGCTTCTCCCTGCCGATCCGAAATGGCGGCGCATCATCGACTTCGCAACAGGCGTCGCCGTGCCGGATGAGTATGTCGACATGCTCATGGAAGAGTCGGCACTCTGGCCGCGACGGCTTTACCAACCCGAGCTGTCCCCGGCGATCAGAACCGGAACGCCCCATGTCGCAATCATCGGCGCCGGGCTGTCTGGCATCGGCGTCGCGGTCTACCTGAAGAAGGCCGGCATACCTTTTACCATCTACGAAAAGAACGATGGCCCAGGTGGCACATGGTATGACAACCGCTATCCGGGCTGTGGGGTCGACACGTCGAGCCACATCTACAGCTATTCGTTTGCGCTCAATGCGCGGTGGCAGCGCTATTTCAGCAAGCAGCCCGAACTCCTCACCTACATAGAACAGTGTATCGACCGGTTCGAGCTGGGCCCGCATATCCGGTTTGGATCGGCCGTGTCATCCGCGCGATACGATGCTGCCAGCCATCGCTGGCGACTGGTGGTGGCCAACGGCTCCGGTGAAGCCATTCCCGAGGACGCGGATGTCGTCGTCAGCGCGCTAGGCCAGCTCAACGTTCCCTCCGTCCCCGACATCAAGGGGCTGGATAACTTCACCGGCGATGTCGTCCACACCGCGCGCTGGCGGCCTGATCTTGCCGTGGAGGGCAAGCGCGTCGCCATCATCGGGTCCGGCGCGTCGGCGGTTCAGCTTGGGCCGACGATTGCTCCCTCGGTTTCGAGCCTGACGATCTTCCAGCGCTCACCGCAATGGCTATCTTCCCGTCCGCTCTATCACCAGCCAGTCAAGGAGGGAGACGGATGGGCCTATTCCCACGTACCCGATTATCTGAAGTGGTATCGGTTGACGCTCTTCTGGCAGTTTGGAGACCGCCTTTATCCCGCGCTGATGATGCAAGCGGGGCCTGAAGGCTTCCGCCCTTCGCCGCAGAATGACGGCCTGCGCGAGTTGTTTACCTCCTACATCCGCGACAAGCTTGCGGATCGCCCGGATCTGCTGGCAAAATCTCTTCCTGACTACCCTCCGATGGCCAAGCGCATACCGATCGATTTTGGCTGGTATGACATGCTGAAGCGCGACAACGTCGAACTCGTCGACAAGGGTGTCGACCACGTCGAGACCGACGCCCTCGTGGCCGCCGACGGAACGCGCCATCGCGTCGACCTGATCGTCCTCGCAACAGGGTTCAAGGCGACCCGTATGCTTCACAACGTCCCGATCGGGGGACGAGACGGGCTCGACCTTGAGACCGCATGGTCCGGCGACGATCCCCACGCTTACCTAGGCCTGACTGTGCCCGGCTTTCCGAATTTCTTTGTCATGTATGGGCCAAACACAAATCTTGGCCACGGCGGCAGCGTGATCTTCCAGATCGAATGTCAGGCTCGCTACATTGCTTCGGCCATCAACCACCTCGCGTTGAGCAAGAGCAGCGAAATCGAGGTCCGGCGCGAGGTCTGCGACGCTTACAATCTCGAGCTCGACGAATTGCTGACGCGCACTGTGTGGAGTGCCCCCGGCGTGAACAATTGGTTCAAGAACAGCCGGGGCCGTATCGCCACCAACTCACCGTGGCGCCTGGTGGACTACTGGCAGCGTACGCGCACATTTGAGCCTTCGGACTATCTGTTTGCTTGACGTTGTGCGCAAGAAGGAGACCGAGATGGGGGCCAAGGAAAGTGGACCGGCGGCTACATCCGCGCTAAGGCGTTTCGAGGGCGGCGACAGATTGCACCCCGAACTGCGTCAAGTGCTCGAAGCTGCCGCCGGGTTTCCGCCAATCCATAGCCTGCCCGTGGAAACGTCCCGCACCGGATTGGCGGCACGCTATGGGGGGTTGCCGAAGGTCGCGGTAGCCTCGGTCGAGGACCGGACGATCATGACAGCCGGGCGCTCGGTGCCAGGTCGTCTCTACCGGCCTGCCTGCCCGGCAGCGAGGCCGCTGGTGGTTTTTCTCCACGGCGGTGGCTTCGTGCTCGGCGGCCTGGAGTCTCACGACGCCTTATGCCGGCAGCTCTGCAACCGATTGGCCTATCCCGTCCTGTCCGTAGACTACGCGCTTGCTCCCGAGCACAAATTCCCGGCTGCGGTGGACGATTGTGCCGCGGCAATTGGCTGGGCGATCGACAATGCGCACGCGCTGGGCGGGGACAGGGTCGTTCTTGCCGGCGACAGCGCTGGCGCCAATCTTGCACTCGTGTCGGCTCTCCTTCTCAAGGCGAAAGGGCTCTCTGTCTCGGCCCTGGCGCTGGCCTATCCGGTCACCGATGCGCCGGATCCGACGCGGCGTTCCTACGTGGAGCGAGGTGAGGGATACGGTCTTACAGCACAGAGCATGCGCTGGTTCTTTGAACTCTATCTGAACGATCCGGCCGAGGCGACCGACCCCCGGGTATCACCTCTCAGATCGGAGCTTGGCGGACTGGCACCAACCTATGTGTTGACGGCAGAGTTCGACCCGCTCCGCGACGAGGGTTTCGAACTCGCCGACAAGCTGGCCCGAAGCGGCGTCGACGTGACGCATGTCCACCAACGCGATGCCAATCACGGCTTTCTAGCTTGGGCGGGAACGAACTCGCCCTCGGCGCTGGCCATCGACATGGTTTGCGAGTGGTTGTCCCAGAAAATTCCGTGAAGGGAACGGATACAGAATCCGCCTACGCATTTGCGCCAGCCTTCATTCCGGGTTTCGGTGTACAGACCGCCCCTCATGTCTGGATTGCGAAGGGGTCGCGCTCGTCGTCCGAATAATTGATCATGACGTTCTTTGCTGTCATGAACTCCATCAGACCTTCCTCTCCGCGTTCCCTTCCGAATCCGCTGTCCTTGACGCCGCCGAAAGGCATTTGCGCCGCAACCGCACGGTAGGTGTTGATCCAGACCAAGCCGCTGCGCATGGCGCGGGAAACGCGCATGGCCCGGTTGATATCCTGCGTCCAAATTCCGGAAGCCAGGCCGTAACTGGTTCCGTTGGCAATCGTGATGGCCTCTTCCTCCGTGTCGAACGGGATGATCGCCAGCACCGGGCCGAATATTTCCTCCTGAGCCAAGCGCATGTCGTTGCGGACCTCCGCGAAAACGGTTGGCTGAATGAACAGACCGTCACCGAGCGCCTCGCCTGTGGCCCGCCCGCCACCCGTCATCAACGTCGCGCCTTCGCTTTTTGCCGAGCCGATGTAGTCCATGATCCGATTGAACTGCGGTTCATTGGCCACTGTTCCCATCTCGGTTTCGGCCATCCGCGGATCGCCAAGTCGAATTGCAGGGGCTCGTTCCACGATATGCGTCACCACTTCGTCGTAGACGATGCGCTGTACAAGCAGACGCGATCCCGCGATGCATGTCTGTCCCGTTGCACCGAAAATCCCGGCGAAGGCGCCTGTGCTCGCCTTCTTCAGATCCGCATCCGCGAAGATGATGTTCGGCGACTTGCCGCCAAGTTCCATGATCACAGGCGTAAGGGTCCGCCCGGCCGCAGCAGCTACCAGCCGCCCCGCCGTGCCGCTACCCGTGAAGCTGATCTTATCCAAGCCCTCCGCTTTGGCCAAGGCATCGCCAGTGCGCGCGTCGCCCGTGACGACGTTGAAGACGCCAGCCGGGAAGCCGGCTTCCTCCACCAGCTTGCAGAATTCCAGCGTGGTGACCGACGCATGTTCGGAGGGCTTCACGACCACGCAGTTGCCCGCGGCCAAAGCAGCCGCCGCCTTGTTGCCGAGCATAGCCATTGGCGAGTTCCAGGCAATGATGAGACCAACGACACCCAGGGGCTCAAGGGCCGCGTAGTCGAACACATCGCCGCGATCGAGCGGAATGACTTTTCCCCAGAGCTTATCGGCATAGCCGGCATAAAACCGCAGCACGCGCGCCAGATATCGGGCCTGGCCGGTCGTCTCGCGAATCACCTTGCCATTGTCCGTCGTTTCCAGGTTGCCGATGCGCTCGGCCGAACCATCGACAAGATCCGCAAGCTTGAAAAGTAACCTGCCCCGTTCGAGTCCGCTCGTGCCACGCCAGGTGGTCTCGTAGGCATGACGCGCTGCGGCAATCGCGCTTGCCACATCCGATGCATCGGCCTGCGAAATCGTAGCCCATGGCTGCCGCGTAAACGGATTGAAGGTCGGGAAGCGTTCGGGGCCGCTGGATGGCACCCAACGACCGCCGATATAAAGATCATAGCTGGGCAACCGGTCGGACTTTTCCATCCAATCTTCCTTTCTAATTCGCTGAACTCTGGTTGAAACGAGTGCAGTAAGCCTTGGGGTGCGCTCCGCGATGGCAGTCTCTACCGACCCCGCGCAACAGACGACCATGCCATCATGCTTCGGCAGGAAAGCCGCTTTGGCGCTAGACGCTGAGCTGTTCTGGTGTCTTGAAGTCTAGGGATTCGAACCTCCATGACCCTGTTCCCATAGCAGCATGAACAATCGATATGCCCAACCTCTTCGACAGGCGCCGCCGTACCTGTAACGTCGGCTGGTAATGTCTGGAGGTATAAATGACCATTGCCGTCAACCCGTATCCCACTGCTATCGTAACCGGAGCGGCCCGTGGGATCGGACGCGCGACGATGCAGCGACTGCTTGCCGCGGGGTGGTCCGTCGTGGCTGTCGAC
>NZ_RZQL01000551.1 GCF_003997935.1 Mesorhizobium sp. M7A.F.Ca.US.006.01.1.1
ATGTCGCCATCCGTCTGCACCGTCATGGCATTGTGGACGAGCACATCGTCGCTGACATTGCCGTCGCCGCCGCCACCGCCGATGCTCACCGTCGCGTTAACGCTGACATTGACGCCGTAACCGCCAGCCGCCGCCCAGGAATCGCCGCCATTGCCGCCGCTGCCGGCGACCGACTGGGCAAGAATGCCGCCAGCCTGGTAACCCTTGGTGACGATGCTGCCGCCGCCGCTGAGGCCGGTATCGACGATCACCAGGTCGCTCCTGCCACCGTCGCCGCCCCAGCCGCCGACAGTAACGCCGAGGCTTACATTGACGCCGTTGCTGACCGAGCCGGCCATCGTGGCCGCACGGCCGCCATTGCCGCCGCCGCCGCCAATCGACTGCGCCACGATGCCGCCCGAGCCGACCGCGTCCGTGTC
>NZ_RZQL01000552.1 GCF_003997935.1 Mesorhizobium sp. M7A.F.Ca.US.006.01.1.1
CGCGAAGATGCCGATCGAGAGGTCCCTGTCAGTGGTGATCCGAGCCGTATTTTCGACATAGACTTTCTGGCTGCCACCACCGGAACTGCCATTGCCGCCCAGCGAGAAGGAAGGTCCGCCAACCGTCACCGCAAAGCCGCCGGAGCCGCCGCCGCCGCCGACCGACTGCGCCATGATGCCGTGCGACTGAATACCTTCGGTCTGCACGACGGCGCCGTTGATGACATCAACGGTCTTGCCGCCGCCACCGCCGGCGCCCTTGCCACCGATCCCGATGCCGAGGCCTAGGTTCAGCCCTGCGGAACCGCCGCCGGTGCCGCCGCCACCGCCGATGGATTGCGCGACAATGCCCGTCGAGCGATCGCCGATCGTATGGATCAAGCCGCCGCCAATTGTGGCCCTGACCGTCTCGGCCT
>NZ_RZQL01000553.1 GCF_003997935.1 Mesorhizobium sp. M7A.F.Ca.US.006.01.1.1
GCACAGGACAAAGGCTTCGACGTCACTATCACCGACGTGACCGAGAAATACGTCACTATCGGCATCTGGGGGCCGAACGCCCGGGCGACCTTGCAGAAGGTGGTCGAAAATCCGGACGGGCTCTCTGTTGAGAACTTCCCATTCGCGGCGATCAAGCCGGTCCGGATCGGCGGCAAGGATGTCACCGCTTTCCGCATCTCCTATGTCGGCGAGCAGGGCTGGGAACTGCACATGCGCTACGAGGACGGCCTGGCCGTCTGGGACGCCCTGCGCTCGACCGGCGTGATGCCCTTCGGCGTCGAGACCTATGCCAACACGCGCCGCATGGAAAAGAGCCTGCGCCTGCAGAACGCCGACCTTTTGACCGAGTACAATCTGCTCGAAGCGGATCTCGCCCGTCCGAAGGTCA
>NZ_RZQL01000554.1 GCF_003997935.1 Mesorhizobium sp. M7A.F.Ca.US.006.01.1.1
GGCAGTCCGCAAAGTGCCCTGGAGATCGCCGCCCGTGAAGGGCGAGTTGAGCGCGAAGGCTGGCGTATACGCAAAGACGGCACTGCGTTCTGGTCCCACGTGGTCATCGACGCCATTCGGCACGAGGATGGCGAACTCCTGGGGTTCGCGAAGATCACACGCGACATTACGGAGCGGAAGAAGGCGCAGGAGTCCCTGGATCAGGCACGTGAGGCCCTTTTCCACTCCCAAAAAATGGATGCGATCGGCAAACTGACGGGCGGCGTCGCTCACGATTTCAACAATTTGCTGATGGCGATTCTGGGTAGTCTTGAGCTGCTCCGCAAACGGCTTCCCGACGATCCACAATTGCTGCGTCTTCTCGACAACGCGGTGCTCGG
>NZ_RZQL01000555.1 GCF_003997935.1 Mesorhizobium sp. M7A.F.Ca.US.006.01.1.1
CTCTACTGGGGCAACAGGTTCGACCGGATCGACCGGAGCAACCGGCTCGACCGGCGCCACAGGAGCAACCGGTGATACTGGAGCAACAGGCTCTACTGGGGCAACAGGTTCGACCGGATCGACCGGAGCAACCGGCTCGACCGGCGCCACAGGAGCAACCGGTGATACCGGAGCAACAGGCTCTACTGGTTCGACCGGAGCAACCGGCTCTACCGGCGCCACAGGTGCAACCGGTAATACCGGAGCAACTGGCTCGACCGGATCGACAGGTTCGACCGGCTCTACTGGGGCAACAGGTTCGACCGGATCGACTGGAGCAACAGGCTCTACTGGAGCAACCGGCTCGACCGGTGATACCGGAGC
>NZ_RZQL01000556.1 GCF_003997935.1 Mesorhizobium sp. M7A.F.Ca.US.006.01.1.1
GGCGTCGAAGCGGGCACGGTTGCATCGGCCTCGGGCCATGTCGGCTCGGCCGTGGTGGGCAGCTACGGTTCAATCACGATCGACGCGAACGGCCACTACAGCTATACGCTCAACAACGGCGCCGCGGCGGTCCAGGCGCTGACCACCGGCCAGCATCTGACGGACACGTTCACCTACACGCTGACCGATGGCGACGGCGACACCTCGACGACAACGGTCGAGATCACCATCAACGGCACCAACGACGTGCCGACGGTCACCGTTCCGCAGGTGGGGGCGCCTGGGACTTCGGTTGACGAGGCCGGCCTTCCG
>NZ_RZQL01000557.1 GCF_003997935.1 Mesorhizobium sp. M7A.F.Ca.US.006.01.1.1
CCTGGGTGCTGCATGCCGGGCTTGGCCCCGAAGACGCCTTCTCCGGTCAGATCGCCAAGGTCATCGCCTTCGCGCTTGAGGCGGCGGGCGCGCCGATCGTCAAGGGCGGGGCAAGAAACCTGCTGGCTGCCTTCGAGGCTTTGATCCGGGAACGCGGCGGCGACATCCGCACCGGCGCCGATGTCGCTTCGATCGTTCAAAGCAATGGTCGGGCAACCGGCGTGCGGCTGGCCTCGGGCGAAACAATCACCGCCAACAAC
>NZ_RZQL01000558.1 GCF_003997935.1 Mesorhizobium sp. M7A.F.Ca.US.006.01.1.1
GCCGCCTTCGGCGATGTTGGCGCGGCCGCATTGCCGGTCATGGCCTATGGCGAGGGCGGCCCGGAAATGGTCGCCGCCGACACCGACCGTTTTGCCGTCTGGGGTCAGGCCTTTGGGTCGTGGGGCAATACCGACAGCGACGGCAATGCCGCCGCTTTCGATCGTTCGACGGGGGGCCTGCTGGCGGGCGCCGACACGCTGGTGGGCGGCTGGCGTGTCGGTTTGCTCGGCGGCTACAGCCATTCGAGCTTCGAT
>NZ_RZQL01000559.1 GCF_003997935.1 Mesorhizobium sp. M7A.F.Ca.US.006.01.1.1
CACTTCGAGGCGTGAGCTGGCTGGAACAGGTGCTACTCGTCGTCTGAACGATTGCCCTCGGCGACAACAGGCTTGCCTTCTATCGCCTGCCGCAAGGCGTCGTTGATGCGGTCCTGCCAGCCGGGTCAGCGGCGATCAGCTCGAAGCGTCGAAGACGCTGTGGACCTCGCCTGACGGCACACTGGAAGTCGGCGTCTGGGAGTGCACGCCGGGCCGCTTCACCGCATCGCGCGAGAGCAATTCCGAGACCTG
>NZ_RZQL01000560.1 GCF_003997935.1 Mesorhizobium sp. M7A.F.Ca.US.006.01.1.1
GCGTCAGCGGATAGACATCCGGCGTCAACTCCTTCTTCTCGATCAGGCAGCCGAGAATGCGAGCTTCCACGGGGGAAAGGATGGGAAGGTCATCGCTCATTAGACTAAAATCCTTTCCGAGGCCGGCAGGACAGAGGGGGGCGCTACGGATCGCTACATCCGAGGTTTGCAGCAAATCCGCTACGCCTAAACCCTTCTCTCCACCATCATCTTCTTGATCTCCGCGATCGCCTTGGCCGGGTTGAGGCC